>JASMTQ010000001.1:0-7585 GCA_041694275.1 Caryophanales bacterium
CGTACCATGCAATCACTCCTCGTAATGTGTTAATATTTTATTCCAGTGGTCCATGAGCCTGTTTATGTCATACTGCGCGTTTGCAGGTGAAGTTGAGGGGACGCTCACGCTCATATGCACTAAAGAAGCATTGTGTTTTTTGAAAAGCGTTTCCGCTTTTCTTCCATTTAAGACAATGGTGCGGATATTGGTCCCTTCAATAAGTTTTTTTACATCTGTAGGCACCGCATTTTCAATCGTTGAATCCTTTGAACCTTTTATGGTGCAACGCTCTATCACGTCATAAAGTGCGACACGATGTCTTTTAAGAGTTTCTTTTTTAACATCGATTGATGCATCCAAAAAGTGATTGTCCTTAAAAAGTTTTGCCAAAAGCGGCCAGAAACGGTTTTGAGGGTGCATGTAATAAAATGCGTTTTCTCTTGATTTAACCGATGGAAAACTCCCAAGTATGATAATCTGGCTTCCTTCATCAATGACAGGTGGGAAGGCGTGGGTCAAGGTTGCTTTTCGTCTATCCATACCATGCTCCTTTCAAGGTCCATTATAAAAGAAAAAGCAGGGAAAAGAAAACTTCCCTGCCTAAATTATTCGAGTGTGGACAATGGTTCCATGTAATCTTGGTACGCATTCCAGGATATATGGCTCTTGTATGTATCCAGAAGATTGTCCGGAACATAAAGGGTCACATCGTCTCTGTGACGGTTGAAAAGCCTTTCTGGGTATGGCAAGACCCCGTCTTCTTCAGGGTGATCTAAAACAATGCGTTTGATGGAATCGTTTGAGAAGAACGCAAAATTGTGAATACGGTCAACGGAATCATCGATCACAATCTCTTCGATATTCTTTTGAGGCGGCGCAAGAATCAGCTCACTTCCGTCTTTTGAATAGAGGATGTCGTCTTTTAACTTAAAGTTTTCATGATCATCACTGATTGTGAAGGACTCCAGATAGGGATTCGTGTAGTAGAAATTTTCCACGTACGGAAAGCTCCACCCCATAAAAACGTCCCCACTGAATTTTGTGACGCCTTCAGGTATGTGATAAGTCGCATCCGATTTTCCCATAGGGTAAAAGACAAGTTTGAGCCCATCGTCCGTTTTTTCATACAAGGCGCCGTCAATGACTTTGTGATGCACTACATCATCAGCGAGTGTAATGCTTTTCAGAGATTCTGATAACTTAAGCGCTTGAATGACTTGGAAACCAGGATTGTATCCGAGTTCAAAGTGCGCCGGAAACTCAAAAGTCTCCATATGATCAAAGTTTTCGAACACCAATTCGCTAAAGTCCAAATATCGGATGGGAGGGTTCTTTTCAGAATAAAAGGACCCCTTATCCACAACGACATGATAAACCCTCAATACATCACCATCTGGCATATTGACCAGATCCAAATCTGTAACGGCCTCTACCGGACAGCCAACTTCCTCTATGTCAACGGGCAGATCACTTTCTTCGATGTGCGAAAGACTACAGGTAGTGTCTTTAGAGGAAATAGTGATGGCTTCAAGGCCGGTAAAGGTAACATCACCATAAAATTCAATAGATTCAAGATTGGTAAAATCACCCATTTGATTAAACTCAAGAACGCTTTTTGGGAGCTCAAGATATAAGACATCCTCGTTTTCCTCGTAATCGAAGGTGACTGTGGTAACCGGTATACCATTTATGGTTTCAGGCACTTTAAGCCTTTCTTCATTGCCAGAGTATCCAGTAACTTCGACGGTTTCATAGGTGTAATCCTCTTCAACCGTGTGGGTGTTGACATGATAATCAAGCTCTGTGGTTTCATCGTACAACGGGGTTTTTCGCCACCTCGCATGAATAACCCTATCCTCGTGTGGCATCAGATTGGTTTCAAACTTTGTCCGGTATAATTCATTATTGTACCAACCTGAAAAGACATAGCCCTCTTTTGAGGGGGTTGGAAGTTTCAATCCTGTTCCGGGCTCCTGTCGAATCTCAACGACATCGCTTCCGTTCTTGCTATCAATACCCAGCGTAGGATAGGGGGTCCATTTCGCATGAAGCGTCATGTCCGCTTCAGGCATCTTAGATTCTTCAAATGGTTCACTGAGCGCCTCGTCTATATACCAGCCTTCAAAGGCATGTTTCTCCTTTGAAGGGGAAGGCAAGTCAAGCGATGCTCCCGGTTCACCTTCAAGCGAATCGTCACTATCCAAAGTTCCACCATTCAGTTCAAACGTCAAAACCGTTTCCGGTACCTCTTCTGTTTCTTCGCAGGCTGAAAGCGATAAGACAAGCATACTCAGAAACAATAAAACTCCTAATCGTTTTTTCATAAGGTTTCCTCCGATTTTAGTATTGGCTCATTGGTTCAGGTCCTTGGTCCTTGTCGCGCTTGAATTTCACATCGAGAAACACGCTTGAATACCCACTTAGAAGATTCGGTTGTGGAATATCGGTGATTTCGGGTTCTTCTTTGCCTTCTTTGATCGCTTTAAGTCTGGCATTGCTCCAGGCACGATGCCACAAATATATTTTGGTGCTGAAAAGCACTTCAATCAAGAATTTAATACTCCAGATGACAAGTGCGTAGATGAAAATCCCAACGAGCACGTAGATGTTTAGGAACTCGAAATAAGCCCCAAAGAAGAACACGACTGCGGCTGGAATACTCATGACCAGGTAAAAAAGGCCTCCGATAATCGTTCCGCTGAATATGACGCCGAACCGTCCTTTGAATATGGTCAAGCCCTCCTTGATGGCCGCGATGGTTCGTTTGTTGTCCCAGACAATAGCGGGAAACGAAAGCAGGCTCACACGGTCGAGCATGTTGTTTAACAATCTCTGTGTTCTCTCAGCCGCTCTACTTAGCATAGTATCGTCTCCATCTTTCCCTCTTAAGAGCCCTTTAATGATGGCAAAGACAACCGCTATGACAAATTCAATTACCGACCAGAACAAAATGATTGGAAAGGTCTTCAAAAGAGAATGGACAAGCGTTCTCCATATAGCTTTTAAAAGGCTCATCTTGTAATTTTCAGACTGCTGTTTGACAAGCTGGAGGGTCACAAGCGCTATGAGCCCTTCAAAGAACCTGAAATAGACAATGGTGAAATATAGAATGATCAGTATTTCCATCAAAGAAAGGCCCACTTCACCGAGCACCATGTCTAAAAGCGGTGTGTAAATAAGAATAGCTAAATATCCTGCGACATAAAACACTTTGATTACAAGCGTCGGCACGAGCATTTTCGGGTATGAAAAAATGTATCCAAGCGCATCTTTGGTTATACGATAACTCTGTCCAAGGGTATCGAGAACTGATCCCATAAAATCACTTCCTTCATAATTTAATTGTTTTTTCACAATTCCATATAATCATAGTACATTTTTCCATCATCCTTTACAATGGCACTTTTGTCAAAAATAAGTCCAGTCATGGCCCTCGAACCTTGAATATCTTTATTTTTTTAGTAAACTAAACTTGGGAGATGATACTTTGTTTTCACAAATACTGCTCGGTCTCGCATTTATTTTCTTCGCGTATGAACACCATCAAGGCCGTGAATGGATCATAAACAACAAACTCAAAAACGCCTGGTCACTTGAAAAAAGACACGCCTACCAAAAATCACTGGTCACACCTTATGCACTGCTTGGGATCCTTTTTATACTTATGGGTTTCGTTGAATCCCTGAACGTTTTCAGTGTGACTGAATACGTAGTGCTTTACTCGGTGTTAGCCATCCCCATTTTAGGGTATTCGTTTTTGAAAGCTCGCACTTTTTTCAAAGACTGAAAGTTTATATGTTGTCTTTATTTGTTGCTTTACATTATGGTATTTTCCTCTATAATGATTATGAAACCATAAAAGGAGCGATGTATGAGACCATTACTATTTCTAGTCGCCGGAGGCAGCGCATCCGGGAAAACCACTGTTGTTCGTGAAATCTTGAAACATACGAAAGAGGACAAAGTTCTCAAAATCAACCATGACGATTATTACCACAACCAGGATCATCTGACGATGGAAGAGAGAAAAAACATCAACTACGACCATCCAAAATCACTGGATAACGACTTGCTTTATGAGCATCTCAACAAGCTTTTGGCCGGTGAAACCGTTGAAAAGCCACTTTATGACTTCGTAAACAACACCCGAAGTGACAAACTTGAAACCGTGCATTCCAAACCAATCATCATCATTGAAGGCATCCTTGTCCTTCACGACAAACGCATTCGCAAACTCTCCAACATGAACATCTATGTGGAACTCGATGATGATACGCGGTTCATAAGAAGGCTCACACGTGATATCCACGAACGCGGACGCACGATGGAAAGCGTCATAGATCAGTACCTCAGCACCGTAAAGCCCATGCATCACGCCTACATCAAACCGACCAAACGCTATGCCGACGTCATTATTCCAAACGACCACAAACACGATGTTGCGGTTGATCTCGTCGCCACAAAAATCAAGGATACAATGCAAAAATCCTAAATTGAAAACGCCTGTGAGACTTTATCTCGCAGGCGTTTTGCTTTATTCAAACATGAAATGAAGCTAGAACCAATATTTTCAGTCTCCTTTAATTTATAAGACCATATAAGTAGAAAAATGACGCTTGAGCATGTACAATGCACGTAGGTGATACTATGAAAAAAGTCAAAGAAGACATCAGCATACAAGCACTCATCAAAAACCATCCTGAAGCGCTTGATATCATGAAAGACCTTGGGTTCGAAGACATCATGAAACCAGGGATGATTCAAACCATGGGACGCATCATGACACTTAAAAAAGGGTGCCGGATGAAAAAAATCGATTACGAAAAAGCCAAAGACACTTTCAAATCACACGGGATCGAATTCATAGAGTCCTAATACCGTCTCGTTATAAAGACCCCCTCAAATAAATCCTATCGCACATGTATCAAATAGAGACCACTCAATTTACTCATCCGGGAGGTGATAGCTTGGTGCACTTTGAATTAGGGGACTACGTCCTCGATTTCGATCCTGTGAATCACGAATACTTTGTAGACGGAGAGAAAGTCGCAAGTGTGAGTGATATCGTAAACGATCTTTATCCCAGATCCATGAAGAACGTGGACCCTGAGATTTTAAAAAAAGCCGCCGAAAGAGGCTCGGAACTCCGTGAAATGATTGAACATTACGAACGAAGCGATCAAAAAATCTACCACAAGGAAATGCACAGCTACCTTTCCCTCAAAGGCGAACACCAGATTCAAGTTCAAAACACAAAAGTCCCCGTCCTGATTCACCACCACGGAGTGGTCATCGCCGCGGGGCGGTTTGACCTGGTTGTAAAATCTCCCTACATTAAAGGTGAGGGCATCGCACAAATAAAGCGTGCCGCCCATATCGACAAATGGCGCCTTGAACTTCAAATGAACCTTTACAAGCTTGGATTTGAACAAACCTACAAACAAAAAATCCATTACCTGAAATGCATTCACATAAGAAACAGACATCGTGAATACATCGATGTCATGAAAAACAAAAAACGTACCCTGGACATGCTTGATACGTATATTGAAAAACATCCGATAGACTATACAAGATATCTATAAAAAAACACCTTGAAGCTTAAATCTTCAAGGTTTTTTTATGAACTGGCCGCATCTAAAAAGACTCTGTTTCACGTTTGAATAAGCGGGTCAATCCAAGCCCTGTGCCACTGAGTATGAAAAACATCACAAATACAAGGCGGTAGCTTCCAAGCATGTCCACAAGAACCCCGCTTATGAGTACCCCTAGCAAGGCACTAAGACCATAGGCGCTGAAAAGCACGCCGTAGTTCCTCGAATACTCCTCTTTTCCGAAAAGCCTGGACGTCGCAAGCGGTGCAAGCGCAAGCCAGCCGCCCAGGTTCATCCAAAGAATTGAAAACGCGATGACGAACGCTAAGACACTGTCTTGAAAAAGGATAACAAGTGCCGTACCAAGAAGCATGGACGCAAATGACATGCCCATCGTGAAAATAATTGAGAAACGATCGGAAAGAACTCCATAAATCACCCTTCCAAGCCCATTGAAAACCGCGAAAAGCGAAACGAAAAAAGCAGCTTCTTCAAGACTGTAGTCATGGACCGAATGAATATACGAAGAACTGAACCCTATCACACTCAGTCCAATCAAAGTGCCGATAAAGAAAAGCGCATAAAGCAACCGGTAGCTTTTCTTATTCAAAAGCACGCTTAATTTCGTTTTCTCAAAATGAATTTCAGGATTTCTTGAATGTCTATAAAAGAGTGAAAGAAAAAGAAGGATGACAAGGGTGCTCGCGCTCATAACCTTAAACGTCTCATGCAACCCGTAAGTTTCCACCATCGATTGCATCATGGGAGCGGTTATGAAGGGACTAAGCCCAAAGCCTAAAAGTACAAGCCCGAGATAAAGGCCCTTTCTTTTTGGAAAACGGTTTGTAATGACGGTAAGCGGCACACCATATATAAGCCCGATACCCGTGCCAATCAGTACGCCATAACCAAGGGACAAAAGGATGAACGTTTGTCCAATATAGGAAACAAACCACCCAAGAGCGATAAAAAGCGCCCCACAAACCATGACTTTGAAGTGCGGCGCAACTTCTAAAATCTTACCGCTGACACCCATGAAAAGGGCATAGAATAAAAGACTGAGCATATAGGGTATGCCGCTTAAGGAAGCTTCGACATTGTAGTAATTCTCGATTGGAACCCTGAAGACAGAGTAACTATAGACACTCCCCATCACAAGCATCATGAGGACGCCTGAAAGGACGATTTTCCCGTCTGTTTTAATCCACTGCATTCTATCACCGCATTTAATTTGAATATCAAAGCATATGAAATAGATTATCAGTATCTATTGAATTTGTCAATTGATATCCCATGGAAACAGGGACTAAATGAATCAGTCAGTCAACCAGTCGTTCGTTACCGCTAAAATCGAGTCAAAGACAGTATCGTAGTCATCCTTTAACATGAATCTGTGACTCTGCACCTGAAGGGTTTCAAGCAGATGGGTCTCCATATTCTGACGGTCCTTGAAATAATCAAATACGCCCTCTACTCCTTCATATCCAAGCTTTTTACCAAAGGGTTGTGTGCTTAGATGTTCTACCATGAGATCAATCCAGTCTGCAAACTTCTCATGACCCGGACTTCTTCTTTCTTCAATGATTCTCATAAGCGTACTGTCCACATCCTCTTGAAATACGTAATAGACAACCGGGTTCAAAGCCTTGATGGAATCCATGAGCGCTTTAAAGTACTTCCTCTTTTCAAAAGACGAAAGATTGTACTTTAGAATCAGTTCATTGATGTGGTTTTGAAGGAATACGCATTCGAAAATGTAGACGGTGTCGTCTTCCGCCTCTTCCTCAAACGCCTTCCATAGTTTCAGGTGCGCGTCACGGAACGTCGAAAACGCTCTGGCATTGTATATCTCATGCTGTTCAAAGTCCTTGATAATCGCCTGGTTTAGATGCTGCCTTTCAAGCTTTAAAAAGGGTATTAAAATCCTATCGGCTCTTCTTATAGAGACTTCTTCCATGGATGGTTTCAACATTGGATACTTCTTTTTGTAATGGGCATACGTATCTTCA
>JASMTQ010000002.1:0-4759 GCA_041694275.1 Caryophanales bacterium
AAATTGCACAGTTCTATAGAAATGAAAGAGAATGATGCTTTCTTTGATGATTTATTTGCAAAGGAAGAAGTTCATTACTTAACTATAAATAATTTATTTGTTGCATCATGTTGATATGGAGGGGGTGATAAAGATGAGTAAAAAATTAATTATTAATCTTTGTTTAGTTGTTTTAGTAATATTGATGGGAAGCTTTAAATACGTAGGTGAATACATTCTAATAAATCATTTGGGCTATATGATATTATTAGCTGGGTGCTTAGTAGCGCTGTTATATCAAATAGTAAATGGAAATAATGATAATATTATGCTATCACTGTTGGTACTGATACTTGCAATTGTACCACTTGTTTCAGTCCCTTATGTTCTATCACAAGACAACAACATTCCTGGTTCTGGGCAAGAGATTTTTAGTAATCTTCAGCTTGGGTATTTCTTTAATGTGATTTTTGTGATTTTAACTACATTTAACATCTTAAATATATTGAATAACAGCACGCCCAATAAGGATGTCAAGGACAAAGAAAAACCAATGAAAAGCAAGGCTTCAAATCGTATTTAGTATAGTCATTATTTCGATTTGAGTGTACCCATCAATAAACCATTGTTTCATTTTTCATTGCAAGAAATCGAGGCTTTTTCAAACTGGAAATTGGGTTTCAAGTAATCGCTTAGAATCCTACAAACAAATAAAATTGCCCGCTATTCAACGCTTTAGTTGAATGGCGGGCTTGTTGGTATATGGGTATTAGTATCTGTAAATGGCCGCAAAGCCTGTATCCGAAGGCATTTTCTCTTTGGAAAGGACTCGGATGGTTCCGCCCTGGTCGATGACCAGTTTGGCAAGGGTGTCAAGCAAGTCATGGGTGTCTTCGGAGGGTTCTTCAAAAATGACCGGGTCGTTATTGTCGTTGAGGTAGCCCGGAACGATGCGCCCTTCTTCAATGAGAAGCGTATCGACGCGGCCTTCGAGGGCCGCTTTGAAGACTTCCGTGTAGACATCGCTTGCCTGTTCTTTGAACACGGCGGTATTGAAGCGTTCGACAAGCTGATTGACGCCGTCCTCATACACGGGTTCTATGATGGACCAGGTTTGGTTTCTGACCTCGTCTTCAGTAAGGTCTTTCGTGGATTTCTCCACGCCTTTTTTCATGAGGCTGTCGTTGCGAGAAACCTTGCGGAATACGCCCTGGGCCTCCGGAAGCGCCCAAAGAATGAGCGGACTGCCCGTTTCCTTGGTGTAGGTGTCATCCACGAATTCGTCGATGTAGCGGAAGAACCGCATCATGTCCTCTTCCTCGACCTTCTTGGCGTCTTCATGTCCGTGGAACTGTGCACCGCCACCCGCGCCATATGATCCATGGGTGACAGAGTTGTCGGTTTCGAGAGTCCCAAGCACTTTCTCCTTGGTCGTCGGCTGATCAGAGTCAAACGACACTTCGCTTACCTTGTCTCTATTGCCAAAGAACAAGCGGAAGCTGTCTTTGGAAAGTGCGAGGACATAGTAATCGTCCATCGTCTGGAAAAGCCTGATGAGTGGAGTCGCATAAAGCGTTTTTGATACGACGGCTATGTCTCTTATCGGTTGTGAGAAGCGGAATGCGACCGTGTGGTTCTTACTGGAGAAAACGGCGATGCCTTCCTGTGTCTGATTCCAAAGCTGCGTATTTGACTCGATATCGTAAAGGGGGTTCAGTACGTCTTTTGGATCTTCACCTGGATAATGCGCTTCGAGCTGTTTCTCGGCGTCCTTGATCAGGTTCTTGAAACGGAGTGAATCCTCCTCGTTTTTGGAAGGGTCCCTGTGCGTGGTCTGATAGATTGATATGAAAGGGCCTTCTTGTTCTTCAAAGATCGGATGCTCAAGTGAGTTGATAATTTCAAGTGCCATAAAATCACCTCTCCTAAGATTGATTTCTACTTTAATTATAACATTTGAAAAACAGGCTTCAAACACATACACAAAACATGACCCTACATCATATAGGCACAAGTCACTTCAATAAGCCATTTATGACGCTATGTGATTCATTGGCTTCAAAAGCGAAAAATCGGTGTAATTCACTACATTTTATAGATGTTCGCAATGATAAATCCAATCGATTTATCATGAAATATGTGCCGTTAACATGCTATAATGGTTTCAGGTGAATACTATGGATTATGTTGAAGGCACCATTAGAAACATCACATTCTACAGCGAAGACAACGGCTTCGCAATTCTAAAAATCGACGTGACTGAACGCTCCACCAAACAGTCGCTTTTTACGCTTGAAAAGTCTGAGCAGGAAACCGTAAAAGGTACGATTCCCAATCCCATTAAGGGGGAAACCTACAGGTTTTACGGCAGTTATGAGCACCACCAGAAATACGGCCAGCAATTCAGCTTTACGAAGTTTGAAAAAATAGAAGAAGCCAACGAAGAAGGCCTTGTCGATTATCTTTCGAGTGACCGCTTCAAAGGGGTCGGCGAACGGACCGCACGCCGCATCGTCGATACCCTTGGCAAAGACACCATCAACAAGGTCATGAATGACCCTTCCGTGCTCGATAAGGTCCCCAAGCTTTCATCAAAAATCAAAGACAGCCTTGAACAAGGCTTAAGAGAAAACAAGGAAGACGAACAAACCCTCATCAAACTCTATAGCTACGACATTACCCCGCGCATCGCCATGCGCATCATCAAGGTGTACGGAGAAAAGACCCTGAAGGTCCTTGAAGAAAACCCCTACCGCATGATTGATGAAGTGGATGGCATCGGGTTCGAACGTGCGGATGAAATCGCCAGGACCATCGGGTTTAAGCACGACCATCCCTACCGCATCAAGGCGATGATCATTACGCTTTTCACGAAGATCGCGATGCAGCGCGGCCATACCTATCTTGATAAGGACCGCTTCATGGAACTGTGCAAGGACAAGCTTTCAAAAGGCGACATTGAAATCGATGAAAGCCTTGTGGATGACGGCCTTGAAACGCTTATTGAAGAAAAACGGTTCATCGTTGAAGACGGTGCGCTTACACTGAGAAGCCTCGCCAAGGCGGAAGCGGTCATCGCTGAACGTGCGCATACACTTACACAAAACCTTAATGACATTGACGAGAAAAAAGTACACGCGCTCATCAAGAAGTTTGAAGAAAAGGAAACCATCACCTATACCTTCGAACAGAGAAACGCCATCCTTGAAGCCTTGAGACATCAGTCCATGATCCTGACGGGTGGTCCAGGGACAGGAAAGACCACGGTCATCAAGGGCATCGTCTATGTCTTTTACAATTATCACACCATTGAAAGACCGTCCTTCTCAACAGAAAGCACCATCCATCTGATTGCGCCTACGGGCAGAGCTGCCAAACGCATGCAGGAATCAACGGGCTACTACGCCACCACCATACACAGATTTCTGGGTTACGCCTTTGATGGCACCTTCGCCTACGGAAAAAGTTTCCCAAGACAAGGCGATCTCTTCATCATCGACGAGTCGTCGATGATTGATACCTACCTCGCCTCCAAGCTTCTTGAGAGTCTCGAAGACGATGCGCGCGTCATCTTCGTCGGTGATGAAGCACAGCTTCCAAGCGTAGGCCCCGGCCAGGTCCTCAAGGATCTGATTGAATCAGAGCTGCTTATGACGGTGACGCTCAAAACCATCCACCGCCAGGGCAAGGATTCACACATCATAGAACTTGCGAACCACATCAGAGAAGGGAGCCTTCCTTCGGATGTAGGCAAGGCATACACTGACAGGTACCTCATAAAGGAAAGCGAAACGACCTTCAAGGACCGGTTAAAATCCATCATTGATTACATGATGGATCAAGGCTACAGTCTTTTTGATAACATCCAGGTCCTCATCCCCATGTACAAGGGTGAAGTCGGCATCCACAGTGTGAATGAATTCCTGCAGGCGACTTACAACGACCACACGGAAAAAACCCTGACCCACCAGGGCAGAACCTTCAGACTCTTTGATAAGATTCTCCAGCTCACCAACCAGGTGGAAGACGGTGTGATGAACGGGGACCAGGGCCAAGTCACCGGCATTGACGAAGCGAAAGGCCTACTTTACGCCACGTTCATGGACAAGGAAGTCACCTACAAGAAAAAGGATCTGTCCAATATCACCCACGCATACGCGATGAGCATCCACAAATCGCAAGGCAGTGAATACGGCGTCGTCATATTGCCGCTATTTAGAAGCTATTCCATCATGCTCAAGAGAAAACTCATCTATACAGCCATCACGAGGGCGGAAGAAAAACTCGTCATCATCGGAGACTTGCCACTTTTAAAAAGAGCCATCTCCACGCTTGAAGACGACAGACATACCCGTCTCAAGGAAAAACTCAAGGGAAGGCTCAATGGCCGCGAAGCGACCATTGACTCCATCATCAAAAGCATGGAAGAACCAGCCAAAGATACCCATGAAGAAAAGACCATCACCGACCCCTCCATTCCTTTCGATACGCTTGGAGAAGACATCGGAGATCTGAGTCCTTATGACTTCATGGACACCAAGAAGAAAGAAGGCACATCATGAAAAAGAAAATAAGAAACCTGGTCGCCATAATTGCACTTATTCTAGCAGGTGTGATTTACGCCGACAACGAGTTTGAACTCGGGATTGTCGATAGCTTTATGCAGGCGACTGATACAGAGGCTCCGACCATAAAGAGCGACGCCTTGAGAGAACGCTACTTGCTGAATGAGAACGTAACGCTTGAAGCCGAGTGTGAGGACAACGTCGATGACACATGC
>JASMTQ010000003.1:0-6292 GCA_041694275.1 Caryophanales bacterium
GAACCAATCGAAGGGAGAGAACTATGGAAGAAGAAAAAAACATTCAACAACCTGAAGAAAACGAAATCGATTTGATGGAACTCATAAGAGTCGTCCTTAGAAAATGGTATATAATTGCAGGATCCGTACTTATTGTCATGATGCTTGTAGGGATTTATGCATACGGTATATTGCCCGATACCTATACGGCAGAAACGAGTGTGCTTGTACAGGTGAGAGACGATGAAAATGTCGATGAATTCGATTTTGCGCAAGGGGAAAGACTGGTGTCGACCTATACTGAAATCGCAACCAGCAACCGTGTCCTTGAGCAACTTCAAGATGAGATGGAAGAGGACCTTGGAGTGGAATACTCCAAATCTAAGATTCGAGGCATGATTGAAGTCAATGGTGTACAAAACACCGTCGTCATCAAACTCAGTGTCGAATCGACTGACAAAAGTGAAGCCGTATACATGGCCAACACCATCATTGACATCATGGAAAGCACGTCACAGGAATTCGCAGGGCTTGACAACATCGAGCTTCTCGATGAAGCGCAGATGCCTGAGAGTCCAAGCGGACCGAACAGGATGCTTTACATGGCAGTCGCCTTCGTACTTGGTGGAATGATAGGTGGATTCGCAGTACTCGGTATGGAATTCCTCGATAAATCGATCAAGACTACCAAAGACATGGAAAACAAACTGGGACTCAGAGTCCTCGGGGCCATTCCTGAATACGCCCTTGAAAGCGAGGTTGAGGAATAATGTTCAATCCTGAAGCACTTAAAAATGAAAAGGATCTTGGGTATCACGTTATTTCCGCCAACGATCCACTCAATGTCGTCAGTGAACAATACAGGAAACTGAGAACCAACATCGAATATTCAACCTTTGGCAAGGATATGAAGATCATCAACCTTACAAGTACCTATAAAAGCGAAGGAAAGACGGTTACCACGCTTAATCTTGCGACCGTTTACGCCCAGGCTGGATCGAAGACTCTGCTTATTGACATGGATCTTCGCCGTCCCAAGGTGCATAGAGCCTTCAACCTTGTGAATGAAAACGGACTTACCGATGTCGTAAGTGCGGGTAAGGATATCAATGAAGCAATCAGGCAGGTGTCTGACAACCTTTATATGCTTCCTGCAGGATCAAAAATCCCTTTCAGTGCAGAATTCCTCATGAGCAACCAGATGAAGGACACCGTCAAGAAACTAAGAGGAGAGTTCGACCGCATCATCATCGACTGCCCACCAATCAGCGCCGTGGCGGATGCGCACATCATCTCAGGGTACAGTGATGGGACCATCATGGTCATGGCATCAAGAAGAACCAAGGAAGACATCGCCAAGGACACCCTAAAATCCTTACGCGAAAATGGCGCCAATGTCATTGGAGGCGTGCTTGCACGCATCAACAAAAAAGATCAGCGCTACGGCGGCGGGTACTATTATTACGACGAGGATTAACCCTTACAAGACGCTTGTTCAAGCGTCTTTTTCTATGTGTGTTGTAAAACGCTTACTTTCTTGATACACTATGATTAGGTACAGGGGAGGGCTAATGATGAAAAAGAACCACATTTGTCTAGGAACAGGTGGCGGACTCATCGCCATTGCACTCATTCTCATGTTTCTAAACGTATTGTTTGAAGTCAGTGTGTCATCACTCATCGTAAGCATCATCATGATCGTGGGCATTGCGCTCATCATCGTCTACTACCAGATCGAAGCCGAACAAAGAAAACGCTAGCCAGTCATTTTATGACTGGCATTTTTTTTGGACTTGACACATTCTGATAACTTTGTATAATGATATTGAACAGTGTTTAATAAAATATACAATGTTAGGTGATTGGATGAACAAACGTATGAAAAAGGTCGTAATGATTTTGGGCAGTTCAGTAGGCGTGCTTGTTGTAAGTATCATTGGGGTCATCCTGTGGCTTTCAAGCAATCTTGATGCGCTTGAGACCGTTGAGCTGAACAATGCGTCCCTTACGACCCTTGAAGATGGCACCTATACCGGCGAGTGCGATGAAGGCAGATGGAGCGTGGAAGTTGAAGTGAGGGTGGAAGATGGAAAGATAGCTGATATTACCATGCTTGAGGATGTCTCCATTCCTGAAGATGGCGTGTTTGAGCATATAAGACATGAAGTGGTTGAACATGAAACCCTTGATGTGGACGCGGTGAGTGGGGCGACACTCACAAGCAATGCCTACCTCACTGCGATTGATGATGCATTGGAGGAAGCGAACTATGAATAAGACCATTGTTTTGTATGAAAGTCATTATGGGTCGACCAGAACCTACGCTCATTGGATCAGTGATGCATTGGAATGCGAATACAAGCGACTCAATGACTTTGATCTGGGTTCCTTAAAAGAGTATGACACCGTGATTTACGGGGGCGGAATGTACGCCGTGGGTATTTTGGGACTGAAAAAATTCAAAAAAGCCCTTGAAGGATTGAGTGACAAAAAAGTTTTTGTGTTCGCAGTGGGATTATCCACCATTACAGATAAAACCCTCGAGCATGTAAGAACCTCGAATCTGGATGGAGCGCTCAGAGACACACCGCTTTTCATGTTCAGAGGCAAGTTCGATATCAGCGAGGTCTCTTTCAAGCACAAGGTGCTTATGAAGGTGCTCGCCAAGAAAGTCAAAAACAAAAAAGAGCCTCTCACAGACGATGAACGTGGTATACTGAAGTGTGTCAGTGAACCTGTAAACGCAATGGAGAAAACACAAATCGAACCTCTCTTGAAGGCTGTGAAACCATGAAGTCATCCATGAAGGAAACCCTAAAAAAAGAAAAGACAGAAACCGTGAGAACCGCCATCCTTGATGCGGCGGATTCCATCATTGAGACTGAAGGATTTGAAAAAATATCCATAAGAAAAGTAGCCGCTATGATCGGCTACTCTCCAGGCAATATCTATCAGTACTTCTCAGACAAGGATGCGCTCATCAACCACACCATCATGCGAGGGTACATGAGTCTCATGCAGTCTGTGAAAAAGGGAGAAAGCGTTGAGAGTGACATCCCTTCACTTATCGCATCGAGGTTTTTATCATACGCCGAAGCCGTTATGAAAAATCCCATTTATTACAAAGCCGTGATGCTCTCAGGTAAAGAGACGATTCTTGAGCATACGCGGATTCTGGATAGGGAGGCTATTCTTGAGCGTCCAGCCTTCAAAGAACTCATAGAGAGTATTCAGGAAGGCATTGAGAAGAAAGAAATCAGAGAAGAAGACCCCGTCATTCTTGCCCAGATGCTTTGGAGTACGGTCTTTGGTATCCTCACTAGAGGCATCCTCGAATCCAAGGATGAAGCGTCCATCAAGGACTATATAAAATGCGCGATTAAACGCATGCTTTGAACACCTTTGCAGGTGTTCTTTTTCTTTAGGTGTCATGTATATGATAAACCCATTCAATATGACCGTACCTATGATAGAATAAAGGTAATCAAACTTCGGAGGGATACCATGACCATGCAAGACAAGAAAATTGAAAACTACGACAGAATTGTCGTATTCGACGTTGAGACCACAGGGTTCAACCCAAGAGACTGTGACATGATTGAATTCGCAGCAGTGGTGTTAAAACCTGAAAACGGTTCGTTCAGAAAAATAGAAGAAGTCAATCACCTGGTTAAAACAGACAAGACACTATCAGAAACCATCAAGAACCTTACAGGCATCACTGAAGAGAAGTTGAAAGATGGCATCGAACAGTTTGAACTGTTCGCGGAAATCAAGCGTTTGATAGAAGGCAATAAATTACTCGTTGCCTACAATATTCAGTTCGATATCAATTTCGTGCACTGGCTTCTCAAGACCTTTGATCCGGCGTACAAGTTCGACAAGGACATGCTTGACATGCTTACGGTGTATAAAGACCATCATAAGTATCCTCACAAGCTTTCAAACGCGATTGATGAATATGCAATAGATTTTCCAAACTCGCATAGAGCCTTGGATGATACACTCGCCACTGCGGAACTCTTCAAAGTCATGCATGAAAAAGAAACACTCAATCCTTATATCAACGTCATAGGCTATATAGAGAAATACGGAAAGAAACCACCGTTCTTCAAACACATTAAGTATGTACCACAAAGCTCTGATATCAGGAGCCTGAGGAATTACTTGGAGCATAAATTGTTTTAAGAATTAATCTTGGTTTATATAAAATATCTAACGGAGACAATCATTACTGGTTGTCTTCTTTTTTAATGCAGTGGTTTAAAATATTACCAAATATTTGATAATATTATTATAAAGTGGTAAAATTTACTTGAAAGGAGTGGAGAGAATGGACACTGCCAAACAAATAGGAAACAAAATCAACAAACTCATGGAAGAGAAAAACATGTCTCTTAGACATCTTAGTGAAGTCATCGGTGTTTCACACCCTACCCTGAAACGGTACGTGGATGGTGAGAAACCCATAGACAGCGACAAACTGCTAAAAATTGCCAACTATTTCAACAAGTCCTTTGATTACTTTTTCAAAAGCGAGGACGATACCCTTGGATTCATGTTCAGAGCAGACAAGCCTAAAGACACCATCAAGGAAGTAGAACTTGAAAAGCTTCGTCAATCTTTAAATGGATATTTGGATATCGTCAAAGACATCAAGCTTTCGATCGTACCTCCCAAGTACCATGTAGAGGAATCCACTTATGACACTGACAGAAAAACCTTTGAAAAGCTCATAGAACAAGTGGCCAACAATCAAAGAAGACAGTTCAACATCGAACATGTAATCCCGGAAAATTACTTCAACTTGCTGGATGAACAAGGCATTCACGTTCTGGCCATAGATTTTCACAATGACGAATACTTTGGAGTGTCATCCTATTCGGAGACTAAAGGGAGCTTTATCATCGTCAACGATTCAAAGGCTATTTCTGAAGAGAGGAAAGTATTTTCTCTGTTTCATGAATATGCTCATCTCTTATTCCATAGACACCAGTACAGTTCGAATGGAGACAGCGTCTATTATAAAAGTGGACGTACAGACAGAACTGAAAAAGTAGCCAATCACTTTGCCGGTTGTTTTCTCATGCCAAGAAACTTGGTTGAGAAATATTTAAATGATAATGATAAAGAAACCATTGACCCTTACCATATGAAAAAACATTTCAAAGTATCGCTTCAGACATTGTATGTGGTGCTTTACAAGTATGGCTACATCAGAAAGAAGCAGTACACTGATTTTTGGAAAAAAACCAATGCTCAAAACAAGAAAGAAACTGAAGAAGAGCCCATGGATGCACTTGCTATAGAAGACAAAAACTCCCGATTGATTAAGGCCATGAGAAGTCTTTACTTCAAAGGCGACATTTCAGTGAACAAGATCACTGAAATAATGAGACTTTGTACAAAACAGACAAGGAATCTTGTCAATACTTGGAGACCTCTGGATGACAGAGCTGTACACCTCAAATGACTTAGACGCAGTTGTGGATAACAATATCTTGATGGATTTTTACGAACTCGGGAGACTGGAATTGTTATTTGGCTGTTTCAATATATTGATCATTCCACGAATGATTTATACTGAAGAAATGTTGAATGAAATAAAGACAATCTTAGAAAAAGAGGATTATGATTACGAAATCTGTGACATACGTACGGACAGTGGTTTAAAGATATATCAAACACTGACAAGTGACCAAACCTACAAGGGCTTGTCTCACTACGACAGGATTGCAATTGCCATAGCAGGTGAGAATCTCTATTACTGCAGTAGTAATGATCTACCGGTTAGAAAGGCATGTGAGGCCTTGAATGTCAAATACACTGGCACACTCGGTATTCTTGGAAGATGTTATGTTCAAGGCCTTTTAAAATTCGCTGATCTAGATACCTGTCTTGATATGCTTTGTTCTGATGAAACATCGTGTTATATCAGTGAAACCCTTATTGATAAGTTTAAAGAAGATATCAAAACACATGACGTTATAAAAGAGGTGAACCCATGATAGAGATTGAAAGAGCCTATAGTGAAGTATTGGATGACATTGTAAGCATTCACGATTTCGAAAGAGGAGACGAAATCTATCAAGGCAGATTCAAGTGTGACAAATGTGACTCGGAATTAATCGCCAGAAAAGGAACCATAAACGCACACCACTTTGCGTCTAAAACACCCCATGAAGATGACTGTGAACACCTCCAAAGACAAATTGAAACTCAAAAAGGGGTTGCAAAATATGTAATTGACCTAGACCGTTTCTCCTATAGAGATGAAAATCCAGTATTGCCTGGCGATACTGGGGGCGGTAGA
>JASMTQ010000004.1:0-12635 GCA_041694275.1 Caryophanales bacterium
TCAATCCAGTCTGCAAACTTCTCATGACCCGGACTTCTTCTTTCTTCAATGATTCTCTTAAGCGTACTGTCCACATCCTCTTGAAACATAATAGACTGCTGGATTCAATGTTCTTAAACTGACAAAATCCTATTTTCATTCCCGTAGGCCCCTTTTTATCCCTGAATTTGATCCATCATGGTTCCGGATAAAACCACACATCAATTTTAGCATACCGTTTGCTTCATTGCACTTTTCTTAAAACGCCAAAAAAAAACCCGGAGCTTGAACGCTCCGGGTCATAATGGATATGGTTTCATGAAGATGATGAGAGATCATTGATGGATACATAATACATGATGCCGCTATCGTAGGCGCTTTCTGGGCTGATATTGATCGACAATCCGTATTCAAGAGAAGCGTTGTAGTAACTCAGACTGTAGCTTCCCTCCATTTCCTGTTCACTTTGAACCGTCCAATCAGCGTCAGAGGTATAGTGGTTTGAATAGAAATCACGGACATCAAGGGCCGTAGCATCCACGGCGTAGGCAAACATTTCAGTGGAGCCGTCCACCTGGTGGTCAATAAGTACGGAATCCATATACCGCGAGAAGAATCCAGGTTCAGTGGCGTTTGCCACGTCGCTTTCAGGCAACGGCATGCTAGGTTCAACACTTACCGCATCTTCAAGCATCTGTTCAACAATATCGCTCAATACTGAGTAGAGTTCGAAGTTCGTATCAGACACGAGTGCAAGTATGTCAAGCACATCCTGGCGGGTGGTCGGTTCAGTGTCCATCACAGCGCCAAGTTCACCGAGCGTAAGGGATGTATCTTCAAATACCGCGTCACCGTCGTGATTGTAGTAGAGTTCAATCGAATAAACCGGAGTTTCTCCTGAATCATCGATGGTCACTTCACTCAATTCCTTGTCGATGAACGGAATGGTGAACCTATGGTTCATACCTTCTAAATCACTGAGTGTGTAAGTTCCCGGTGTAATCTCCGTATCCTGTGCGACACTGCTTAGATAATTGACACTTTCCACTACCGTCATTATCTGTATGAACTCTTCTCCCATGGTTTCAAGATTGTTCGAATTGCTTGGTAAATCATCAATGGTTACACCCTTATCCATGGTCATTTCCATGGTAATGTCATTGACGTTTTCAAATTCAGGGCTGTCTTCCATGAAGAAATTGAGAAGGGTATAGACATCCATGTCGATATGCATCTGTTCATTCGCTGCGTCATATTCCATATTGACGTTCATCTGTGGAATCATGCCGATCATGCCCATCGCCATGTTGTAATCCTGCGTGGTGATGATTTCCGAATACGGTGTCATCGCATCGTTTTCATCGAGCAGTTCGAGTGTCTTATAGACTTCCTCAAAAAGGTCTTTCGCCAAGGCTTCAAGCGCATCTCCGCCCATGGAAAGCTGTCCTTGTGCGACTGTCCCGTTTCTATCCATGGTCAGGGTCACATCTTCATAGGATGAGAGATGGGCAAAACTCATGAAGGCCATCATGTCTCCCATGTTTTCAAATAGAGCATCCAAAGTGGCTGGATCAAGTTCGGGCACATCGCCTTCCTGATAATCAGGGCCGATAAATTCTTCATAAATCGCGTTCATGATTTCATCATAGACGACTTCCTGGTCAGTACCTGTGATATCTTTGGGGATGGTATAGTGTACATAATCACTTTGCATATCAAGAAGCGTTCTCAAATCAATGTTTTCCTGAGTCATGAGCATGTCAAGAATCATTTCAGTGTTGACATAATAAGTTGTTTCTGTCTCACTTTCCTCCATATACATGCTCATATTCATGGTTTCAGGCATATCCGGCATATCAAGAGACACTTGAAGTTTTGAAACGCGATCGCCATCGAGTGTCACCGTAGACATGGCTATTTGCATATCATAGATGACGTCTTCACTGGACTCTGGGTCATCCATGTCAAGCGCCATGTGCATGGACATGCTCATGCCCTCTTCCACAGTGTAGTCGCTCATTAGTGTATCAAGATACGCGGTGTTTTCAGTCGTTTCATCCACAACTGTCTGAGCGGTACGTTCATCGGTATTTAGTGTATCTTCATACACGGCTTCGATGTTTGAATCTTCATCCACCGTGAAAGTGAAGCTTCTGTCTTCACTAAGTACGGTTTCACTGTCACTGTCAATCCAGTGAAGGAATGAATAGGTATCGACTTCACTCGCTTCGATGGTGACTTCATCACCGGGATCATAAGGCCCGTCTTCAGACACCGTCCAAGAAGCGGTTTCCAATCCACTTGAGATATTAAGCGAATAAGTGTCTCCGTTTCCGCTATTTACCTCATCATATACGGCTTCAAGGGTAATAGCGTCTTCTGCAGTGAAAGTGTACGTTCTCTCCGTGGACACTTCACCGCCCTCACCATCAACCCATGCAGTAAAATCATACCCGTCGACTTCACTCGCGGTTACGGTCACTTCCATACCTTCCGTGACTTCGGCTGGATCCTGCGTGAGATTCGCTTCACTCACGTCACTCTCCAGGGTAATGTCCACAAGGTTCTCTTCAACTTCGCCGTCACAGGCCGCAAGGGTAAAAGCCATGACAAGCATTACTAGGAAAGCTACAATCTTTTTCATTGTACTACCTCCAATATTTTTTTAATGTTAAATGTAAACAAAAATCGAATACACGTCCATAGAGGCGGTATTCGAAGGTGTTTGCGTCATGGACGCTTTATCTGATTTCAGATATATTTTATCACTTTATAGTTTGGTATTCAAACAAATGGTTTTGTTTTACAATCTAAACCCTTCAATTATAAATTAAAAGATGCGTATACTGAAAGAAAAAGATGCACCAGCTGAGTCAAATGAGTGAATCGATGATTTTTTTTGCTTCCTGCCAGCTATTTTGTAGGTTTTTCAGTTCTTCTTTTCCTAGCGTGGTGATGCCGTAGTACTTGCGTTTCTTTCCAGAAGCTCCCTTTTGCCAGTATGAAGCGACCTGCCCCTTGCCTTCAAGGCGCTTGAATGATGTGTAGAGGGTCGCTTCCGTTAAAACGAACGCTCCGTTTGAAACCTCTTCCAACTGTTTGTTGATTTCATAACCGTAAGAATCCCTTTTTGAGAGGATTCCAAGAAGAATCATATCCGTATGGCCTCTTAGAAGATCACCGGTGAGCAACATGTCAATCCAACTTCTCTTTAGTGCCACGCACTTTTAAAGCTAAAAGATAAATGCCGACAAGCATGGTTCCCACCAACAGGATGAACGGAGAATTGAAGGTGGAGGTAAACATAATATAGGACCCTTCAACAAACTGGTCAATCACAAACCCTACAACCATGTAGGCTGCGATACCCAGGATAAAACTAATAAAGACCAAGCCCATTTTCTTGTCTTCATCTCTTATGGATTTTATGAGAGCTATCCCCATGAATCCATAAGCAACGAGAAGAACGATGCCTATAAAGTACGTTCCAGGCTGCATTAAATTAAAGAGTGCAATGAGCGCAATGGAATCATAATAAACGCTACCGAAGTCTAAAACCATACTTAAAGGCGCCAAAAGACTTATAAGCGCAAATACAAGCATGACCCAAGGCGCATACGGTTTAACCGACACAATAAAGCTTGACTCTTCGAAGGCCACCATCCCGAGTCCTTTTTTGAAACTGCCTTCCAGATCTTCTTTTCCGCTAATGAAACGGTAATGCGCCATGATTCTTTCATAAAGCATATAAAAGAAGATGCCGATGATGATTGCGGCAAGCACGAAGCTGAAAAAATAAACCAAAACAAGCTCACCTATATTGTCAAACGCTTCGAAAGGATTGCTTGCTGCATTCATGAACATGATCACATTGGCGAACATGCCAGCAAGCAAAAGGGAAAACGTCAAAGCCCAGAATACAAACGCTGTCTTCAAGTACGAAAAACTTTTGTCGAGATAAAGATAAAACGTATCAATATCCCCATTGACGTTCTTTTCATATTGAGCTTTGTGGTACGTATAATACGCACTTGCTACGAACATCGAAATCGAGAGAACCGTGAGAATAAACGCAATACTAGTATGTAAAAATACAGCCACAAGTCCAAATGCACTCAAAACCGCGGCCGTAATAAGTCCAACATCATATATGCCAGGCATCAATGAAAATTGTCTGGCCGCCTCGGGATTCACATCCGAAAAATCTCCCAGACGGGCAATGGTTTCCCTGTAGGCTCTGTCTTCATCACCATATGCTTCACTCTTCTGGTAAAAATAGTCAATAAGGTTTCCACTAACCTCTTCAACCAGGTCTTCTTTTTCCTTTCCCCTTTTGAATCTGAAATGGTATTCCACATATTTTTTAATCCTGTCTTCCATAAAACCCTCCATACCTAACGTGTTTATGTATAGTATAGACAACGATACCTAATCTGTCAATGTATAACGCCGATTAATTTACCTCTATGCCAAAACGTTCAAATCATATATAATGAAACTGTCTGGAGGATCTTATGGAAAAAGACATGTATCCTATACTAAAACACTATTTCGAGTCTCAGGGATTCACTGTGAAAAGTGAAGTTAAAGACGTGGATGTCATGGCCCTTAGGGATGATCTGAGCATTCTGATTGAAATGAAGACAACATTGAATACCCGACTGATCGCTCAGGCAATCAGGAGAAAAGGACTTGGCGACCTTGTTTATGCAAGCATTCCAAAACCAAGCGACAAGGTATTGAAATCCGACCTTTTCAAAGACAAGTGCATGATACTAAAACACCTTGAAATCGGATTGATTCTCGTGGATTTGACTTATAACACAGCAAACATCCTACTCGATCCTACTGAATATCCCGCAAGAACAAGACATAAAAAACGCGCTCGAATGCTAAAGGAATTCAAGGAACGAAGAACCGCTTCAAATATCGGTGGATCAACCAACACAAAAATCATCACCGCCTACCGTGAACTGGCACTGCTTGCGCTGAGCCATATGAAAGACAGTCCAAAAACAACCAAGGAACTGCGTGAATACACAAACAAAAAGAAAGTTGTATCCATTCTTCAAAAAAATTACTACGGATGGTTCAATCGAGTGGAACGTGGCGTTTACGAAATTACCGACAAAGGCCGTCAAGCACTCGATGATTACGCAAAAATCATAAAAGTGCTTACCGCTTCAGATATTGACCTTCAATAAACTCTCTTGCAAGTAAAAAACACCGAAGCCTTTTCAAAAAGTAGGCTTCGGTGTTTTTAATCAGTATTTTGATAGATTTTCGATCTTTGTGCCCTGTCTATGGCTTTTATGCCTTTTGAGTAAGTGATCAGGTAGATGACTCCAAGCAGTGCATTCGCAATTAATAGATTGATGATGCCGTATATGAGGTGCCAGGTAAAGACCCTATGAGCTTTTCTAAGCGGAATACCCTTTTGATGAATTCTTCTGTAAGAAATCAAGTTTATGATGAACCCCGGAACATAAAGCACGCCTATAAGCGACAACCCCACCAGCAATACGATGAGAAGTCCCAAATCCGTATTTTCAGATCCCACCTGGGATTCTATATAAAAAAGAACGAGGATGCTTCCAAGTGAAACGGCCACGAAAAACGCTTCTATACCCAGCGCAAACCGCATTGGCGTTTTCGTATCACTGTATCTTTCACTGTCTTCCATACCCTTACGCCCCTTCATCAAATAACAAAAACTCTTATAGTATTTAAACTATATCATCAAGCTAAGTTGGAATCAACCTTTGACCCTTACAGGCTTGTCAATAAACTGATGACATTTTCACACCCAGCTGATAGAATAAACATGTTAATTGTAATATTTTACAATCAATTGGACTCTAAAGAGTGCTGACAAGAGAGGGATTTTATGAAAGCTGCAAAACCAAGGACATTCAAAAGATTGACGTCCACTTTTTCAAATAAGCATCTACTCATTTTTGGCATCATCTCAACTGTGTTTATATCAGTGACCAGTGTGGCTTTCAGCTACATCATCAAACTACTGATTGATGCGGCTGTTGATGGATCAAGCACTATGTTCTTTGATTTGCTGGTCCTTACCGCATTCCTGATTATATTCATATCTCTTTTGCAATTCCTAAAGACCCGCCTTCTGGGCGGATTTACTGAAAAAGGCCTTGCCAAGCTGCGTCATCTTTTCGCGAAAAAGATGAACACGATTTCCATTGAAACCATGCAAAGCACCCACTCAGGGGACAAGCTCTCAAGAGGCACCAATGACATGAACCGTGTGAGAAACTTCACTTTGACGCTTCTCCCCGAGCTTATAGAAGTCCCTCTTTCAGCTTTGCTTGCCTTCGGTGTACTTTTGTTTCTTTCTTGGAAGCTCACCCTTGCGACTCTTGTACTATTGCCGGTCCTAATCATCGGTGCCACATTGCTTTCAAAACCGATCGGCGCCCTCAGTAAAAACGTTCAGAAGAAACTTGGGGAAGTGAACCAGACCATCACCGATTACATCAAGGGCGTTGAAGTCGCAAAAGCCTACACACTGGAAAAGCCCCTTTCAACCAAACATGATGCTGCAGTTAACGAGAGTGTGAAGGGTGGGGAGAAACTTGCCAAAAGACGCGCGATTCTTGAAGTCTTTTCCATGTTTTTCTCAATTCTTCCATTCATTACCACGTTCATACTCGGCGGCTACTTTGTGACCACGGGAGAGATGACACTCGGAGGCCTTCTTGCGTTTATAAACCTCTTGAACCTTCTGACCTTTCCGCTTTCAAACATGTCTGTCATGATAGGAGAAGCCAAAAGAGATCTCGCGAGCGCTTCAAGAATCTTCGAAACCCTCGATGGTGAAGATGAACGTCAAACAGGCACTGTTTTCGAGTTCAATGAAGTCTCGCCTCTCATTGAATTCAATGAAGTGTCATTCACTTATCCAGGAGATACAAACCCAGTAATCAAGACCCTTACCCTCAAGATTAAACCACGCGAGTCCATCGCACTCGTAGGTCCTTCGGGCGGTGGGAAAAGCACCCTCGCAAAACTGCTTGCAGGGTACTATGATTCCTACGAAGGCTCTCTTCAAATAGGGGGGCATGAACTGAAAGACTGGCACCTTGGAAGTCTCAGAGACAATCTCGCACTTGTAAGCCAGGATACCTTTCTTTTTCCCGAGTCCATTCGTGAAAACATCGCACACGGAAGTGAATCCGCAGATTTAAGCACTATCAAAACCGCCGCGAAAAACGCGTATGCAGATTCTTTCATAGACGCTTTAAAACAAGGCTATGAAACCCCGCTCAGTGAACTTGGTGATTCACTCTCAGGTGGGCAGAAACAACGCATCGCAATCGCACGCGCCATGCTCAAGAATGCGCCTATCCTCTTGCTTGATGAAGCCACAAGTGCCCTTGATACAGAAAGCGAACAGATGATCCAAAAAGCCCTCAAGCCCATGCTTGAAGAAAAGACATCCATCATCATCGCCCACAGGCTATCAACCATCCGAAACGTTGATAGAGTCTGTGTGATTGACGACGGTATCCTCAAAGAGCAAGGATCACACGAAACGCTTTTGAAAAAGAACGGTCTTTATAGCAAACTCTACAATGAAGAGCTTCAAAAAGGCGGTGGCGAGCATGCATAAAAACACCTTCAGACGCATTTTCACATCCATGAAAGGCGTGAGAAAACTTTATCTGTTTGGCGTGCTTGGAATGAGTTTCGCCATGTTCTTGTTTCAAACGCGCATCGCGCTCATGTTCAGAACGCTTTTTGATACCCTGGAAACCGGCGATTTTGCTGCCGCCATCGACAACATCTCAGGCGACCTTGTATTCATCGTTATCACGTTCCTTTTGTTTCCTTTCTTCACTTACCTCGCTTACAAGGCAACAGTGCATACGACAGGGTTTATCCGAAAAAACGCCTTCAACAAACTCACAAAACTCCCCATCAGGTATTTCAAGGAACGACACAGTGCGGAGATCTCTTCCAGGCTCACCAACGACATCGCCGAGATGGAACGCGCCTACACAGAACACCTCATGCGTTTTCTCGTCAACCTCATTACCGGGATCGGTACGGGCATCGTGATGTTCTTCATCGAATGGCGTCTCGCACTCGTCGTCGTAATCAGCGCCCTTGTCTCATATGGATTCAACACGCTTTACGCGAAACGTTTAAGACACGTTTCAAGAAATGTTCAAAAGCATCTGGGTATCCTCAATACCAAGTTGAGCAACATCATCTCAGGCATCAGAGTCATCCGAATATTCAATATCCAGACACTCATAATGAACAAGTTCATCAAGAGCAACGAAGACGTCTATGAACACTCCAAAGACAAAATCAACAAGCAGGCCACCATTGACGGCCTCAACGCACTCCTTGGCTTTAGCAGTTTCATAGGACTCACAGGCTTTGGTGCTTACCTCGTCCTTAACGGTATGACAACCGTAGGCGTCATCATTGCCATCGTCCAGCTCCAAAACGGCGTCACCTCTCTTATCAGAGGACTTGGAACATTCATTTCAAGCATGCAGTCCTCCCTTGCGGCAGGCGAGAGAGTCTTTGAGACCATGGACGAAATGGAAGAATCCGAGCATTACGCTTACGAACCACTGCCAGTCAGTGAAACCACCGCATTGAGATTGGATTCAATCGGTTTCGCCTACGACAAAGACTATGTAATCGATGACATTTCCCTATCCCTCAAAACGGGTGAAACCGCAGCCCTGGTAGGACCTTCAGGCGGGGGTAAAAGCACTCTCTTCAAACTGATCCTTCAGTTTCACGAAGCGAATAGAGGGACCATGACCATCAATGGAAAGACACCGGGTGAAACAACCCTTAAAGACATCCGCAAATCCATAAGCTATGTGCCACAGGACGCCCATGTATTCCAGGGAACCGTAAAAGAGAATATCTTGTATGGTTCAATAGGCAGAGACGATAAGGCAATCATAAAAGCCGCCAAGGCTGCCAATGCGCACGGATTCATCAAATCTCTCAAAGACGGCTACGATACATTGATAGGAGAAAACGGAACCACCTTGTCCGGCGGACAAAGACAAAGAATCGCCATCGCCCGCGCCATCTTGAAAGACGCCCCGATCCTTCTTCTGGACGAGGCCACAAGCGCGCTTGACAACACCAGTGAAAAAATCATTCAAGACGCGCTCTTCAGGCTCATGGAAAATAAAACCTCTCTCGTCATCGCTCACAGACTCTCAACCATCAAGCACTCTGATACCATCTTCGTCATTGATCAAGGCAAAGTCGCTGAAAAGGGGTCTCATGATTCCCTGATTGAAAGAAACGGTCTATACGCTGACTTGGTTGAAAACGAGCTGAGAAACACCTCTAACTCTTGATAACAAAAATATCGCAACCACGGTCAAGAATCTTTTAGTAAAACAGTCTATACTTCAACTGAGGTGATGGCATGAACACCGAACAAAGGCAGGCAGTCTCAAGGATGCAGCACCATATTGAAACGCACATACAAACACCAATCACGCTCAAAGACCTATCAAGGGTAAGCGGCTACTCTCCCTACCACGCAGCAAGACTATTCAAAGAAGCCACAAACCACACCCCGTTTGACTATATCAGACGCATGCGTCTCACACAGGCCGCAAAATCCCTAAGAGATCAGGACACGTCCGTTCTCAGTGTCGCCCTCGATTTCGTCTTTGATTCACACGAAGGCTTCACTCGCGCGTTTTCAAGAACCTTCGGTTTAGCACCCAGAGACTACAAAAGCCATCCAGTACCGATCCGTTGGTTCCACCCTTTTGATGCACTCGCCTCTATTCCAAAAAAGAGAGGAAGCAAACCCATGAAAACCAGAACCATATTCACCCAGATCATCGAACGACCAAAAAGAAAAGCCCTAATCAAAAGAGGAAAAACCGCAACAGGCTACTTTGAATACTGCGAGGAAGTCGACCCGGACATCTGGGGCCTTCTTCTTTCGGTGAAAGAAGCACTCTATGAACCCGTAGGCATGTGGCTGCCTTCTACCCTTATCAAGCCCAACACGAGCACTTATGTACAAGGCGTCGAAGTCCCATTTGATTATAACGGCGGCGTCCCTGAAGGGCTTGAACTGATTACACTTGAAAAAGCCAGCTATATGGTCTTCCAAGGAGAACCCTATGATGACAGCCAGTTTGAAACCTTTGTAGGCGAAGTCATGGACGCCATCAAGACATACGACCCTGAACTTTACGGATATGCATGGGCTAAAGAAAGCGCCCCGGTATGTCAACTTGAACCACAAGGCTATAGAGGGTACATCGAAATGCATCCGGTGAAGAAACTCACGTAAAAAAAGCATGTCATTAAACCGTTAAAAGATGACCCTCTTCAAAGGATCATCTTTTTTCAATTGGCCCTTCACATCAAACAAAAGGGGCTCATGACACACCCAAAAATCACTTTGATGACTTTACTATATAGAGTTTCTCATCAATCCGCCTTTTATTCTTTTATAAATTCCCTTATAATTAAACCCAAAGCAACCATCATTTAAATAAGACTTTAAACTGGTACTTACGCTTATATGGAGGGTTCACATGGAAAAACAATACATCATGGCCATTGATCAGGGGACGACGAGTTCCAGAGGCATTCTTTTTGACAAGTCCGGATCCATTGCCTATACAGCGCAACGAGAATTCAAGCAGCAATTCCCGAAACCCGGCTGGGTCGAACAAAGCGCAGACGACATATGGGTATCCGTTTTGGCGGTCGTGTCCGAAGTGCTTCATGCCAACAATATTTCTCCGAAGCAAATCGCCTCAATAGGCATCACAAATCAGCGTGAAACAACCGTAGTGTGGGATAAAACCACCGGTCGTCCCATCTATAACGCCATCGTCTGGCAATCAAGACAGACATCAGACATCTGCGAAAATCTCATAAAAGACGGCCACGAAGCCATGATCAAAAACAAAACCGGCCTTTTGATAGACCCTTACTTTTCCGGCACCAAAGTCAAGTGGATTCTAAATAACGTCGAAGGCGCCCGTGAAAAAGCAGAGAATGGGGAACTCCTTTTCGGGACCATTGATACATGGATTATCTGGAAACTCTCAGGAGGGCGGGTTCACGTAACGGATTACTCCAACGCTTCAAGAACCCTAATGTATAACATCCACACCCTCAAGTGGGACCAGGAGCTGCTCAAAATACTCGATGTCCCAAAATCCATGCTGCCAGAAGTAAGACCCTCCTCAGAAATCTACGCAAAGACCGCAAGGTATCATTTCTTTGGTGAAGAAGTCCCGATATCAGGCGCTGCGGGCGACCAGCAGGCCGCATTGTTCGGTCAGGCTTGTTTTGAAAAGGGCATGGCCAAGAACACCTATGGAACTGGAAGCTTCATGCTCATGAACACCGGAGAAAACGCAGTCGTCAGTAAAAACGGCCTGCTTACGACCATCGCCTGGGGCGTGGATGGAAAAGTTGAATATGCACTTGAAGGATCCTTGTTTGTCACAGGCTCAGCGGTTCAATGGCTTCGAGACGGTCTGAAAATCATAGAAAGCGCCCCAGAAACAGAACCCTTGTCCAAGTCCCTTGCTTCAAACGAAGGGGTATACGTCGTCCCCGCATTCGTAGGCCTTGGCACCCCTTACTGGGATAGCGATGTCAGAGGCGCGATCTTCGGCCTCACTCGAGGCACAAAACGTTCACACATCGCAAGAGCGACACTCGAATCCATCGCCTATCAGTCCGCGGATGTTCTAAAGACCATGAACGAAGAATCCGGCATAAGTCTCAAAGCCCTGCGAGTGGATGGTGGAGCCGTTTCCAACGACTTCCTGATGCAGTTTCAAAGTGACATTTTGAATGTTTGCGTTGAACGCCCTTTGATCAAGGAAACCACGGCGCTTGGCGCCGCCTATCTTGCCGGCCTTGCGGTAGGGTTTTGGAAAGACAAAGAAGAAATCGCCAAACAGTGGGCAATAGAAAAAACCTTTACCCCAAATATGGAAAGCGCCATGCGTACTGAGCTTTATGATAAATGGAAAACCGCTGTAAAGGCCGCTCAGACATTCAAACCCAACAGCAATTAACATCAGTTCACTGCATAAAAAAAACTCTGACGCATTTGTCAGAGTTTTTTTTCAATCATGGCTGGAAGGCACCAAAAAGCACCAACCAAGTAAGAATGGTTTTTGCGACAAGTGAAAGGACAATGTAGCCCCGTTCACCATAAAGATAGTTCTTGAATTTTCCGATTCCCTTGTATTGTAAGAACATGTTGACCGGGAATGTGTTGAACGCAAGGAAATACGTCACCAGGATAGCCCATACAAAACCAGGAACCTGATCAAGATTCGGATTTACGCCAATATAGAACGCGATGGCAAGCCAGGGCGCAATACCAATGACAGATCCAAAGATAAAAGGCAGCCAGTTTTTCTTCTTGCCTTCTTTTTTCGATCCCGAATTGAGAAGCTCCATATCAAGACCAAAAAGATTCATCGCAGCATTTGAAAGGGCAATGAGGACGAACACCGCAATGTCACGAACACCGAACAAAGAAGAAATCAGCACGATCATAATCGAAGAACTGATGGCATATTCATACCAACGCATCTTGTTGATGCCCTGTTTCAAATCAGTGACATACTTCTCACGATAAGGGTAGG
>JASMTQ010000005.1:0-6755 GCA_041694275.1 Caryophanales bacterium
CGATGTCATCTTCGAGATCCATGATTTCTCCATTGATTCGAATGCGTACATAGCCTTCTTTTCTAAGATGTTCGAGCGTGTTTTTATGCGTCCCCTTTTTGCCTCTTGCAACGGGACCAAGCACCTGGATTCTGGAGCCCTCTTCAAAAGCGAGCACTCTGTCCGTCATTTCTTCAATGCTTTGAGAAGTGATTTCAACGCCGTGGGTTGGACATATCGGAGTTCCAATGCGTGCATAAAGAAGCCTCAGATAATCATAGATTTCCGTAACCGTCCCCACCGTACTTCTCGGGTTTTTGGATGTGGATTTCTGATCTATGGAAATGGCCGGAGAAAGCCCTTCAATGCTTTCAACATCGGGTTTTTCAAGGTTGCCTAAAAACTGCCTCGCATACGCGGACAAACTTTCGACGTACCGTCTCTGCCCTTCTTTGTATATGGTATCAAAGGCAAGAGAAGTCTTCCCTGAACCACTCACCCCGGTCATGACAATGAGTTTGTCCTTGGGCAGAGTAAGGTCGATGTTTTTTAAATTGTTTTCCTTGGCGCCTTTGATAATGATTTCTTTCATGTTTATCCGTCCTAAGTATTAAGCATGTCCACAAGCGTCTCTTCGTCAATGACCTCTACATTAAGTTTACGGGCTTTTTCAAGCTTGCTGCCAGCATCACTGCCGGCGCAGACAAAATCGGTCTTTTTCGATACGGAGCCTGTGACTTTTCCGCCTTCCGCCTCGATTTTTTCCTTGGCTTCATTGCGTGTCATGGTGCTCAGGCTGCCTGTTAAGACAACCGTCTTGTTATAAAAGACACCTTGTTTGGGCTTGGTGCCTTTGAATGTCATGTTGAGATTGAACGCCTTCAAGTCTTCGATGACTTTTTGGTTGTGCGCGTCGTTAAAGTACTTGATGATGCTCGAAGCGATTTTTTCTCCGATTTCATCAACGTTTGTAAGCGTCTCTTCATCAGCCTCCATGATAGCAAAAAGATGCTCAAAATGCATTGCTAACACTTTTGAGACTTTTTTTCCGACATAGCGGATGCCAAGACCGAAAAGAAGTTGTTCAAGACTGTTCTTTTTGGAGGCTTCAATGTTTTTTAATATCTTGTCGATGCTTTTCGGGCCGAAGCCCGCGCGCATGATGAGCGCCTCGCGGTGGTCTTTGAGTCTGTAGATATCGGGAATTTCACTGAGGTAGCCTTCGTTGTGGAAGTGTTCGACGATGCGTTCTCCAAGACCCTCGATGTTCATCGCACCACGTGATGAAAAATGAATGAGAGACTCCACTCTTCTGGCCGGACACTCAGGATTCACACAGTAGGTGTCCGCTTCGTTTTCGTCTTTCTTTAGCGGTTTCCCACATTCCGGGCACTTGGTTATCATCTTGAAGGGTTCTTCGTTTCCACTCCGTCTTTCAGGGATGACACTGACGACTTCCGGGATGATGTCGCCGGCTTTTCTGATGGTGACGTCATCTCCTTCACGAATATCCTTTTCACGGACGTAGGCGTCATTGTGCAAAGTGGCACGCGAGACTGTGCTTCCCTGTATATCCACAGGAGAAAGCGCGGCCACCGGGGTCACCTGGCCAGTGCGACCAACCTGGAAGAAAATCGATTCTATCTTCGTAATGGCCTCTTCGGCCTTGAACTTGTAGGCAATGGCCCATTTGGGACTTCTTGCGGTGTATCCTATTTTTGAATAGCGGCTTCGCTCGTTGACCTTGATGACGGCGCCGTCGATTTCATAGGGAAAGGCTTCCCTGTTGTCTTCGAAATAGGCAGTGCGTTTTATCGCTTCATCAATGGTGGTAACCTTCTTGATTTCAGGATTGATTTTAAAGCCGTAGGATTTCAGGGTTTCAAGCGTCTTCATGTGAGGTTCGTTGTCCTCAGCGTCCTCCTCTGTCTTTACATAGACGAACATGTCAAGATCGCGCCTGGCCGCGACTTTGCTGTCGAGTTGACGGATGGAGCCTGCGGCTGCGTTTCTAGGATTCTTGAACGTATTTTCCCCGTTTTTTTCTCTTTCTTCGTTGAGGGATAAAAAGGCGGCTTTTCGCATGTATATTTCGCCGCGCACTTCAATGTCAACGGCTTCAGGAAGACTGAGCGGTACGCTTTTGATGGTTCTCACGTTGTGGGTGATGTCTTCGCCGGTCGTCCCGTTTCCTCTTGTGGCCGCTCTTTTCAAATGACCGTTTTCGTAGATGAGGCTTGCGGCGAGCCCGTCAATCTTGGGCTCCACGACGTAGGAGACATCGCTTTCGACTTTACGGACCCGTCTGTCAAAATCACGGAGTTCTTCCGCGTTGAAGGCATTGCTTAGACTAAGCATGGGAATGGTGTGTTCAACCTTCTTGAACTGATCGAGCACTTCACCGCCCACACGCATGGTGGGTGAATCATCCGTCTTTAACTTTGGGTGTTTCTCTTCAAGATCTTCAAGTTCTCGCATGAGCTTGTCGTATTCGACGTCGCTTATGGTCGGGTTGTCGAGTACGTGGTATTCATGGTTATAGCGATTGAGTTTGTCTCTCAGTTCTTCAATTCTTTTTTTATCATCCATGCTCATCTACTCCTTGCTCATTTTCTTGATTGAAGGGTGATCTTTCATCAATGTCTTGATTCCGTGATCCTTGTTGAAGGCTATGGTGCACTGTTCCTTGGCCACACTGATGACCACGCCTTCTCCAAAAATCTTGTGAACAATCTTGTCGCCCTTGTTGAGATCGTTGTCCTTGTAATCCCTGAGCGCGTTTCTGTTTCTATCAACGGTTGCCTGTCTTGTCTTGGTATAGGTTTTCCTCTGTGTTTTGGTTGCCATGGCGTAGCCTTCAGGTTTTAGGAGGTCTGCATCCATCTCCTTTATGAAGACGCTGTTTCTGTTGGCGGTGGGTTCACCGAAAAGATAGCGCTGCTTGGCGTTTGTGAGGAAGAGTCTGTCCTGCGCACGGGTCAGGGCCACATACATGAGACGCCTTTCCTCCTCGAGCCCTTTCGGATCTTCAAGACTTCTATAAAGTGGGAAAAGGCCTTGTTCAAGGGCCACGATGAATACGACGGGGAATTCAAGGCCCTTTGCGGCGTGCATCGTCATGAGGGTCACGCTGTCTTCGTCTGATACATCGTCTTCCTGGCTTTTTAGGGAAATATCTTCAAGTACGTAGGTAAGGAGCGTGCGTTTGTCCTTGGTATCGTAGGTCTTTTCACTTTCCTTGAGCATGGTTTTGAGCTCGAGGATGTTTTCATAGCGTACATCGCCCTTTTCATCCTTTTTGAGGGCTTCTTTGTACCCTGTAACATTCAAAAGATCATCCAAAAACGTGTTGAAGTCCGTTTGCCAAATCTGTTCAATGAGGCCATCGAGCATCGTCTTGAAGGCTTTGAGCTTGTTGATGGCTCTGCCGGATAAGGGGTTTTTATCATCGGTGATGGCACGATACATGCTTTCTTCTTCCTGGGTCGCGAAGGCTCGCAGTGTTTCTACGGTCTTTCTTCCGATGCCGCGTTTGGGCTCGTTGATGACGCGTTCAAAGCTGTAGTCGTCATCGGGGTTGAGCACGAGGCGGAGATACGCCACCATGTCCTTGATCTCCTTGCGCTTGAAGAAGCTCGTGTTTCCGACAATGGTATAGGGAATGCGTCTTTTCATGAAGGTTTCTTCAAACACCCTTGAAGTTGAGTTGGCTCTGTATAAAACACCAAAGTCCTTGTAGGAATAGCCTTTGGATTTCAGTTCCTGTATTTTCTCAACGACATAGTCCGCTTCGTCCCTTTCGGTCATGCCCTTGAAGAAGTGGATTTTCTCTCCTTCGTTTTTGGTGGAAAAAAGATTCTTCTCAATTCGGTTCTTGTTGGATTTTATGACCTGGTTGGCGGCTTTTAGAATCGTGTTCGTACTTCGGTAGTTCTGTTCAAGCACGATGCGCTTCACGTTCATGAAATCCCGTTCGAACTTCTTGAGGTTTTCAATATTCGCGCCACGGAATGCGTAGATGCTCTGGTCTTCATCTCCGACGATGAAGACATTTTCCTTTTCACCGGTGAGGAGTCTTATCAGGCGGTACTGAATATCGTTTGTATCCTGGAATTCATCCACCATGACGTACTGGAACTGCTGCTGGTAGAAATGACGAACGCTTGATTCTTCTTTGAGTATCTGGATCGTGAGTAGCAATAGATCGTCAAAATCAAGGAGATTGCTATCTTTAAGACGTTTTTGGTACTGTGGATAGACCTGTCTTAGATAGGTTGCCATCGGCTCTTGATAATCTTCAAGAAGCCCAGGGTCCCTTTTCACGTTTAAGACATGGTTTTTGAGTTTTCTTGGTTTCATGAGTCTTGGATCAATGTCAAAATCGCGCATGATGATTTTAATCATTTGCGTTGCATCGTCATCATCGATGATCTGAAAATTTCTTGAATAGCCCAGGTAGTCGATGTGTTCTCTTAGAATCCGTGCGCACATCGAATGGAATGTGGAAATCCACATGCCTCTTGTTCGTATGTCTAAAAGATGCGCGATTCTCTCACGCATCTCATCAGCGGCTTTGTTTGTAAAGGTAATGGCCAGAATATTGTCTCTAGGGACTCCGAGGTGGTCTATGATGTAGGCAACACGGCGTGTCAGGACATTGGTTTTTCCACTGCCCGCCCCTGCGATGACCATAACCGGGCCTTCGGTTGTTTCTACGGCTTTTTTTTGCGGTCCGTTCAAATCTTTAAGTAAATCATTCATTGTAATCACCTATTAAAAGTATACCAAAAATCCCGCCTTTTTCCTATAACATTAAAGCGGTTATGGATGTATGACGTTAAAAAAAAGACACATCCGAGGATGTGTCTTTTATCGAGTCCATAAGGGTTTATAGAGTTTCGATGTTTTCGGCTTGAGGGCCTTTTTCGCTTTCAACAACGTCGAAAGATACTTTAGCGCCTTCTTCAAGTGTTTTGAAGCCTTCTTGGTTGATGTGTGAGTAGTGAGCGAATACGTCAGTACCTTCGTCGGTAGTGATGAATCCGAATCCTTTTTCTGCATTGAACCATTTTACTGTTCCAGTCATGTGGGTGTTCCTCCATTCTTAATTAAAGTTTCTTAAACGCTATGCGCTCATAAGAATAGGTTAATAACCCGTGCTTACTGTGCTTGGTACATAGATTTCGTTTAAGTACAATACCCATATTACACGGTATATTCCATTAATGCAAGGAATATCGCTCGAAATCGCAAATTCTTTTATTTTCTTTTAAATGATGACTTGAGTGAGACCGTGCGGTTGAATACCAGGTGATCCTCGCTGCTGTCCTCATCCAAGGTGTAATAACCCTGTCTTACGAACTGGAAGGTGCTATCCGTATGAATGGGTGCGTTTTTTTCGATGAATCCGTGTTTGACGGTTTTTGAATTCGGATTGAGTCTTTCTTCGGTTGGAAGACTGCTGTCCTTTTCGGGGTCGGTCAAGGGTTCATAGAGTCTGAAAGTAGCGTTGTGCGCGGTTTTGGCATCGACATAATGGATGTTGCCGTTTGGTTTTCTGTCTTTGAACCCTGAGCCGCTTAACGTATTCGGATCATACGTGGCGTAAATGGTTTCTACATTGCCGTCCTTGTCATACTCGACTTCGTTGGCCTTGATGAAGTACGCGTGCATGAGACGGACTTCAATGCCAAGAGAAAGTCGTTTCCATTTCTTGTTGGGCTTTTCTTCTAGGAAGTCTTCGCGTTCGATGTAGACCGTATTGCTGAAGGTCATGTCTCTTTGACCGAGGTCTTCGTTTTCACGGTTGAACTCTGCGCTGTTTACGGTTTCAATCTTGTCTTCAGGGTAGTTGGTGATAACGACCTTGATGGGATCGATGATGCCGTGAATTCTCTTGGCACGGCTTTTAAGGTAATCTCTTACGTATTCATCGAGCATGTCAAGTTCGGTTTCACCTTCGCTTTTAGGAAGCCCCAGCGCCTTGATGAAGTTTCTGATGGCGTCTGCGGGCACCCCGCGTCTTCTGAGCCCGGCGATGGTGATGAGACGCGGATCGTCCCAACCGTCGACGTACCCTTCTTCGACAAGCACGCGTATGGCGCGTTTTCCGCTGATCTGATTGGCGATTTTGAGTTTCCCGAATTCGATTTGTCTTGGGACATTTTCCATCTCGCAGTGTTTGACGAACCAGTCATAGAGTGGACGGTGGTCTTCAAACTCGAGGCTGCATAGCGAATGCGTGATGCCTTCAATCGCGTCTTCCAAGGGATGGGCGAAGTCATACATCGGATAGATGCACCATTTGTCTAGCGTATTGTGATGATGACCGTGCTGGATTCTATAGATGATCGGATCGCGCATGTTCATATTTGGACTCGCCATGTCGATTTTGGCTCTTAGAACCTTTTCCCCATCACTATATTTCCCGTCCTTCATCGCACGGAAAATCTCGAGGCTCTCTTCGACACTTCTGTCTCTATAAGGACTGTTTTTACCGGGGGTCTTGAGTTCCCCACGGTAGTCCTTGATTTCTTCATACGTAAGATCACATACGTATGCGAGACCCTTTTTGATAAGGAGTTCCGCTTTTTCATACATCGTGTCAAAGTAGTCACTAGCGTACAATAAGTTTTCCCAATCAGCGCCCAACCAAGCGATATCCCGTTTTATGCTCTCAACGAAAAGCGCGTCTTCCTTCACGGGATTCGTGTCGTCAAAACGCAGGTTGAAATACCCTCCGAACTCATGGGCGAGTGCGTGGTTCATCACAATCG
>JASMTQ010000006.1:0-6839 GCA_041694275.1 Caryophanales bacterium
CTCAAAGAAGCCATTCATGCATACATGACGTTTTACAACGACCAACGATTCTCACCCGTATTAAAAGGCCTGACCCCGATTGAATATCGGAATCAGGCCTTACAGACTTTTTGATTATTTTCACTGTCTACTTGACAGGGGGCGGTTCACTATCGAAAGATGACCTCTTTTTTTGCAACCCTCCCAAAATCCTTGATAAACACCTTATCTATTTGAGCGTTTCTTTTTCTGATGGAACTTGCTGTCGATCATGATAAGTAAAGCAAGATAAAACTCGTGATTGTCCTCATCGTTGATGGTAATGTGATAAGAATCCCCAAACGAGAGAAGTTTCTTATTGATCGACGCGACTACGGTTTCGCCTTCCAATATGGTGAAATCATGGGCCCAGTAGTTCCCTTCGATGACGAAATCACCAAAGTCGCTTTCTATGCCGATGCGCTTTTTGAAAAACGACCGGATGGTTTTTGCCTTGGCAACAAGGGCCTCTTTTTTGTCATAAAGCCTGTAAGCGCGTCTGAGTGAAAAAAGTTTGCGCTTGATCTGATAAATTTGTTCATCGGTATCTGAATTATAAAAATCGAATTTTCTTGATGGAGAAAAAAAGCGTGCCTTTCCGTGATAGAGTTGATTTTCCTCTTCATCGAGGACTCTGTAGCGGGACCTTGGAGAGAATGCCTTCTGCTTGAGATAGTATTCTTTCATCGCTTTGATATATGGCGTTTGCCATATGTCTCCTTTCTTCATATACGTTCATTGTACGCTCAATGAAGGGATTTTACAAATAATTGACATATTAGGTGTTAGCGTTAGAGACACATGGCATCCCCGATTGCGTTATAATGAGTGTAGTCAGGAAAGGATGATTTTGTGAATACGAGAAAAGACCGCGCAAAAGGCGCACTTATGGGTGCTTTTATTGGTGAAGCGCTTGGTGTGGGCCCGCATTGGTATTATGACCTCAAAGAACTAAGGGACAATTACGGAGATTGGATTGACAATTACACAAAACCGAAGGATGATAGATACCATGCAGGGCTTAAGCCTGGTGAGCTTTCTCAACAAGGCTTCATCATCAGGAAAATGGCAGAAAACATCATAGACAATGACGGATACAGTGAAGACGCCTTCAAGACCATGATGGATGAAGAAATTCTCCCGCTTCTTGATGGTACGCCAATGGGCGGGATTGGTGGTTACACATCCCAAACGATGCGTGATCTCTACACTGCACGCGTGAAGGAAAAACGCGACTGGAAAGACGTCGCAAGCATCAGTGATACGACCGAGTCCCTTGAGAGAAATATCCCAACAGCCATATTCTACGCCGGTGACTTCTACAAACTCAGTACCACGATTGCATCAAACACAGCCCTTACACAAAGCGACAACGTAATCGGCTCCTTGTCAGTGGCCTACAACGCTGTCCTTGCAAGCCTCATTAACGGTGAGAAACTTGATGAACACCTCAGTGACAAGTTGATGAAAAAAGTCAAAGCCAAGGAACTGCCGTTCATTTCAGTAACGTCCAAGAACCTTGGCACCCCGATGGTCGGAAGAAACGTTGAAGCGGATGATGCGCTTTTCGCATCCCCCGATGCGCTCCTCAGTCCAAGTTACATGGCACGCGCCGCCTTCGATGAAGATATAAAAATCGAACCTGCATGGAAAGCGTCCATCGTTTACGCCATGCCATGTGCAATCTATCATATGCTGCCACCGTCTTATTATCTTGCCGCCCGTTTTAACGATGATTTTGAATCCGGTGTGCTTCATGCACTCAATGGTGGTGGTCAAAATCAGGTTCGCACCATGTTAACAGGCGCCTTGATCGGTGCGCAGGTTGGATTAAGCCAGATACCAAAACGTTTTATTGAAGGCTTGAAAGACAGTGAAGCCCTTCTTGAAATTGCCGATAAACTCACACGTCACCTATAACGTCTCCCCCTTGAACACGATTTGTTCAAGGGGATTTCTTTATCGATCCAAAAACAAGTTAGTACATTTTTAAAATCCATGCGCTGTCCGTGTTATTATGAAAGTAGAAGATAGTTTGTATTATACACAAATCATCATGACGGCTTTACCTTGAAACTTGCTCATCAGTGACATTTGTCACTACCAATGATTCATTTAAAAGGTATACTAAAATACGAGGTGATAGTATGAGAGAAGCAATTGAACAAAGAATTTCAGTAAGAAGTTTTGAAAAACGCCCATTGTCTGAAGAGGACATCAATGTTGTCAAAACCATCTTGAATGACGTTGAAAAGAAGAAGGGGCCGTTTGGTCATCAGGCGCGGTTTTTTACGAAAACCAACAGTGTTGAAGGTGGGAAAACTCTGGGAACGTATGGATTCATCAAACATGCGCCGTTTTTTATCGGGGGTGTCATTGAGAACACCTTTGAAGGCATGGTGGATTTCGGGTTCCTTTTTGAGGAAGTTGTTTTGAGACTGACAATGAAAGACCTTGGCACCGTATGGCTAGGTGGTACTTTCAAACGTGAACACTTCAATTTTGACGCCGACGTGAAAAAAGGCGAAATCATACCAGCCATTTCTCCAGTTGGCTATTCTGCCGAACGTTCGATGCGTGAGAAGATACTAAGAGGCTACACCAAGGCGAAAACAAGAAAACCGTTCGACGAACTCTTCTTTACCCCGTCACTTGAGCCTCTTGATAGGGATCACGTGCTTTATCCTTATCTTGAACTCCTGAGAAAAGCCCCAAGTGCATCCAACAAGCAGCCATGGCGCGTCATAGTCGAAGACAACGTGTTTCATCTTTTCTTGAAACGGACATCCGGCTACGCCAAGCATCTTCCTACAGACATTCAAGGCATTGATATGGGTATTGCGCTTTCTCATCTGTATCTTTCCATTCGTGAAGACGGGCTTACGCCTGAATTCAGCAATGAAAAATCGGTGCATATGGAAAATGCGGAATATGTGATCAGTCTGAAAGCGAACTGAATGCGTTAAACATTTCATTATTTCAAGGCAAATCCGTAAAGGGTTTGCCTTTTTTAGGGACTGTTAAAGTTGGGATACACTGATGGTAGCCTCGATCCATATTTCAATGACTTAACGCTTGATGGCGATATACTGTCTATGAATTGTTTCAATACCCTTGGAAGGCTTAATATGATAAACAAAAAAAAGGATGTTCTGTGATTGTGCTTAACAGAACAGTTTTTTTATAGAGCATGTTAAACTGATCATAGAGAAACAACTAGGATAATCATATTGGTGATTTAGGAGTGCTAAGACATGAATGATTTAACAGAGTTTGAAACATATATCTCCAAAACTGGAAACAGAAAAGCGTTATACCGTTTAGTAGCAAAAAAATATAATATTAAACGGGCATTATACCCTGGCAGTCACATTGATATAAGCCCATCACTGGTTATACCAGATGTTACTTATATTGATAATTTCAAAGGCGCTATAAGGTTTTTTAAAAAGATGAGTGAAATAGAAAATTACGTCAATAAAAACAAGAATTACCAGGAAAAATGCAAGATTGAATTTTGGGGAACTGATTACAATGATGAACTCAACTTGGGAAAAAAAGACATGATTATTTCTCAGTACGCTGGATTTGCAGGACAAGCCACCAAGAGATATTTGAAGAAAGGTGGCATATTGCTTTGTAATGATAGTCATGGGGATGCAACCTTGGCTTATCTTGATGGGGATTTTGAGCTAGTAGGAGTAATTAATCAACGCAATACATTATCTACAAAACAATTGGATAAATATTTTGTGCTAAAAAAAGATAGTCAAATTGATGAAGAAGAGGTTCGATCCACAATGAAGGGCCCGAAGTATAAAGTTCAAGCAGCGAATTACATTTTCAAACTTAAATGAATCACCGTTTAACACATGTTCGTTGAAAACCCAATGCCTTTAAAAAGAGCTTTGACCGCTGATTTTCAAGTCTAGCGGTGTCTCGTTCTTTTGGGAATCATATATATATATTTTAATACACTTCATTTACGAAACGCCTTATTGGAAAGGAGGAACCCTGTGATGGATTCACTTTTACAGATTTTTGCTGCAGTAGCCATTGGCTTCATACTCTTTTTCGCCTACATGACCAAGAACAAGCTTGCTAGTTACGTAGCCTACACCATCCTCGCTTCATACGCATTAAGTATGGCTTTTGGCGGAATGATTGGCATGATCAACACCATTGACTTTCTTTCGTTTTTGGAAAGCTTCATCCGTTTCCTAAACGATCTTGTCGTGTTCGTTGAAATCGGTGTAATTCTGTTCTTGCTATTCCTCTCCAAGTTCAAGACCAAGATCATGATACTCAAAGTCGCAATCATCGCATATGTCGTGATTGTGTTGTTCCTTGAATTCAACGTGTTCTAGGGTTCATTCCACTACGCTTTTGCAGGACACCTAAAAAGGTGTCTTGTTTTTTTAAAACCGGTTTCCTTAACGATGTTAACGTGTCTATGGTATGCTTAATATGTGTAAGCCTAACTTGTAGACAAAAAAAATACTTGGAGCGGATACAATGACTTTCAACCGGTATATATTTTTTGCGATTTTGGCGGCTGTGCTTTACGCCATCAGCACACCCGTCTCAAAACTGTTGCTTGATTCTCTATCGCCAGTCTATATAGCGGCCCTTCTTTATCTCGGGGCTGGTTTTGGAATGCTGATGGTCTGGCGGATTAGAAAGCGAACTTCATTTCACGAACCCATGCATTTTTCCAAACGTGAACTGCCTGCGGTTTTCGGGATGGTCATTCTCGATATCATCGCGCCGATACTACTCATGATCGGCCTTATGACAAGCAATCCTGAAAATGTTGCTTTGCTTAACAATTTCGAGATTGTTGCGACGTCTTTGTTTGCCTTTTTCATCTTTAAAGAAGCCATTCCAGGAAGACTTAGACTCGCCATTGTGCTTGTCACCATTGCGTCTATCATACTTTCTGTAGAAGACGCTCAGGCTTTCAAGTTTTCAGCAGGATCGCTACTCGTACTCCTCGCGACGGTGTCCTGGGGACTTGAAAACAATTTTACGAGAAAACTGTCTTTCAATGACCCGTTGGTTGTTGTTGTCATCAAAGGACTCTTTTCAGGACTTGGGTCTTTAATTATTGCCTTTGCACTAGGGGATGTTGTCTGGATGCCTGAGATGATTCTTATTACCATGCTTCTAGGTTTTGTCGCCTATGGCCTTAGTATTTTCTTCTACGTTACAGCCCAAAGAGAACTCGGTGCGGCCAAAACAAGTACCTTCTATGCATTCGCCCCATTCGTAGGAGCCTTTTTGTCGCTTTTGATATTCAGACATATTCCAGAGATCAACTTCTTCATCGCTCTGATCTTTATGGCAGTAGGGTCATACTTCGCTTCAACTGACAGGAAAAACAAAGAGGCATCAAAACACTATTCAACTTGATAAGGCAGAAAAACTATATCATTTTAATAATGAATTACGCATATGCATTGTCACCATTGATGCATATGCGTTTTATTTATTGCCATTTACTGAGAAGCAATATAAGTTCACTCATGGATTTGATATTATATAAGTCAGCTCTTTTGAAGGTTTTATTATGGAATTTTGAAACTCTCGTTTATAATAAAGGTGTTCAAGCATTCATCAATGACTCATGGGAGGTATTGTATGAAAAAGCTCAAAGACAAGCTGCAGAAGATGCGATCTTCAGTAAGCATGCAGACGTTCAAACACCCAAAACTCTTCGTTATCATGATTATGGTGCTTCTAAACATTGTGATTCTTCTGATTGCGGCATGGATTGCTCTCATTATCAACGACGGGTTTAATGGCTACATTGATGCGCTTTTCAATGGCGCGGTCAAGTGGCTGCTTACACCGAATGCAATCCTGGAAGTGGAAGACCCTGAGACGCTCGCCTTGTCAGTAGCCGTACTCGTCGTTGGCCTCGTGCTTTTCACAGGCGCCATCATCGGGATTGCGACCAATACGCTCAAGGACTATTTTCAGTCCAAGGATTCCAATTCAGGGATGCTAAGAGTGAGGGGCCATATCGTTATTTTAAACTGGAACAACAAGGTTCCTGAACTCATCGCCGATCTCATATATGTAAGAACGAGAAACATGACCATTGTGCTTATGGGAGACATTGACAAGACCTTTGCGGAAAAACAGATCCAGCAAGCCCTGAAAAACACAGCCAAAGCCAGAAAAATTGACAATTTGAATGTCTTTGTCAAAGCAGGGGATCCCCTTCTTAAAAGAGACCTTGAAAACATCTCGATTGAAAAGGCCAAGGCCGTGCTCATAATGAGCAAGGACGTAAGCGCCGTTACAGAGCAGGCCTTGTCAAGAAGCGATCTCTCAACCATAAGAATCCTGCTTTCTCTGGGTCAGGTCGATTTTGAAACCCCACCCGTTCTAGTAAGTGAAGTCAAAGACATAAACACCAAGGAGAAACTATTGAACCTTTCTTCCAAGGTGGATACCTTGAAAGACTACACAATCATTCCTGTTTGTTTCGACAGAAGACTCGGTCAGATCATCGCCCAGTCCATCATCCACCCTTCCATTGAAGATGTGTATCTATCCCTGTTTTCTTTTGAAGGTTCAGAAATTTACAAAGTCAAAGACAAATCCTTTGAAGAGGTTCTTAAGCATCACTCTCACGCCATCCCCCTCGCAGAAGAAAAAGGCGATGTATTCGTTTTGTCTGAAAACAACAGGACCAAGCTTCATACATCCGAACATAGCTTCAAGCCCCATTCTTTGAAATCGGGATCGTTTGATGTAAAGAAACTAGAAGACGTCTACATCATCGTTTCCAACAACAAACTTCCCTTCATTGA
>JASMTQ010000007.1:0-7761 GCA_041694275.1 Caryophanales bacterium
AAGGGAAAAACAGAGTAAGAAACCACATCTTACTCACTTTGGCGTGCATGAACATCAAGAAAATGGCACTCCACCTCGAAAGAAACGAACAAGACGGGCCGGTTTTTCCAACTTAATCAGTTTTTTCATCGTAATTTTATACAAAAAGCCACGATTCCAATAAAGGTCAGAATCGTGGCTTTCATTTTAGTGGTGCTTGTCAACAGTCTGAAGAGCCCTTTAGGGCTCTAAAAATTATTCTTCTGGAATCCAGTCCTGCCAAACGTCTTCGTTCTCAGCCATCCACTGACGCGCTATTTCTATGTATGGCGTGTTGTCTTCATCGTTGGCGATAAGGCCTGCAAGTTCACCGAACTGAGTGTCATTCAATGAGATGTTGTCAATCATTTGTGCCACTTCAGGGTGATCTTCACTGAATCCGTCGCGCCCTAGGCTTACAATGTTGTCAGACGCTCCGAATACATTCTCAGGATCATCCAGAAATTTCAGATCGTATCTCGCAAATTTGTAGTGTGGGGTCCAACCCGTGACGACAATCCAGTCTTCATTTTCAATTGCGTCGCCCAGTGTGGCAACCATTGCGGGGCCACTTGAGGCCTGAAGTTCAAAACCGTCATCAGTAAGACCGTAGGTATCCATGGCTGTATTGGCATTTTGCATGATACCCGCACCCGTTTCAATGCCTACGATGGTACTGTCAAACTTGTCGATGTTCGCATTGAGTTCTGAAATGCTGTCAATGTCCACGTACTGTGGAACGACAAGGCCGATTCTTGCGCCTTCATAGCTGACACCGAGTTCTTCCCAGTCATCAGAGTACTGCTCTTCATACGATGCGTGTGTGTTCGGCAGCCAGGCATGCATCATAAGATCCTGATTGCCCTGGGCGATATCTGAGAAAATCGGACCAAGGTTGGCCTGGGTGATTTCCGTTTCATAGCCCATTTCGTCTTGTAAAATCGCAGCGGTAAGGTGAGTCATCGCGATGCCATCCACCCAGCTTTGATACCCGAGTTTGATGGTTTCATCGTTGTTTTCACCCTCGTCACTGCACGCAGCAAGTGAAAAGACGAGCGTTATTGATAGCATAATAGTCATTAGTTTTTTCATGATATTCCTCCTTGAATTTTTGGAAAACAATCCAAGATACATACTCACTATTTGAATTGTCCCTTACATTAAAAGTATAACATCTGAAAAAAGCATGTGTCAACCTGTGTACTCTCATAGGGTTGTCACAAAAGAGGGATATGCATCGAGCCCAAAAGAAAAGAGCCCCGAATCGGGGCTCTTAGGTAATGTGTTGGCTTTCTTAGTTGACGTAATCATTAAGTTCATCGATGCTGTCAATATCAACATAAGTTGGAACAACAAGGCCAATACGTGCGCCTTCGAAGTTATAACCTAGGTCTTCGTAAGTGTCGCCATACTGTTCTTGGTAAGAAGCATGGGTTACTGGAAGCCAAGCATCCAAGAAGAAGTCGATGCTTCCATCAGATACACCAGAGAAGATAGGTCCAGCGTCAGCCATAGTGATTTCAACGCTGTAGTTTGCTTCGTCAATGAGAAGTGCTTGAACGAGGTTGGTCATTGCAACCCCTTCAGCCCAGTTTACATAGCCGATTTCGAGTTCAGCACCGCCGCCGTCGAAGCCATCAGGCATCCAGGCAGACCATACGTCTTCGTTGTCAGCCATCCAGGCGCGTGCCACTTCAATAGCGTCGTCATCGCTTGCTGCGATGTCGCCCATGAGTCCACCGAGTTCAGTGCTACTCATGTAGAAGTTTTCCAGGAACGTAGCAAGATCAGGATCGTCTGTGCTTAGTTCTGGACGTGCTACTGTGTGAAGGTTTTCAACGTCTCCGTAAACACCTTTTGGATCTTCAAGATATTTAAGGTCGTATTCTGCGAATTTGTAGTGTGGGCTCCAGCCTGTTACTACAATCCATTCTTCATTTTCAATGGCATCGCCAAGAGCGGAAACCATAGCTGGTCCACTTGAAGTGAGAAGTTCCATTTCAAGATCATATTCATCGATGGCAGTGTTGGTTGCGGCCATGATTCCGGCCCCAGCCTCAATACCTACGATTTGTGGATTTTCAGCAAATTCTCCGTCATCTTCACTTCCGCCACATGCGGCAAGTGAGAAGACTAGTGTGAGTACTGCTACTAGTGATAGTACTTTTTTCATAAATGATTCCTCCTATAGTTTTTATACTGGTACGTTTTATTTAGAGCTGGATTCGCCTAAAGCCTGCGTGATTCTGTCAAGAATCATTGCAAGGACTACGACGGAGACTCCGCCTTCGAATCCAGTACCAATATCAAGTGATGTGATACCTGTGAGAACCGGGTTACCGAGTCCTCCAGCACCGATCATGGATGCGATAACGACCATTGAAAGTGCGAGCAGGATGGTCTGGTTGACCCCTGCGAGGATGGTCGGAAGTGCGATCGGCAATTGTACTTTGAGCAATAGTTGTCTCGGGGTTGACCCAAGAGATTTACCTGCTTCAATAACCTCGGCTGGTACCTGTCTGATACCAAGGTTCGTAAGTCTTACGACCGGTGGCATTGAGAAGATGATGGTTGCGATGGCACCTGCAACCGTACCGAGTCCGAAGAAAATGACGGCAGGAATAAGATAAACGAATGCCGGCATTGTCTGCATGAAGTCAAGAACCGGACGGATGAAATTTTCTGAGAGCCGTTGGTTTCTCGATGCGAGAATCCCTGTAGGGATACCCACAAGCAGTGCAATGAGCGCGGCTACAAGCACGAGTGCGATGGTTTCGACGGCACTGTCCCATAAATCAAGTGTATAGATAAGGGTGAGTCCGACGAAAGTTCCAATCGTAAGCCCCGGTTTCTTACCGGAAGCAAGCCATGCAAGTAGGGATATGATTCCGATGATGACAAATGCGGAAATCGTAAACAGAATGTCTGAATCCTGTCCGATAAACTGCAATCCAAACACATATTCGAAAGCGTCAATAAGGCCTTCTACAACAAATGCAATGGCATCAAACAGCCAACCGAAGTTGTCGGTTAGAAAGTCGATGAACGTTTCAAACCATTGACCCATTTCAAATCTGAAAAACGGATCTGCGAGGAATGGAATTCTAAGCATCGTTTTCATCCCCTTCCAGGTCTTTACCGTGGATTCCGGCTATGACCGAGACCCTAACGATAATGCCTTTTAACTTGCGGTTTTCATCTACAACCGCAATAGGATATTTGGATTTGCTTGCCATTGGCAGCAATTCAGTAATGAGCGTATCAGGTGCGACTTCGTATATTTCGTCAGTCTTGATGATGGATTTGAGGGTCTTCTCGCCTTTTTCAACGAGTTTCTGCGCCTCTTCAGCATCCACAACACCTTTTAACTTGTGGTTCTTGTCCGTTACGAAGATGCTTGAGATCTGTTCCTTGTCCATTTGTCTCAATGCCATTTTAGGTCCGTCTTTTGAATCGATAACGGCACGTGGCTTTCTCATGATGGATTCTGCGCGGATGACTCTTGAACGGTCAACGTTTTCAACGAAGTTCTTGACGTAGTCATTGGCAGGGTTGGTAAGGATTTCTTCAGGTGTACCAATCTGTACGATGGTACCGTCATACATGACAGCGATGCGATCACCGAGTTTAAGTGCCTCGTCGAGGTCATGGGTAATGAATACGATGGTTTTGTGCATTTTTTCCTGAAGTTCGATGAGCTGATCCTGCATGTCGTTACGGATAAGCGGGTCAAGTGCGCTGAACGCTTCATCCATAAGAAGGATGTCAGGGTCATTGACGAGTGCGCGGGCGAGCCCTACGCGCTGCTGCATACCCCCTGAGAGTTCATTGGGGCGTTGTTCTTCGTAGCCTTTGAGTCCGACGGTTTCTAGAACTTCGTAAGCTCTTTTGATGCGTTCTTCTTCTTCCACGCCCTGGACTTCAAGGCCGTAGTCGACATTTCTGCGGATGGTGCGGTGTGGGAATAGGCCGAAGTTTTGGAATACCATGGCCATTTTCTTACGCCTTATCATGCGCAGTTGTTCATCGTCTGCGCCAAGGACATCTTCGCCATCGACGATGACTTCCCCAGACGTTGGTGTAATCAGACGGTTCAGACAACGGATCAAAGTGGATTTACCACTTCCCGATAAGCCCATGACAACGAATGTTTCGCCTTTTTCTATATTGAAAGAGACGTTGTTGACACCGATTGTCGCGCCCGTTTCTTTCAATATCTCTGATTTTTCGACGCCGTTGTTAGACATTTCAAGGGCTTTGTCTGCGTTATGTCCGAAAATCTTGTACAAATTCTTGATTTCGATATGAGACATATTTTTCCTCCTGTGAATAAGTGTTGTGTGAGAACGTGTAAGTTAGGCGGTATGATTCACACAATAAAAAATATAAAGGAGAATGCAGAGGGTCCGCCGAGCATGTAGCTCCTTTCACACTTACAATTATAATACCATATTCAACTGGAAAATCAAGGGCTATACATGGGTTGTCAGTTTAATTTTACGGCTATACTGGGCGTTAGAAAACGCTTTTATTCAGTGTGCAAGGGACTGAGTGAGACTGATTTTTTGTAAAATGAAATCGGTTGAAAACAGACCGTTTGGCTGTTTCAACCGATTGTTTGGAGTTTTTATGGTTATTCCTGGTATGGTTTTCCAATCTGCATCCTGATGAATGCGATGAGTTGAAGAAGTACGATTGGAGCGGCACCAAAGAGTGCAACATAGCCCCAAAGTGTGAAGCCGAGCGCTTCGACATTCAGCACGTTTTGCATGAATGGCGTGTAGATTGCAAATAGCTGAAGTGAAATGGTAATTAGGAGCGCACCCCACAGATACGGATTTTTAAACATTGATTTTTCAATGCCTAGACCGTCCTGTTTGCGTGTATTGAACACGTGAAGCATGTGAACGAGCGCGAGACTCATGAATCCGATGGTCCTTGCGACTTCAAGGCTTTCATCGGTAAAATTCAGAATATAGCCATACGCCAGTAGTGGACCAAGTGAGAGAACCAGGGCCTGAACGACGATGCGGTATTTGTAGTTGTTCGTGATGATCGGTTTTCCCGGTTCTCTTGGCGGATCGACCATGGTGCGTTCTTCCGGGGTCTCAAAAGCGAGTGAGAAAGCTGGGAATACGCCGGTCACGACATTGAGCCAAAGAATCTGTATCGCTACAAGCGGTACGGGGAAGCCGAGTACAATGGCCGCAAAGATGAGCAGGATTTCACTAAGGTTGCATGAAAGCAGATAGTGAATGAATTTCTGGATGTTGTCAAAAATCACACGGCCCTGTTTGACAGCCTGGATGATGGTTTTGAAGTTGTCATCCATGAGAATCATGTCAGATGCTTCCTTGGCTACCGCCGTCCCTCTGTTGCCCATGGATACGCCGATAGATGAGCGTTTCAACGCCGGAGCGTCGTTGACGCCATCTCCTGTCATGGCAGTGATTTCGTTGGAATCATTGAGTGCCTTTACAATCATGAGCTTGTGTTCGGGTGTGACGCGTGAATAGACGTTGTGAGTCTTCAGTACTTCAGTGAGTTCTTCTTCGCTGTAGTTTTCGATATCACTGCCCATGATGACTTTCTGGTCGGTATCGATGATGCCGACTTTCTTGGCGATGGCCAGAGCGGTTTCAGGCTGGTCTCCGGTAATCATGAGGGTTCGGATGCCCGCACTTCTTGCGTCCGCGATAGACGCCTTGATGTCTTCTCTGGGCGGATCGAGAACACCTGCGAAACCAAGGAATACGATGCCCTCTTCCAGTTCGTCTTCAAGGGAATCCTTGTCCTTGGAGACTTTCTTGCTTGCAAGCGCAAGCATGCGGAGGCCTTCTTTTGCGTGTTTTTCGTTGTCCTTGAGAAGTCTTTTTCTATCTTTATCCGTGAGAGCGACATGTTCGCCGTCCTTGACGATGGTTTGACACATGTCGAGCATGACTTTTGGCGCACCTTTTAAAGCGATGAGGTTTTCATCTTCTTGTTTTCTGTCGATAAGTACAGCCATGTATAGTCTCTCAGAATCAAACGGAATTTCATGAATACGTTCAGTGGTGTCATCCAATGCGTCTTTCATGCCGGCTTTGACCGTGGCACTTACGAGGGCGCCTTCAGTCGGATCTCCGATAAGGTGCCAGCCTTTCTCGTCGTCGTGTGAAAGCACTGCGTTTGATGCGAGATAGGCCACTTCCAGAAATTCGTAGAGGCCTTCGTCTTTTGAAGCATCGAGTGTTTCACCGTCTTCAGTGAATTCACCTTTTGGTTCATAGCCAGTACCGCTCACCTTGATGATGCGGTTTCCGATTTCTATGGTATCGAGCGTCATCTGGTTTTCCGTAAGCGTCCCTGTCTTGTCGGTGGCGACCACGGTTGTGGAGCCAAGCGTTTCAACAGCTGGGAGGCTTTTTAGGAAGGCGTTCTTTTTCGCCATCTTGCGCATGCCGATGGCGAGTGTAATGGTTGCGACCGCCGGGAGGCCTTCAGGTACGGCCGCTACGGCGAGTGCGGTTGCGGTCTTGAGCATTTCTATGGCGTCACGTCCTGAGATAATCCCAACAATCGCGACGATGAATGTAATTGCGAAAGTGATCCATATTAAAAACTTACCCGTAGATGCGAGCTGTTTTTCAAGAGGTGTGGTTTCATCGGCGGTTTCCTGAAGAAGATAGGAGATATGACCCATTTCCGTGTTTTCTCCGGTCCCAGTAACAATAAACGCGCCGTTCCCCCTGGTGATGGTGGTTCCCATGTGCATCATGTTCTTGCGATCAGCAAGGGCGACGTTGTCACCTTCGATGATGTCCTTGTTTTTCTTGACGGGTTCGCTTTCGCCTGTAAGGATGGATTCATCGGCGTTCAGGTTATCCGCGTCAAAGAGTCTCCCATCCGCAGTGACTCTGTCGCCCTCTTCAATGACGACGATGTCACCGGGGACTATATTGGCCGCTTCTATTTCCATGAGTTCACCATCACGCATGACTTTTGCGGACGGTGTAATCATATTTTGCAGGGCTTCGACGGATTTTTCAGCTTTGTATTCCGTAATGAAGCCGAAAATCGTGGTGATGAATATGACGACGATGACCGCGATGCCTTCTACGACATCACCGATGGCGAATGAAAGAATGGACGCCGCGAGCAATAAAAGGATAATGATATCCTTGAACTGTCTGATGAACACCTTGATGGGGGAGATGGTGCTTTCTCTTTCAATGGTGTTCGTGCCGTACTCTTCCAGGCGTTTTTTCGCCTCGCCAGAGGTAAGTCCTTTTTCAAGGTTTGTTTTGAAATCCTTTTCGAGTTTTTCTGAATTTACTCTGTAGGGACGCGAGTCATTCATGATGATTTGCTCCTTTACTGTGAATATTTTAAATCCACACTAACATTTAAACGGAGTTCTTTTAAGTGATGTGTCTTTATTCCTGAAACGATTTGTCACTGTCTTCCATCGGTGTTTGTTTTTTGGAAAAGGGCAGCGGTATGAGCGCATGGGTTATTTCAACGTAGTGCTCGTAGTCAGGTTTCCTTTCAAGCTGCCTTTTCTCCATCAGCGGAATGCTTATGGTACTAAATAGCGTGATCATGAGTAGAGGCCCTATGACGCTGATATAAAATTCAGGGAGCGCGCCAAGCATCATGACAAACACCCCACTCCACATGAGAATTTCACCGAAGTAGTTTGGATGCCTTGAATATTTCCAAAGGCCGTTTTTGCATACGCTCATTTTTCTTTCTTCTCTT
>JASMTQ010000008.1:0-20948 GCA_041694275.1 Caryophanales bacterium
AATTGGCAAGGAAAAAGCGGCCCTTATGGAAGAAAGAGTCAAGGACATCAATCCCGCGTGCAAAGTACGGGCTTTTACCATGCGTTACCACAAAGAAGTCAGGGACACGGTCTTTGATGTCCCTTACGACTTCGTCTTCGACGCCACGGACAACCGAATGGCAAAAGAAGACATCATCAAGACCGCGATCCGGAAAAACATCCCCATTATCACCTCCGCAGGGCTTGGAAACCGCATCGATCCAACGAAGGTGACAATCATGGACCTTTTCGATCTGAAGGGCGATCCGCTCGCACGCAAACTTAAAAACGCCCTTAGGAAAGTCGGCATAAAGGAAAATGTTTTAACCGTGGCATCCAAAGAAGCACCACTCAAAAGGAAAAACGTGGCCACCCCCGCCTCCACCAGTTTCGTTCCTCCGGTGGGCGGCATCATGGCCGCAAGCAGAATTGTCAATACAATCGCTAGGAGTGATTCTATGAAACAAATTACATTTGCAGGGGGTTGTTTCTGGGGCGTTGAAGCCTACTTCAAACAGCTTGAAGGCGTGCTTGACACCCGCGTGGGATATGCGGACGGCTCAAAGGAAAATCCTACTTATGAAGAAGTCTGCAGAGGCGCAGGCCACACTGAAGCCGTGGAGATCACCTACGATGAATCAACCCTCCCTCTTCGTATGTTGCTAAGACACTTCTTTACCATCATCGACCCGACGCTTGTAAACCGTCAAGGGCCTGATATCGGCATCCAGTATAGAAGTGGAATTTACCGTTATGACAAGGAAGACGAACCCGTGATTGACCACTTCATGAAAGAAGAAAGCAAGCACTATGATAGGCCCCTTCAGGTAGCCCTCAAAAAAGACACCCCGTTCTTTGCCGCAGAAGACTACCACCAGGATTACCTTGACAAGCATCCAGGAGGGCATTGCCACATCGACCTCAGTCTCAAAGACAAAATCGAGGAGTGATTCTATGAAACGCAGCGACTATATTTCCTGGGATGATTATTTCATGGGCGTGGCCAAACTTTCGGCCATGCGTAGCAAAGACCCATCAACCCAGGTCGGAGCCGTGATTGTCAACCAGAAAAAAAGGATTGTCGGCATTGGCTACAACGGCTTTCCCATCGGCATCGATGACGATGTCTATCCGTGGGAGAACGAAGGCGAATTTTTAAATACCAAATATCCCTATGTCGTACACGCCGAACCAAACGCCATATTAAACAGTACGGTATCGCTTGAAAACACAACGCTTTACGTGACGCTTTTTCCCTGCCACGAGTGTGCGAAACTCATCATTCAAAGCGGCATCAAAGAAATCGTCTACGCAGAAAACAAATACCAGGAAGAAGCGTCTTTCAAAGCGAGCAAGCGCATGCTTGAAGACGCAGGCGTGAGTCTTCGCCAGATCCGGGAAGTCGATGTGAGTCTTCGCCATGTTTAAAGGCTTTGAACGGTTCAAACGGCCCTTGCTCATTTTGTCCTTGCCTTATCTTCTTGTCATTCTTGCGTTTTCCATGCGGATCGATTACAGAATCTACGCACCGGGTGGTCTCAATCCGGTTGGCAACTTCATCGAATTCGAAGACGCCTTCGAATCACAAAACCCCTTGTCTACGACCTACATCATGAACGTGGAGGAACCCACTCCGTTTCAGACATTGATGGGAAAACTCTCGCCAACACTCACCCTCAGTGAACTGCCTGAATATAGAGAAGGCATCAGTGACTCGGTCAACTATGAATCCGCTCAGGTCTCCAAGAACACCTCTGTGGATCTTGCCCTTATCAACGCCTACGAGGCACTCGGGCTTTCCATCACATATGAAACGGAACACATCGTCTCTCTTTATTATGACTACATCGAAGCATCCAACCTTGATATCGGTGATATTGTGCTCAGTGTCAATGGAGATGAGGACATCAAAGACGCGTTTGACAGGGTCGCATGCGAAGAAGACGCGCATCTTGAAGTGCGAAAAGAAGATGGAGACGTAGAAACCGCCTCCATCACGAAACAAGAAAGAGATGGCGACTGTCTTTTCGGTATAAGAATAAGCACCTACTATAGAATCACGGATTCAGAGGTCCCTTATACCATAAAGGATTCTCCGATTGGCGGGCCATCTGGTGGCCTTATGCAGACGCTTTATATTTACAATGCCCTCAGTGAAGCGGACTTGACCAAAGACAGAGTGATTGCGGGTACCGGCACCATCCGTATTGACGGATCGGTCGGCGCCATCGGTGGCGTACGCGAAAAGGTCTTTACCGCCCACAAGGCGGGCGTGGACATATTCTTCGTACCGACCGGCTCAAACCATGAAGATGCCCTGAAAGCCATAAGAAGCCTTAACAACCCTTCCATGGAGCTTGTGGCTGTTGATTCCTTTGAAGAGGCGCTTACTTATTTGGAGGGGATGCGTACATGAACCGTCTGATTGCACTAAGCATTGCCATGGATGAGACATTTACGCTCACTGAGCGCATTGAAAGTCTTGTCTCGGCGTTCATTCTAAGCACATTCATTCATCTTCCAATCATGCTTCTTTTCATCAATCTCGGTATTTTGTTTCTGCGTTTCATCACGCTTTACGCGATCCTTGGCGCCATTGCTTTAGGCTCCTGGATTGCAGTGTGGACGTGGCTTTACGGCGTATCGCTCAGGAAAAAGACCATCGCTTCGACCATTCCTATCGAGCGTGTGTCGCTTTCGCGGGCGCTCGCGTTTTTCATCATCGTTTTTTCAATCAGTTTGTTTGTACTCAATGAAACCCTTATACAGTTCTTTTAGGAGGCCCCACCATGAACAGAAAAACCCTAGTGATTGTGCTTTTAATCGTGGGTGGCATTGTCGCGCTCGATCAGTTGAGCAAACTCTTCATCGTCTCTGCGCTCGAGTATTCGCCCACACCAGGAGGCAGCGAATCATTGACCGTCATAGAAGGCTTTTTGGAAATCACCTCACACAGAAACTACGGCGCTTCATGGGGTCTCTTTCAAGACCAGCTCGTATTTTTCATCATCGTGAGCATCATAGCGCTTGGAGTCTTCATTTTTCTTGCCAAGGACATTGATTTCAAGGAAAAACCCCTCTATTCAATCGGCCTTCCCATGCTGATTGGTGGCACCATCGGCAACTTCATCGATCGCCTGCGCCTCGGGTATGTCATCGACTTCATCGATACGATGATTTTCACTTATGATTTTCCCATATTCAACGTCGCCGACATGGCTCTTACTGTCGGCATGACCATATTCGCCATCGACATCGTCATACTCGATGAGATCAGAAAGAAAAAAGGACGTGAGAACAATGAAAAATGAACCCCTTAACCTGAGCGTGGATGAAACGGGTGAAGGCAGTCGCCTTGACCAATACGTGGCCTCTGAACTCAAGAACTATTCAAGAGCCCAGATCAAGCGTTTCATCAAAGAAGGTCAGGTGACTGTGGACGGTGAAACCAAGAAAGCGGGCTATACCTTGAAACTTGGCGAAGCCATCACCGTTGTGCCCATAGAAGAAGAACCTCTCGATCTCACGCCCAAAGACGTGGATTATGACATCGTTTATGAAGACGACGCCATCATGATCGTCGACAAGCCAAGCGGCCTTGTCGTGCATCCTTCCAAGACTTACAGAAAACCCACGCTTGTACACGGTGTGTTGAATCATCTCAAAGACCCTGACGCCTTTGAAAGAAAGGAACGCGCAGGCATCGTGCATCGCATCGACAAGGATACGAGCGGACTGCTCGTCGTCGCGAAAACGCCAAAGAGCCTTGAAACCCTGCAGAGTGCGCTTAAGAACCACGAAATCAAACGGTCCTACATCGCGCTTTGCGATGGCGTCATCCCCCACAACAAAGGCACCATCAATGCGCCAATCGGAAGACACGAGAAGAAGCGCAAGCAGATGACTGTAAGAGAAGGCGGCAAGGAATCCATCACGCATTTCACGGTGATTGAACGTTTCACCGATCACACCCTTGTGAAACTGAATTTGGAAACCGGAAGAACCCACCAAATCAGAGTGCATCTTTCCTATATCGACTATCCAATCGTCGGAGACCCTACCTACGGCCTCAAGCGCTACAAGGACGAAGGCTTTAACCAGTTCCTTCATGCCGCAGAGCTTACGCTTACCCATCCGGTATCGAAAGAAACCATGACCTTTGAAACCGAGTTGCCTTCCATATTCGAAGAAAAACTGAATGAACTCAGAAAGACGAAGTCCTGAAGGGCTTCTCTTTTTTTTGTAAAAAATCACGCGGTTTTTCTAAAAAGCGTGAAACCCTTGAGCCATCAAGCCATCAAAAAATACACTCAAAGTCAACGGTTAATTTATGGAAATTCACGTGCTATCATGAAACAAATCAGGGAAAGGAGTCCTCATAATGATTAAAAAAGACCGACTGTATAGAGACATCGCCATCATCGATTTGAAAAGCTTTTATGCCTCCGTTGAATGCGCGGATAGAGGGCTTGATCCCTTCAATACCCCCTTGATTGTCGCAGACGAGGAAAGAGGCGGGGGCTCGATTGTGCTTGCGGTCACGCCCTTTTTGAAAAAGCAGGGCGTACCGAACCGCCTTCGCCTTCATGAAATGCCAAAAGTCGACAACCTCATCATCGCAAAACCCAGAATGAAACGGTATTTGGAAGTCTCCACCGACATCGTCGAGATTTACCTTGATTACGTGGCCAGTGAAGACATTCATGTCTACAGCATCGACGAGGTGTTTTTGGATCTGACTGAGTATCTGAGCTACTATGAGACCGATATCTGGACGCTTGTCAAAAAAATCAGAAGCGACGTACTCAAAAAGACAAAGATTCCATCCACCGCGGGCATTGGGGACAATTTACTGCTTTCAAAGCTCGCGCTTGACATCGAAAGCAAGAAAAATCCCGAATCCCAGGCCGAATGGCGCCATATCGACGTGCGTGAAAAGCTATGGCCCATCCGCCCCCTTTCAAAGATGTGGGGCATCGGAAGCCGCATGGAAAAAAGACTCAATGCGCTTGGCATGTATAGTGTGGGGGATATCGCAAATAGTAATAGATCCACACTCATCAAACATTTCGGGGTGATTGGCGATGAGCTTTACCATCACGCGAACGGCATCGACGCCTCCATCATCAAAGAAGGCATTCCCTACAGAGACAATAGACAAAAAAGCGTCGGACTTTCCCAGGTGCTTTTCAAAGACTACGACGAAGCGATGATTTACCCCATTTTAAGAGAAATGAGCGATGAAGCGAGCGAAAAACTGCGCTTCATCGGCAAACAGGCGAGAACCGTTCATCTTTCCATGCACTATTCGAAAACAGTTGGCGGTGGTGGTTTCTCACGCCAGATGAAAAGCGAAGCGCCGCTTGATCATCCCGATGAAGTCTTCAAATATGTCCGAATGATTTTCAGGGCGCACTATGAAGGCGTGCTGATCAGTAAAGTTGGGATCCGTCTTTCGTCCCTCACAGACAAGGCGCCCGCCATACAACTCTCGTTTTTCGAAGACAGAATCAAGCAAAGAAAGAGCGAACACCTTTTTGAAGCGATTGATGACATCCATGCGCGTTATGGGGTTAAAAGCGCATTGAGGCTCACATCGTATGAGAAGAGTGCAAGACGCAAGGAAAGAGCGTCCCTGGTAGGTGGTCACCGTGCCTAGTCTCTATCACGATAGAAAGATGCTCAAGTGGTTGCCTTTTGAAGCGCTGGAACCTCAAAGAGAAGCCTTGCGGCGCGTCTTTGAAAAAAACAGTGAAAGCGCGATGCCCGCTTTATCACCCGATCAGCACCTTCACAACCAGTACAAAGTAGAAGAATCGCTCAAGACCGGTGAAACCGTTCAAATTGTATACTTTCATGAGAGGCATCGCTACACACTCTTTTCTCCCATTTTAAGTGTGGACAAACGCCAAGGGGTTTTGTATACGAAAAACCACTGTTTGGCCCTTGAAAAAATCATTGACGTCTCTTGAAGGGCTCAATGTCTTGACAATCGAACAAAAACGCTTTCTTTTTACTTTACATGAAGCCGTATTTGCTATATAATTTGACTAGATAAAAAATAAGGAGGAAGTTCCATGAAAAAATTAGTTTTAGGCATCATGATGTTTACTCTCGTATTCTCACTTGCAGCATGTTCAGGTGAAGAATATGAAATCGCAATGATCACAGACGTAGGTGACATTGATGATGAATCATTCAACCAAGGAACATGGGAAGGTGTCAAAGCCTACGCCGAAGAAAATGACATTTCCTACGATTACTACAAGCCATCGGAAAAATCCGACAGTGCTTACATCTCAGCTATCGAACTCGCCATTGACAATGGTGCGGAAGTTGTTGTAACACCAGGGTTCCTATTCGAACGTGCAATCTATGAAATGCAGAATGACTACCCTGAAGTAACATTCATCCTTCTGGACGCAGAGCCAAAAGATGAAGACGGCAACGTAGAGGTTGCAGACAATACTGTTTCCGTATTCTACGCTGAGCATGAATCTGGCTTCTTGGCAGGATACTCAGCCGTTCATGATGGATATACCAACCTAGGCTTTATGGGTGGAATCGCAGTCCCAGCCGTTGTTCGCTTCGGTATCGGTTATCTAGCAGGTGCACATTACGCAGCTGATGAACTAGACACAACCATTACCTTCCCTGACAACCGTTACACTTACCTAGGTACCTTCGATCCAGGAGATACAGTCAAAACTGAAGCCGCTTCATGGTTCAATGCAGGTACAGAAGTTATCTTTGCTGCAGCTGGTGGTGCGGGATCAAGTGTCATGAGTGCCGCAGAAGACCAAGAAGCCATGGTTATCGGTGTTGACGTTGACCAGTCAAGCAACAGTGAAACGGTTCTTACAAGTGCAACAAAAGCACTTGCGAACTCAGTTCAGGAAATGCTTGATCGTTATTACAGTGACGACTTCCCAGGTGGAGAAACCATTCGCCTCGGTGCAGATCTTGACGGTGTAAGTCTTCCAATGGACACTTCACGTTTCGACTCATTCAGCCAAGCAGATTATGATGCTATTTATGGTGATATCGCTGATGGTACAATCACAGTCCCTTCAAGCTATGCCGACCTTGAAACATTCATGACTGACAATAGTCTTGGTACGCTTGATGTTGAACAAAGCAGCGTAGAACCTGAATAAAACAAGTTAAAATTTTCAAAATTGAATCATATGTCATGATAAAAAGGAAAGGATTCCTTTCCTTTTTGTCTATGATATCTTCTTAATGAAAAGAGGTGCAGCAATGACGAACAAAGAAAAAAACAGCGATAACCATGTTATCGAAATGGAACATATCACAAAGGAATTCCCTGGCATCAAAGCCAATGACGACATCACGCTTCGCCTTAAAAAAGGTGAAATCCATGCACTTCTAGGGGAAAACGGTGCAGGGAAAAGTACACTCATGAGTGTTTTGTTTGGACTTTATCAAGCTGAAAAAGGCCAAATAAAAGTTCGTGGTGAAGTCACAAGAATAAACAATCCAAATGATGCTACTAGACTAGGTATAGGGATGGTTCACCAGCATTTCAAGCTTGTGGAACCTTTTACCGTCATGGAAAACATCATTTTGGGCTATGAAGATGTTGAAAACGGGCTTTTGACGTATGACAAAGCCTACGAAAAAATCATGGATTTGAGCAATCAGTATAACTTGAAAGTGGATCCACACGCCAAAATCGAAGACATTTCAGTAGGACAGCAGCAAAGGGTTGAAATCCTTAAAATGCTTTACAGGGATGCGGACATACTGATTTTTGACGAACCAACCGCAGTCCTTACTCCACAGGAAATTGAAGAACTCATCAAAATCATGAAATCCCTTGCCAAAGAGGGAAAATCCATCATTTTGATTACGCATAAGCTTGAAGAAATTCACGCATCATCCGACCGTTGCACGATTTTAAGACGCGGTCAGCACATTGACACTGTCGATGTAAAATCCACCACATCAGAGGAACTTGCTGAGAAGATGGTTGGACGCAAAGTCTCATTCGGTGTTGACAAGAAAAAGGCCAAACCGGGTGAAACCGTACTCAAGACGGAAAATCTTTCCGTTTACAACCCACTCACTGACCAGGATGTAGTCAGGGACATTTCGCTCGATATCAAACGTGGAGAAATCTTCTGTGTCGCCGGTATCGAGGGAAACGGACAAAGTCAACTAGTCTATGGGCTCACAGGGCTATCGCCCTTGTCAAAGGGACGCATCTATCTTAATGGAGAAGACATTACTGACAAATCCATAAGAGCGCGCTCTCAAGCCGGCATGAGCCACATACCCGAAGACAGGCAGAAGCATGGACTCATCTTGGAATTCACACTTGAGAACAATCTTATTTTGCAAAGCTATCAAAGCGACACATTCTCACGGCACGGATTCTTGAAGTTTGACGCCATCCGTGAACACGCAGAAGAATTGATTGACACCTATGACATACGCAGTTCCCAAGGTCCCGTTTCCGTTGTAAGAAGCATGAGTGGAGGGAACCAGCAAAAAGCCATTGTAGGTCGCGAAATCGATCGTGGAAACGATCTGATCATCGCGGTTCAGCCTACACGTGGGCTTGATGTTGGAGCCATCGAATACATCCACAAACAGCTTATTGCAGAACGTGACGCCGGAAAAGCCGTATTGCTCATTTCTCTTGAGCTTGACGAGGTCATGAATCTCTCTGATCGCATCATGGTCATGTATGAAGGTGAAAACGTCGGTGAATTTGAAGGCGGAAATGTAACTGAAAACGAACTTGGCCTCTACATGTCAGGTGCTAAGAGGAGGGACCAATCATGAAAGACCTCTACCAGAACACCCTTAAAAAAATAGCAAACAGTTCAAACGGCATCAAAACCATATCAAGTATCACTGCGATCGTCGCAGGATTGCTTGTGGGCCTTATTATCATGCTTATTGCGAACCCTGCCGGTGCCTTCCCAGGATTCCTAACCATTTTAGCAGGCGGATTCAACAGTGGACTTAGAAGTATGGGGGACACACTTTATTACGGTGTGCCAATCATACTTACCGGTCTTAGTGTGGCCTTTGCGTTTAGAACTGGACTATTCAACATCGGAGCGACGGGACAACTCACCGTAGGCGCCTTCGCAGCCGTATATATCGGCTACAACTGGACCTTCCTGGGTCCTGTTCACTGGATTGTAGCGCTCATTGGCGGTATGCTCGCCGGAGCCGTGTGGGGCGCAATTCCAGGACTTTTAAAAGCCTATAGAAATGTTCACGAAGTAGTCGCAACGATCATGCTCAACTATATCGGCATGTACCTTGTACGTTTGTTGATATTGACATTTATCTACAACAGCGATTCAAACGAAGCCCACTCACCTGCGCCATCGGCACGACTCCCTGAACTTTTCCTCGATGACATTTTCCCAAGATCAAGCGCCAACATTGGGATATTCATCGCCATTCTTGCAGTCATAGTCATTCATATCATCCTCAATAAAACCACATTTGGCTATGAACTTAAAAGTGTCGGGTTCAACCGGTCGGCCGCAAAATACGCAGGCATGAACGAAAAAAGAAACATTGTCTTCTCAATGACCATCGCCGGATCCCTTGCCGGACTTGCAGGAGCGGTATTGTTCCTTGTAGCCGGTAAAAACATGGAACCGGTCAACGTCCTGCTTCAAGAAGGCTTTACCGGAATCGCGATTGCACTTCTGGGGCTTTCCGCTCCAATCGGTGTATTCCTAGCAGGAATCTTCTACGGATCCCTTCAACAAGGTGGGTATTACCTTCAAACATTTGACTTTGAGCCTCAAATCATAGACATTATCATCTCAGTCATCATCTATTTTGCTGCATTGTCACTATTCATGCAGCGGTTTGTCGCAGACTTCATCAGCCGACAGATCAACAAGGATGTCGAGATTGCAGAAGGGAATGATTCCGCATGAGTGTATTTTTAAACCAACTGTACTTCCTTGTGCCCTTGTTCATCGCATCAGCCGTTCCTCTAGCGGTTGTTGCACTTGGTGGTCTCTTCAGTGAAAGAAGCGGCGTCATCAACATCGCACTTGAAGGGATCATGATCATGGGCGGTTTCGTTGGAATCATGTTCATCAGGTATCTGGAAAACGCGACAGATCTCCCCATGCAGCTCATTGCCTTCTTTGGACTACTTGTAGGGCTTATCACCGGGGTTGTATTTGCGGTAGCCCATGCATTCGCCTCCATCAACATGAAGGCGAACCAGATCATCTCAGCGACCGCGCTCAACCTTTTTGCGCCTGCCGTTGCAATCTTTACAGCTAGAATGCTTTGGCAGACTGACCGCGTCGTTATCAGTGGAAACTACCGTATTTCAAGCATTCCACTGCTCGGTGACATCCCGGTTATCGGTCCTATGTTCTTCCAAAGCACCTATCTTTCAACGTTCATAGGCATCGCGCTTTTCATTGGCGCGACCATCGTACTTTATAAAACGCGTCTAGGTCTTAGACTCAGAAGTTGTGGTGAAAATCCACACGCAGCGGATTCTCTTGGCGTAAATGTTCTCAAGATGCGCTATGTAGGCGTACTCATATCAGGCGCCATGGCCGGAATGGGCGGTGTCATCTTCGTGCTTTCATTCGCCACACGGTTTGACGCGAACGTTGCAGGGTTTGGTTTTCTAGCCCTCGCAGTTATGATTTTCGGTCAGTGGAAACCAAAACGCATCGTACTAGCCGCACTATTCTTTGCGACCATGCGTGTCATCGGAAGCGCGTATTCAGGCATCGAATTCCTTTCAGATCTCTCGATCCCTGCAGATATTTACAGAATGCTTCCATACGTCGCAACCCTCATTGTTCTTGCCTTTGCCTCCAAATATTCACAGGCTCCAGCAGCCGCAGGCGAACCGTACGATGTCGGTAAACGTTAAAAGTACCACTTCAAACTCCTCTCGCTTATGAGGGGAGTTTTTTTTATTTTAAGCTTGTATTAAAGCGCTCAAAGGGTTACGATTGATATTGTATTGTCACTTGCCTTTACAAACTGACAACTTATTGATATACTATGGGTTGTAATACCTGTATCTCAAAGGTAAGAACGGAGTGTTTGTTGTGCAAACTGCTAAAAAAGAGCCACGCTATCAGAAAATCGCCTATGAAATCGCCAAGAGAATCGTAGCCTACCAGTTCAAGGAAGGCGAAAAGCTCAGAGGCCGCTCGATGCTCGCAAGTGAGTATGGCGTTTCCAGTGAAACCATTAGAAAGGCGATGCGCCTGCTTACGAATCTGGGCGTAGTGGAAGTTCGCGCCAGAAGCGGCATATACGTTCTATCACACAAAGCAGCGACACTTTATCTTGAACAATACAAAAAACGCAATGAAGTCCACAGGATGTTCACAGACACCCAGGAACTTCTAAAAGAAACAAGAAGAAACCACCGTATGCTTGAAAAGCATGTAGAAACCCTTTTGGAATCTTCCAAAAGCGACGTGTTCCCATTTGATTATTTCACCATCAAGCTCACCAATCAGGATCTAAATCTTGGTGAAACCGTCAAATCGCTTGATTTTTGGAACAAGACCCACGGGCTTGTCCTGGCGATAGATCACGAAGGCCATCTTTATCAGGCCCCCAATCCAAACATACCATTGGAAGCGGGAATGACCCTCTATGTCCTTGGAGACGACTATGTCAAAAAAACCACTGAAACACTTTTCGGACGCAAGTAGAAGCGAAATTATTCGCTTCTTTTTCTTTATATAATCCCCAAACCGCGCTATAATGAATGCACTGGAGGAATGTAGACATGAAAGACATCAATCAGGATATAAGGGTTGCCTTTGTATTTTCCATTCTTGCGTTCATAACCATCATCGCATTTATGATCACGGGGTTTGCGAGCGATATTGCAACCGGGCTTGTCCTGCTTAGGAACTATGGCATAGCCATTGGAGCGATATCTATTGTTTTTACAAGAACCGCAAACAGAAATGGCCTTGACAGGCGAAACGCCATGGCCCTTTTACTGGCTTTCAGACTTGGCATAGCGAATCTTTCTCTTAGCATCCTTTTCTTTATCATATTTGCATTCATGCTTTAACCCTTTTCAACCCAAGGCCTCTAAGAGGTCTTTTATTTTTATCGCTTTCACAGAACATAAAACGTTTACATTACAGTGGTTAAAACCACCGTTGAGCAAGTAATACTAACGTATTATCATGGATAAGGCTTGTTTAAGCCGAGCAATAAGTCTTTACAAACTGACAACCCTATGCTAATATAAGGGTTGTAAAAATACAAAGGAGTGAAATTTTATGAAATTATTCAAAAAAATTACAGCTTTGGCTGCAGTATTCACACTTACTTTCTCACTAGCAGCCTGCGCCGGCGGAAGCGATGATACAATCACACTCGCAGCTGGTGACTGGGAAAGTGTTCAGATTCACAATGAAGTCGCAATGTATATCATGGATCACGGATATGATCAAGATGCCGAACAGGTTATAGCAGATACACCTGCACAGGTCGCATCCCTTAGAAATGGATCATTCCATATGCTACTTGAAATGTGGCAGGCAAACGTCTCTACTTATGATGACGATATTGCTGCTGGAGAGTACCATGAAGTGAGTGTAAACTTCATCGATCCCGGACAAGGTCTTTACATTCCTAAATACCTCCAGGACGAATACAATATCCATACTATCCAGGACTTGAATGATCACAAGGAACTATTTGAACACGCAGAAGCCACCGGCGACAAAGGATTGGTTTTTGGCGGCCCTGAAGGATGGGCTGCTACCGATTTCCTCAATACGAAGTTTTCCAATGAAGAGGATTATCCCGAGCTTTCACAGAACTTTGAATTCTATCCAATGGGATCTACAGCGGTATTGAACCAAAGACTTCAACAGGCTTATGATAACGAAGAGCCTTGGGTTGGTTATCACTGGGCACCGACATGGCCTCACGCAGTCATGGACCTTGTTTTCCTTGAAGACGAGATTGAATATGTAGCTGAAGACCACGAAACCCGTGCAGTTGGTGACTTGCCAGCAGGCGATGTCACTGTAGTCGTGACAGATGGATTTGAAGAGGATTATCCTGAAATTCATGCATTCATCTCAAATTATGCTACCAGCACAACCATCACTTCTGAAATGATCAACTATGCTCAGGGAGAAGGCATCGAAAACAGAGATGCTGCCATATGGTTCCTTGAAAACTATCAAGAAGTATGGACCGAATGGGTCCCTCAGGACGTTCAAGACAAAGTTCTTGATGCACTTGCAAATGAATAATAATTAATAGGTTTTGCAGGTGGTGTAAAAACCACCTGCACTTTTTAAGAAAAAACATCAAAAAAGTGATGGTTTTCTTAAAAGGTGGATTATAATAATATTACAAACACCAATTAAAAGGAGAAATGAATATGTTTAGGATTATGAACGCTTTACTAGAGTATCCTGAAAATTTCACCATCGACATAACCGGTCCCATTGACTCCATTGTCGATTGGATAGGCGAGACCTTTCGTGGATTTTTGGATGCTTTTGTCGTGTTTTTCACATTTGTTTTAGACAACGTACAATACTTTTTGCAAATCGTTCCCTGGTGGGCATACATACTCGTCGTGGGCATTGCAGGATGGAGACTCTACAAATGGCCAACAGGGGTTGGTCTGGGTGCGCTCGTGCTTGCCATTGGGCTTCTGGGCTACTGGGAAGGCACCATCTATACCCTTACCATCATCCTTGTCAGTGTACTTATCAGTTTCGTTGTTGGGCTTCCACTTGGAATCCTCATGGCGAAATTCAATAAATTCGAAATCATTTTAAAACCGATTCTTGACATGATGCAGACGTTGCCGTCATTCGTCTATTTGATCCCGGCCCTTATGCTTTTCAATACTTTCGGACGCGTACCGGCCGTGGTGGCGACTACGATCTACGCGTTACCACCGCTGATCCGTCTTACGTATCTTGGAATCAAGAATGTCGACGAACAGGTTGTGGAAGCCGGCATGTCGTTTGGATCCACACCCATGCAGATGCTATTTAAAATTCAATTACCACAAGCCATGTCCACCATTGCAGCCGGTGTCAACCAGACAACCATGATGGCTGTAGCGATGGTTGTCATCGCTTCAATGATCGGTGCGCGTGGTGTAGGGAACGACGTCCTAAGAGCCATTCAGCAGCTTGACGTTGGAACCGGTTTTGCAGCTGGGTTTGCCATTGTCTTTCTGGCCATCATTTTAGACAGACTGCTTCAAGGCATCGCCAACAAGCTTGACATGACGACTCAGGAAGGAGAGGATGCATAATGGCACAAAGTGTAAGCATTAAAAATCTAAGTGTTATTTTCGGCAAGGAGAAACAACAAAAAGAAGCCCTGGAACTGCTTGATAGTCATTCCCCTTTGGATATCAGAAAAAAAACAGGCGCAACTGTCGCCGTTAAAAACGTAAACTTCGAAATAGAAGAAGGCGAACTTTTCGTTATTGTCGGACTTTCAGGAAGTGGGAAATCTTCGTTCATCAGAACGCTGAATCTTCTAAACCGTCCGGCTACAGGTACCATCGAAGTGGGTGGCCGTTCACTTACGGACATGACGAAGGAAGAACTTCGCGAATACCGAAGAAACGACGTATCCATGGTCTTCCAGCATTTTGGCCTTCTTAGCCATAGAACCGTTCTTGGAAACGTTGAATACCCTCTTGAAGTACAGAAAGTCGACAAGGAAGAAAGAAAGCAACGCTCCATGGAAGCCATCGAACTTGTAGGCCTTGGCGGATGGGAACATCACATGCCAAACCAGCTCTCAGGTGGTATGAGACAGCGTGTCGGGCTTGCACGTGCACTTACGAATGATCCAGAGCTCCTGCTTATGGATGAACCTTACAGTGCGCTTGACCCGCTTATCAGACGCGAGATGCAAAATGAGCTTTTAAAACTTGAAGATGAAATGGACAGAACCATCCTCTTCATCACCCATGACATGAACGAAGCCTTCAGAATGGGAGACCGCATCGCGCTTTTAAAAGACGCTGAACTTGTGCAACTGGGGACGCCTGAAGACTTTTTCAAAAATCCCGCAAACCAATACGTCAAGGATTTCATCGCAGATGTAGACAAGACACGTATTCTGAAAGTCAGAAACATCATGCGCAAGCCAACCGCTGTCGCCCATGTTGGAGACAGTCGCAAAGACGTCCTTGACACGGTTGAGAAAAACGATATGAAGTTCATCTATGTCACAGATGAAAAGCGTTACTTCAAAGGCTTTATCACCCGTGAACAACTAAAGAAATCCAAAGCACAGAGCATTGACAAGCTCATCAAGAATGACGATACCAAAATTTACAGAAACGATTACCTCCAGGACGCCTGGAGCAAGCTAAGCGAAGCCACATTCGATCTTCCCGTCGTAGATGGAAAAGGTCGCTTGAGAGGCATTCTCAATCATGACAATGTCGTAGACGCGCTTGCCAAATAATATCCATTAAAAAAACCGAAGCCGGATTTTAATCACGGCTTCGGTTTTTTCATGGACCCTAGGAATCAATTTTCAAATCATCGTAGGTGTCTTCACTGTTGAACTTGTCAACAACGTAAGAGCAAAGCGGTCTGACCTTGTAGTCATTTTCTCTTGCGTATTCAGCAAACCGATCAAGCAGTTTGCGTGCAATTCCTTTTCCCCTTAAAACAGGGTCAACGAATGTTGAATTTGCAATCAACACTGAATCATCTTCAAAGGAATAGCTCAAATAGGCGATAACCTCATCTTTTTCATTTCTAATCAAAAAACGGTTGTCTTCATGTTTGATATCCATTGTGTGCCTCCTTGGTTTGTATTAAGCTTTATACTAACTATATTATACCGCACAAAGGCATTATAGGAAAATGAACCGGTTGACAATTTCTGCAATAAGACCTATAATGTATTTGTAATCATTACAAGAATGAAATGAAACAGGAGGTAACACTATGGAAACCAGTCAATTGTTAAGAGAATACGGAATTCGCCCTTCATTTACGAGGGTCAGTATCTATGATTTTTTGAAAAATCACAGGGTACACCCAAGTGCCGAAGACATTCATAGAGCCCTTTCTCCAACCATCCCGACATTGTCTAGAACCACTGTATATAATACGCTTCATCTGCTTGTCAGCAAACAGCTTGTGACCACGCTTGATGTTGAAGAAGAGCAGCAGCGCTATGATATACCCGATCACCCTCACGCACACTTCAAGTGCCGTCAGTGCAACGATGTCTACGACCTTGAAGAAATAGCGCCATCACGCATTCCTGAAGACACGCTACCTGGCTTCAGAGTAGAAGAAGCCAAGTTGGTGTACTATGGTCTTTGCCCTAAATGTCAACAACAAACCGCTTAGGTTTGAAATAAAATCATTAGGAGGACCATTATGGACGAAATGAACGAGAACACTGTGACTGATCATCCAAGAATGCCTTTGATTGGGGATGACGCACCTCATTTTGAGGCAACCACAACACAAGGGAAAATCAATTTCCCAAAGGATTATGAAGGAAAATGGGTTGTTCTATTTTCACACCCTGCAGATTTCACACCGGTCTGTACAACGGAATTCATGACATTTGCAAAAATGCAGGATGATTTCAAGGCTTTGAACACTGAACTGATTGGTCTTTCTGTCGATTCACTTCACTCTCACATTGCGTGGCTTAGAACCATTCGTGAAAAAATTGAATTCAATGGCATGAAAAACATGGATGTCACATTCCCGCTTATTGAAGACATTACCATGAATATCGCCAACAAATTCGGAATGATTCAACCGAATCAATCCGATACACAAGCCGTACGAGCGGTTTTCGTAATCGATCCAAAAGGTAAAATCCGCACCATCCTTTACTATCCACTTTCCACTGGACGCAACTTTGATGAACTGAAACGAATTATTCAGGCGCTTCAAAAAACCGATAGCGATGGTGTAGCCACCCCCGCTGACTGGCGTCCTGGAGATGATACCATCGTTCCACCAGCGGATACGATGAACGTAGCAAAAAAACGTAAGGATGAAGGCGTCGACGGAATGTACTGTCTTGATTGGTTCATGTGTTTCAAAAAAGAAAGCAAATAAGTTTTCTCTTCTTTAAAACTACTCTGCACATCAACTCAAGCAGGGTAGTTTTTTATTGGGCTTTGTGGTAGAATTGACTGTGTGAAAGGGCGATGACAATGAAAGAAGTATATGCCAATGGATGGCGCAGTTTCAAGCTAATTATGGATTTTCAGGATTACACGAATAAAGAACGGATACTAAAAGGTATTTTACTCCCGTTCGTTTTCATCATCAATGCGTTTTTGTTTATTTTTACAGCCATGTTTTACCTGATTGAAAGACTGTTTGCGAATATATTCAGAATATTCATCAAGCTTCAATCGTCACTGTTTCAAAAAAGAATGCTTGTAAGTGATGGAAAGAAGAAACTCATGACATTTTTATCGGTCGTGATTTTCATTCTCTTTCTTCCGTTCATACTGATATATTATGCAAGCATGGGACTTAAAACACTTGGAAAGATTCTCATGAAAAAACTTGTGTTCAAAATGGACTTCACCAGACACTATACGGTAACCGATGTCTATGTATTCGATGATGCAAATGTTCATACAACCCATAAAGTCAGCGGCATGATGAAGGACTTGAATCAGTCCCAGGCTCTAGGTCAGGCACTCGAATCCATAATGAACGAACAAAACACACAAAAAAACAGAAGACGTTAGTTTTATAAATTGACTCGAAAGTGGTGGCACCTTATGCATGACTCCTATATCGATTTCATCTATTCCGATGAGATACTCGACTGGATTGAATGGGCAAAAGCTATCAGAAATCATGATCTCAATCAATTCATAAAGCTTTACAATCACCAAGACGAATCGTCTGAAACTCTGTTTGATCCTATTGAACTGGCCATTGCCTATGACAGTGAGACCATCTTCGATCATCTTATCGAACACTATGATTATACGAATTTCACCAACACGCTAGATATGACACTTTTAGAGATTATTCTTGTCTTTTCACGTGAACAGTTCCTCATTTCGGCACTTGACCGGTTTACTTTCAGTGACGAGCATCTCTTCAGGATGTATGAATATGTGATTACCTACAAGGACAGCGATGATTTCAAACAGCTTCATTCACGCTATGGGGTGGGTGAAGGCTACACCAAATGGTTGTTTTTGAAGGCTCTTGAAGACAAGGAAACTCTTGAATATCTTATTTCCATCCATGGTGAAGACTGGCTTTATGATTATGATGTTGTCTACGACCTTGTGACCCTCCATCCAGATCTTTTAGAACTCATTGATGACATCGCGTCTCTTGATGACTATATGGATACGGACTTTTTCTCCAAAATTGTCACTTTGGAAAAACTCGATGACATCGTTAAGGTCACGACGTTTCTTTTAAATCACGGATGGGATTTGAACAGATACAACCGTTTTGGACTCACCCCCATGCACATGGCACTTAGACATGCCAAAAACGCCGATGTTATTTACGCACTCAAGGATCTCGGAGGAGATTTGACCATTCCTACAAGCCTTGGGTACAAAACGTCCCATCAGCTCCTTTTAAGAGAAGCGGAGTTTACACTCGACCTCTCAGAGATTATCGATTTCAAGGCTAAAGACGTCTTTGGACTCACCCTTCAGGATTACGATGAGATGCAGCGTGAAGAAGACCTTAAAACGGAAAATGTCATCAGCATTGTAAGGGTTGTTACAAATATGGAAGAAAGCACACTTTACGAACTCAATGAAGATGAGTTTTACAACCTCATGTTCATGAGTGGCATAGGAATATTTTTCCCATACCTCACCATGATAACAACCCCATCGAAACAAATAAGCACCATTCTCATGCATGAACTTACCACCCTGGGCATCGACACAGGTGACATAAGAGCCTTCAAGGACATGTTCGCTGATGATTTCAAACAGGACGTGCAGACCACACTTGCGCTTGGGATGGAATTTCATCAGCTCACCGATGATTTTCTTGATACGCTCAAGGAATTCGCACGGTATCATGACACAAAAATCGCGATTGAAAGTGAATCGAACCAGGTCAATCGCATGGGCGAGATCACCATTGTTATAAATAAAGACGGCAGAATCGAAAAACATGCCATCATCAACACAAATCTGCTTGATGTCTTTTACATAACCAGGTATTATGGTGTTGCGATTGAAAACGTTCAATACGCCCCCATATTCAACAAATCCCAGAGGTTTTTGAACTAAAAAGGATGTGGTTTTATGTTCCACAAGCAGCATATGACAACAGGATCCTGGCTACTTTTCTTTTTCCTTATGGCCATTCCCATGGTCAATCTGGTGGTCGGCATCCTCATATTGATTGATAGAAGTTACAACCCGTCTCTTAGAAATTTCATCAAGGCGTATCTTGTTATTCTCATCATCGGTCTTATGATTCTTTTCGGCCTTTGGGGAATTATAATGGAAATATTGAGACAGGCCATTGAAGAAAGCGACCAGGTTACGATTGCACTCGTGCATTCCCTATAAAAAAGAAAAAGAGGTTTGAAAATGCAAACAACGGACAGCAAAAGCATCGCTTTATTGATCGATGCGGAAAACATCTCACCAAAGTATATCGAATACATCATTGACGAAGCCAACAAATACGGTAAAATCAACTACCGACGCGTTTATGGTGACTGGACAACCGACAATCTCAAACGCTGGAAAGAGAAAATGAATGAATTCGCCCTTACCCCTGTTCAGCAATACGCCTACACCTCTGGTAAGAATGTCTCGGATTTCACCCTTATCATAGACGCCATGGATATTCTTTATTCCGAAAAGGTAAACAGTTTCTGTCTTGTCACCTCGGACAGTGATTTTACGAAACTTGTCACCAGGCTTCGCGAAGACAACATGTTTGTGTTCGGCATGGGCGAAAGCAAGACCCCGATTTCGCTTGTCAACGCCTGTGAAGCGTTCGGGTATCTTGACAAGATGCTCGCCGATGACAAGGCTGAAAACGGGAAAACAGAGAAAAAACCGGCCAAAAAATCCACAAAAGCACCTACAAGCAAAAAAGACACCGCACCCAAAAAGGAAAAGGTCCAAAGCAGCATCACCCCGATCAGCCGTATTGAAGCCGAACTCAAAAACATCATCGAAACAAACCAGGAAGATGATGGGTGGGCTTACTGGAGCATTGTGGCGGATCTTCTTCAAAAGAAATTCCCCGGCTTTCACCCAAGAAACTACGGAAAGAACATCAAACCTCTTACCTTTTTCAAGCAGAACAAGAAATTCAGCGTCAAGATCGATAACAAAGTCGCCTACATCAAAAACAAGGAGTAGGTGAATCATGAATACGACCTATGAAAGTCTTTTTCTCACAAAAAAACAGTTTATCATCAGTGCGCTATTTCTAGGTATATTTGGTGGTGCATTCACCTTGATCCTTCTGAATGCGCTTTTCAAAGACGAACCCTGGTATCAATTTACCGATTATGAATGGCTACGCTACGCATTTTTATATGTGATGGGCCTCGCAATCGCCGCGCTTTACCTGGGCCGCGATTACTATTTTGTAAATGACTTGGAAGTGAGCTTCAAAGATGAATTCATTCAGTTCAAGGGCAAGTGGGTCAACAAGAACTTCTATGTCGCGGATCTCAGGGACTATAGACCCAGTCGCGTCATCTACGGATGGTTCAAAAAAGAGAAACTTCTTTTTCGCTTCAAAGACAGAAGAGACAACCGCAAATATCAAATGTTTCTGATACTGAAAAACTCTGATGCCGCTTCATTTGAACAGGCAATGATCAAAGCAAGAAAACAATCCATTGAATAGCCTTAGACTTGAATCCGTCTAAACAGTTCTTAAAAAGTCGCATTTTGCGACTTTTTTTATA
>JASMTQ010000009.1:0-4759 GCA_041694275.1 Caryophanales bacterium
AAATTCTGAACAACTTGGACAAACCTATGAAACAACAGGTGAATTGATTATAAATGAAGATGATGAAATTCGGTTATCGTCTTTGAACTCAGATAAACAATTAATAATAGAACAAAATACGTATGGAAATTCCATTGTTGATTTCACTACTTTAGATAGAGAAATAATCAAACTAGATTTAATCTACCTAACAAAAAATAGAAGTGAAGCACCTACATTAATATTTAATAACACAAATATAGATGTACTAGAATTAGATTTTCAAGATGAATTTGATAGTGATATCAATGATGCAACACGTGACATGGTAGCGTATGAAGAAAACATCGAACTTTTATATGAAGGGTACAATCATACAAAATTTACTGATTGGACTTCAAGTAATCCTGACTTGATTGATCATGAAGGAAATTTTGTTAGCTCTCCTGATTCAAAAACCATTGTTACATTTGAAAGTGTCGCTACATTGAGACAGTATGAAGAAACGGTATCATTTGACGTTACAATACCTGGTAAGGCTCAAACACTGGATACTGCTTTAACGAGTAACGATGGTGATTTTATCCATGCTAAAGGTATAGTCACATCATTCAATGATCAAGATCAAGGGTTCTTTATTCAAAATAGTGAAAACAGTTTAGGTTTATTAATTTCATCTGATGATTTCAATTATGAAATAGAAAAGGGAGATTCAATATCTATTTATGGTCAACTAGGAAGAAATACAAGTTATAAAAGTAACCAAAGAATGCTAGGTGGAGATATACTTATTACAAGTATTGAATCAAGTGAGAAATCTTTTGTAAAAGTGGATAGTTCACTGGCGGACATTATTAATGGTTATAACACCTATGATATTGCCGAACCCATCAATCAATCCGGTGGAACGACTGATAGTATCAGATACTCATTGGATGATGTAACACTTAATAGTATAGATGCGTTTAATTATGTATTCATCGATACCGTTGAAACAGATATGTCACTTATCTTCGACATTAATAAAGCAGAGGGACTGACGCTTGATGAATATTCTGATGGAATGATTATTTCATCTATTACATTCACAACCGAGAAAATTCATTTTGGTAATTACAGAGTTGTAGATGTAGTTATCAATCAATAGCTATAGTCAGAATCGCCTTTTAGCTTTAGTCTTATAATTTTTAACTCCCTGCCCATTAGATTATTAAATGTAAGGTTTGATACAGGCTTAAAAATGTCAATATTTATTTAAATTCGTTATAGCCTGATTGATGTATCGAGCGGACACACATTCAACTCAGCATAAACCTTATTGCCGGATTTTAAACTGCACCCCAAATATTGGACATAACAATTCCAATAGAAAGGGTGCAGTTTTTATATGCCAAAGTATACGATCAAGTTCAAATAAGAAGTTTGTAAGTGGTAATCTAGAATTACAATAAATGGAATCAAAAATACAATAGAAAAGTAATTGCCAGCACAGTCTATTTATTATGATGATTATTAGTAGTTTTTAGCATCTCATTAATAAATACATGTATATTATTATTAACAAACGTCTCAAAAGAAATAGGCTCTTTTCCAGTCAGCTGATAAAACCCATTCGTAACCTTCTTAGCCGTTCCCATCCTGGTCATAAGGTAAAGCGCCACAGTCACATTGACATACCCTTTATCCAGCCCACGCTCTTTAATCATGTATCTACGGTATTCAATCAAGCCCGGTTTGGTATATCTGATAGGTTTACCTAAAACTTTACTTAAGATATCTGCTACATCATAATAGCTCAATGCTTCAGGTCCTGTAATGGTATGGGTGGTGTTTTGGTATTTCTTTGGGTTTCTAAGCAAGGTGGCCGCTGCTACGCCAATGTCCTTTGCATCAATGAAGCTTGTTTTACTGTTTCCTGCAGGGATGAAGAGTTCACCTTTTTCTCTGATCTCTCTTAAATGAATCCCTGTAAGATTCTGCATGAAAAACCCCGGTCGGATATGCGCGTAGGCAAGTCCGACCTTTTCTATGTACTTTTCTATTCGGTGATGGGGCGGGATTGGGTTCTTCTCTACCCCCATAAGGGACAAGAAAACCACTAGCTTTATATTGTGTTTCTTCATTGCATCAATGAAGGGATAGAAATCCTTGGCTTTACCAAGATGGGGAGGTCGCATTAGGAAAACTCTATCCACGTTTTTAAGTGCAGGATCAAAAGTAGAAGGGTCCGTAAAGTCGAATTTGACGGATTCAATGTCTTTATCAAACAGCTTATTAAGCTTATCGGTTTTGGTTCCAGCAACCTTGATGGATTCTTCAGTTTTCATTAGTTCTCTTACCAAGGGTCTACCAACATTCCCGGATGCGCCTGTAATGAGTATTGTCATATTAGGTTTCCTCGCTTAGTATGGTGTTTGCGTCTTCAAGTAAAGCCACCAGTTCTTTGAATCTGTCCTTGCCCATTTCACGTTTCACTATCTTGATGGTCTTGTGGTAGTCATCAAAGGTATTATTAACCAAGGTTTCCCCTTTGGATGTAGGTTTGAGCGTATAGCTCCTCTTGTCCCTCTGTGAGGGCTTTTTAACCAGATAGCCACCTCGCACAAGCGAAGTAACCATAGACGTCACTGAGGGCTTTGTCATGTTGAAGGCCTGGCTAATGGTGAGGGGTGTCACAGGTGCGTCTTGTTCATGCACGAATATGAGCACGCCCATCTCACTTGGCCTCACTGGAATATCCATTTTCTTTTTCATCTGGAGCCTGCAGAACCTGGAAATGGTTTCTGCGCCTCCCCGGATTGACTGTTCCATGTAATCACTTCTTTCATATATAGTTAGATAATCTAACTATATATTAATGGCTAACTCTTTTAATGTCAATAAGAATCAACCAGGTTAAGTGAAACTGAACTGAATATTTTCTGACTACGATGCCAGTTTATAACTGATTTCAATAAATAATCAAAGGTTAACGAACACTCGCTTGGTTTTTCAATTCAAATTTAATATACTTTAGGTAAAGGAAGGTGGATACTATGCCGGCTATCATAGATTCAAAGAATGTTGGGGAATACATCAAGAAACTTCTCCGGGAACATTCAATGACCCAAGAAGAACTCTCAAGGAAACTCAATATTTCCAAATCGGCCGTTTCACAGAATTTAAACGGAAAAAGCACATTCGATATTCAGAACCTGATGCACATCGCTGAAATATTCGATATATCACTCGATCAGCTCATGCATCAGAAAAACAGAGAACCAAGTGACACCATGAGTGAGTACGAACGACTGGTCGTTCATGATCAGTCAAAAATCAGTCTGATTGAAGCGTCTCAAATCAAAAACCCCGACTTGTACGGAAAGTTTATGATTGAGTACGTAATGGAACACGGAGAAAAAGACCTTTTCAAAACACTTATCAACCGAGGCACGAGTCTCGTTGACAAGAACCATTCACGCTACAGTGAAGTCGTATCACGCATGCTTCTTTATATGATAGAGAACAGCGTGGGAAACCCTGAGAAACTCACACACGCGCTCATTGAACATGAAGGGTCGCTTGTCTTCAAGGATTCCAAGATAGAAGAAGCATTTTACACCCTGGTTGAAAAAGAAGAGGCTGAATCACTTAGAAAATATCTTCTTAGAGAAAGTGTCTCTGTACAAAACAGACTTTTTGGCAAGATTCCTTACAACCAGAATGTGAAGATTCTTCCAAGGAAAAAAGCCCTTGAAATCATCTTCAAATACAACCTCAAGAACATGCTCGCTACTTTGATGGATTTATCCAAGAGGCTTTATGACTTTGAATACCTCGTAAACCTCGCACTTGAATATGACAGAAAGAACCTGCTTGAATCCTATCTGTCTCAAGTGGATTCCAGAGAAGTCAGAAAACTCGATTTCTCCATGCGTCCCATTGATGAAGCATTACTAAAACTGAGGCGTTTTGAAGACACCGAGTTATTCCTCAATGCTTTTGAAAAGGGGTTTTACGACAATCCAAATAATGTGATGGATACTTTGATCAAAGAAGGCAACACTAAAATATACGATCATCTTCTGAGTGCCCACAAGGACGCATTCAATTTAAAAAGCGTTTCGAGCGCCGCCGTACACTACAAAGACCACGGTCTGCTCAAGACGCTTGTGCCCATGGCAAAACCAGATACTCTGAATTTCATGCTCGCGGAAACAAAGAGTGATGATGTCAAGCTCATGAAGTATCTCATCAGACAAGGCGCAAACTTTGACATCAATCATTACAGAAGAGGAACCTACGAAAAAATCAACACATTGCTATCACATCTTTTGAAGGGGGATGATGCATCATGAGAGAATTCATACTGAACAACTGGCCCTACATCATACTGGGCCTTATGGCGCTCCTGTTTTTGATTCAACTGCGCTTTTCGCATTCACTTGGAAAACTCGCCAAACACTTTTCCAACCAGAAGGTCAACGTCAAAGCATCATATAATCACGACATGACCACAAACAATCCAAGCATCATGATTACTGTGAACAATCAAAATGTCAATGACCTGAAACTCATAGGGATAGGGTTCATCTACAAGGAACAAACCATTGATTACTTCAAAACCGCCATCAGGGAAAGGGGCTCTGAAAAAACCAATCAACTCATCATTGATTCAAGAGACGCCATCAAGATTCCTGTCGAAGTCGATTCTCTTAAAAACATCATCCATGACTTGAATGAAGGCAGTAAGAAAGTCAAGCCACTGGAAGTCTTTGCGACCGATGTGAGCGGCACCCAG
>JASMTQ010000010.1:0-3497 GCA_041694275.1 Caryophanales bacterium
CTGATTTCAACTATGACAGACTCCACGCGTTTCAGGAAAACAACCACGCGCTTTTCACTTATGTCGGTGAACAGTTCAAAGCGATTGAAGCGACCTCTCTTGATGAAGACGCAAAGAAGTATCTTAATGAACATCTGATCATACTGAGCGCCATGTACGGCGCGGTTAGACCCTTTGACTGCATCGGGCTTTACAGACTCCCAATGGGCCTTAAAAAGGATAGGAAAAAACTTTCCAAACACTGGCAGGACACGCTTCAATCCCACTTTGAAGGAGAAACCCTCATCAATCTCGCAAGCAAGGAATATTCCGACGCTCTTGGAAAGCTTCCGATGATACGCATTGATTTTCTCATTCCCGATAAAAAAGGTGGATACAGAAAAGCGTATGCCATGGAAGCGAAAAAAATGCGTGGCCTGTTTGTCCGCTACGCAGCCCAGATGTCCATAGAGAATATCGAAGAGCTTAAAGCCTTTGACAAGGAAGCGTATAGCTATGATGATACAAAGTCAAAAGAAGATGTTCTGGTGTTCAAAAGAGACTAGGGGGTTATCATGAAAACCGTTCATAGAATTCTCATACTCATCACTTTCCTTCTCTTTTTGGTGCTTGGTGCGACGCTTGGCTACACGCTTATTCTTGACATCGGCTTCATAGACAGTCTTTATATGACCATCATCACCATATCCACGGTTGGGTATGGCGAAGTCGCGCCCATGAATGACGGCGCCAAGCTCTTTTCAATCCTCATCATCGTGATGAGTGTAGGGACCGTAGGCTTTGTGCTTTCTCAGCTCGGTTCATTTTTCAAAAAAGGCTATCTAAGCGAATCCTGGAGGCAGGCCAAAATGCAGAAAACCATCGAACAGCTCAAAAACCACTACATCATCTGCGGATCCGGTGAAACCGGAACCTACATCATCCAGCAATTCATGAAAAGAAACGTACCATTCGTAGTAATCGACCATGATCCAGAGACCATTGAATGGCTTAAAGACAGAGACATCCTTCATGTTCAAGGCGACGCCACACATGAAACCATTTTGGAAGAAGCGCGGATTGAACACGCCAAGGGGATTGTGGCAACGCTTTCCAAGGATGCGGACAATGTTTACGTGGCGCTTACCGCCCGCCAGATGAATACGACCATTCACATTGTAGCCCGGGCGATTGATGAAAACGCCCACGCAAAACTCAAAAGGGCTGGAGCGAATTTCACGGTGTCTCCAAATGAAATCGGAGGCCGCAAGATGGCGGCGATGCTTTTAAAACCTTCTACGACATACTTCATGGATTCACTTATCCATACCGATGAAATGACACTTGATCTTGAAGAAATCGCCGTTCAAAAGGAAAGTGCGCTTTGCAACCAGACCATAAAGGATGCTAAAATCAGCACAAAGACCGGACTTATCATCCTGGCCATTCGCAAGGAAAAAGAGGAAAAGTTCAAATTCAACCCGAAAGCGAATACGCTGCTTGAAGTCAATGACAAGCTCATCGTGGTTGGTGAGGAAACACAAATTGACGCGCTTAGAAACCTCGCAAAAGACATTTCAGATGAATAGCCTCCTTTTGGGGGCTTTTTTCATAAAAAAAGCGTGCCAGAAGAAGGCACGCTCTAAGATTAAAGTTCGAAACAGCTGCCACCGATGAATTCACGAAGCAGTGAATTGCATGGAACGTGGCGGTCGTCAATATCCTTGAAGTACTTGAGGAATTTGATCAGCCTGTTTGCGGTAATGAAGTACTCGCTTTCTCTTGGGATTTCCATGAGAGAGTCAAGCGCGTATTTCTTCATGACCGAAAGTTCATAGGAAAGCGCACTGTTGAAAATGTAGTCCGCACCTTCCTGGTGAGGGTAGATCCATTTGAACTCGCCCGCGCGTACAGACGGCCACATACCGATGGTTTTGCTGGCGGGAGCGTTTCTGAATTTCTTATCACGCACGATGCGTCTTAGAAGTCGCAGGTTCGTGATGCTTATCGGATTGTGGTTGTCGATGTTCATCTGAAGCTGAGGGCTTATGAAAATCTTGAATTTCTGATGTTGCGGGATCAGTTCGGTAAGGGTTTCATTGAGTGCGTGAATGCCTTCAATGATGATCGGGTTCTTTTCACTGATCTGCATTTTTGTGAATCCGCTTCTTTTTTTCTGCATGAAGTCAAAGATCGGAATACTGACTTCCTCACCCTGGATCAAATCAAGCATGTTCTGGTTGAAAAGATCGATATCGAGGGTATTGATATGTTCAAGGTCGATATTTCCATTTTCATCAGGTTCGATCTGGTCACGATCAAGATAGTAGTTGTCAAGAGAAATCATCACCGGTTTGAGTCCCTGGGAAAGCAGTTCTACACGCAGGCGGTTTGAAAAGGTCGTCTTCCCGCTAGAAGAAGGCCCCGCAATTGCGATAAGACGGATGTCGTCACTGTGCTTTTTGATGGTTCTTCCGATTTCTGAGAGCATCTGGTTGTGTTTGGCTTCATTGACCTGAACAAAATCAATGAGGGCTTCACTTTCCGCATGGCGGTTGATCTGAGCGATGTTCTGCGCGTTGATGCGGTCACTCCAGCGGTTGGCCTCTCTCAAGGTGCGTCCATAAGTCGGCGCATCTTCGAATTTCGGGATGGTGCCTCCGACTTCAGCCCGTGGATACTGAATCAAAAATCCTGGTGGATAGGCTCTTAGTTTGAAATCCTTGAGGTATCCTGTAGAAGGCACCATGAGGGAATACATGTAGTTCATGTAGTCTCCGGCCTTGTAAAAGTGGACCGTATCTTCAGGACGGTAGTGGATGACATCAATTTTGTCGTCATACCCGTGTTTTTTATAGAAATCGATTGCTTCTTCCGTATTCATCTTTTTGCGCTTGATGGGAAGATCCGCTTCGATAAGACGGTTCATTTCCTTGCGAAGCTTGTTTAAAACCTCGCTCATGTCACTGCCCTTTTCAAGATTCAGAATATGACAAAAGACAGTTCTTGAAATACTGTAGTTGAATTTGAACTCGAAATCGGGATAGATGTTGTGAAACGCCATGGATACAAGGAAACGCAGAGACGCTTCATAAGCGTGAATGGCTTCTGAGTTTGTCGTATCGAGAAATTCAATGGTTGCGTCGTAATCCACTTCATAGTGGAGTTCACGCAGACGGTTGTTTACAAGCGCGATGAAATAGCGATGCTCCTTGTCTTCAATGAGATCAAGCAAACGCACCTTTTCTTCGAATGTTTTCTTTTCGTTGTTTATGGTTAGTGTGAACATATGCATTCTCCTTCAAAGCTATTGGGTAACATACTATTATATCAAGTCAATTTTGTTTTGCAAGCGCTTATTTTTATACTAATGTTGATGTACTGTGATGTACAATACATGTGAGACCTACCCTTGAAAAATAAAAAGGTGATCCGTATCCTATAAGTGTAAGCTACTAAACCACACACAGGGAGGATACGAACCACATGTGTAGTATATCACAAACCATCAAGCGCTG
>JASMTQ010000011.1:0-2775 GCA_041694275.1 Caryophanales bacterium
CCTTTTCTTCATTGCTTAGTACATCCGATGATAAAAGAGGCAATGTCTTCTCAAGATCCTCTTTAGGCATCAGTCTTGAAAACCCAACTCCTGTTATGAGTCGCATCATGCCAAGCTGGGCATTTGAAGGTAGCTCAATCAAATCGTAAGCCTCAGGCACTGCAGGGTCAAGTCCGATTATCGCCTTGATCTCAGTTGGATATAACTGTGCCCAGCGTATTGCTTCAAGGCCAGACATGGAATGTGCCATGAGGACATAAGGAGCACTCAAACCAGCCTTGTCCAAAGCTTGCCTCGTTTCTTCAAGTAGGGTATCTATATCTCTCTCATCACCCGATATGTCACTGAATCCATACCCGGATTTCTCGACCACTGCGATTTTGTAATCATCTTTGAACTCTGACCAGAGTGGTTTGAAATCATACATGGGAGAAGACGTTCCGTGACCCGCCATGAATACAAGCGTGTCCTCCCCGTCTCCTTCAATATATACATGGATGTTTTTGTCATTGACGCTTACCACTTCACCCGGTGGCATTAAAGACGCTTCTTCTGCATTGAGTTTAATTCTGTGATTGATGGTAAACCCAAGCACTGCAAGCAAAATAACACCGATGATACTCCCAACGACAATCCCGAATATCTGCAACACTTTCTTCTTCCTCCTCAACCGAATCACCCCTTTTTTATAATCGATTATAGTTTACCATTTAAACAAGATAGAAACAATATAAATAAAACCCTTGCCTTCGGGCTTCATAGATATAATAAGTGACTGTATGTTTAAAATCCAAAGATGCCAGAAAAAAAGAGCGTCTTCCTGCGCTCTTTTAGGGGCGTATGTATGGATGCTTAAAACGATAGTCTGTTTAATACTTCTCCGTTTTCAGTGTGAATGATCAATTCACATTTCTCACTTTTAGCCATCTGTTTGGCGTACTTGATTGCCTGATTTTGTGAGTGGGCAACCTTGATGGGGTTTGGCTGTCCGGAAAACTTGACTTCCCATCTACCGTCTTTACCGTGTGTGACATGTAGATTTCTTATCATGTGTCTTCTTCCTCCCTGTATCAAAGATTATGTTGCCTACACCTTAATGATACTATCAATTGGGGAAGTTATCAAATGACACCTCTTGTAAAAGTCATTTAAACATACGATTATTTAAACGATTCGTTCTCTTTGGGAATCGTGATAACGGCTTTGATGTAGTCGACCGCGCCGACAATAAGACTCACTATCCCTACAAAGAGCAATACCGCTGTGAAAAGTGTGGGAAGGAAATCAAGAGTGTATGTATCAATCAGGGTTTGATTCAAGACATCACTAAAAGCAATTGCAATCGTGATGGTTGAAGAATAAACCGTCCAGATGAATTCAATGGTCTTTGTCGCAAATGTCTTCTTGTTCATGTAGATGTGACTGAGTGTAAGCAGGATCCTACCAATAAGCGCGATATTGATGAATATCAAAAATGCGTTGAATGATTCATTCAAGAATACGATGATATTACCATTTTCATAAATTGCGAAAACACCCTGTTCGTAATTGAGAACATAAAGAAGAATGGCTGAAGCGATAATATCAAAGAGCGCATCCACCATCTTGAACCTGTACTGTGACTCAGGGACTTTGGGAAGTTTTCCAGGGTCAAAGGTGTTGAACTTGTGAATATCTTCTTCTGTGGTACCCTTTGAAATCCCGTAAAAAATCAGAAACAGAATGCCGATAGCCGCAAAAACTGAAGATGCAATACCAGGGAGCGCTTCTACAAAATGAAGTAAAAAGCCTGCAAAGTCATTGGCCCCTTCTGCCATAAAGAAATCAATGGTCGTTCCAAGTACCAATGCAGCCGGTAGAGCGCTCACAATAATTCTCAGCACCATCCAGAAAATCGGTGTAAGTGATTCACGGATTAAAAGACCCTGGCCACTATACTTAGCCGCAACGACGCGTGGATGTCCAAACTCTTTGAGTATAACATCCAGTCTTTCTTCTTTTGAAGCAGGGCCTTCAGATGCTTCAAGTTCATCCAGTATGAGGCTTCTCAGTTCCTCTATGATGTCGTCTTTGTTTCTACCACTTGAATAGCGTTTCACCTGATAAAGGTATCTGTTAATCTTATCCATTGTCTTCCTCCTTCAAAACCCGCTTGGTGCGTTTTACTGAATCATAGTATAAACTTGTCAGTTCACCAAGCACGTCTTGTCCAAATTCCGTGGTTTTATAATACTTTCTTGGTCGTGAAGTACTCACTTCCCAGCTTGATTCCAAAAGCCCCTGTTTTTCAAGCCGTCTTAGCATTGGATAAAGGGTGTTCTGCTCAATCTCAAACCCTGCTTCTTTCATTTGGTTAACAAGATCATACCCATATTTTTCACGCCTTAATAGACTTAGCACAACCATGACCATGGAGCCTTTACTCAGTTCCTGATTGAAGTTCTTGATTATCTTTTCCTTGTCCATGGTATCACCTCGATTATAATACTGTATATTGCACACTATTGTAAATAAAAAATATAATGCACTTATAATTAATATCAATAAAACAAAAAAGGTCCTGTTACTGAACCTTTTAATCTCCAAAAATAAACGATAATACGATTAAAACAATCGCAATCGCAAGCATGATATAGACTTCCTTGAAACTTCTCAAGTGGTGCTTTTCCTTGTATCTGCCTTCCAGTTCCTTGTTTTTCTTGTTGTATGCGCTTTTCCATCCCGACATAGTAACAACCATCCCTTCTTTTTCCTTGTACTTAACCCTTCTTACAG
>JASMTQ010000012.1:0-2674 GCA_041694275.1 Caryophanales bacterium
GCATGTAGCGGAACTTGCATTCGCCGTACGCGTCTATCTGTGTGGTCGATACGCTCAAGTTCTCACCATGCATGGCGTCCACGGTCTCTTGTGCAAGCCCCGTGAAACTTGGGTCATAGGGCTTGATTTTATCTTTGAACATGGGATAAAGCGTGCCCAGATCAGGGTTGAAATCGTCATAGAGCGTATACTGATCGAGCAGGGACTTGGTTCTCAGCATGTCAATGGTTTCACTGTAGGTCTGGTCCTTGTAAGAAACCCGCTCGATTTCTCTAAGCGCGTGGGTTTCTTCGAGCGTATTCAAAATGGCCGCTTTCAAGTAGGTATCAAATGCAGACGAAGAAGAGACGGACAAGTGTACGTTCTCAAATCTTGGCAACCGATCAAGCAACATTTCTTTTCTGGCTTTGTTGATGCTTAGGACACTTGGATAGCCTATGGCTTCTTTTTCTTCTTCACTCAGGTAGTCATCGCTTTCCTTGTAGGCGGGCGCAAAGCCTTCGTGCAACCCTACAAGGAAGACATGGGAGAAGTCATTTTCTGAAGCGTTCTCTATGTCAATGACTTTCACCGTGTTTTCAAAGACAGGCATTTTCTTGTAGGTGTTTTTCAAAGTGTATTCAATGAAGAAGTAATCATCATGAACCGAGTCAATCACATTCACAAGCGGGTTCACCGCTCTTGTGATTTCCATGAAGAGTTCACGAAGTTCACCTGAAAATACATGTTCCTTCATTGTCTCAAGGACCGCTTTGAAAGCGGCGTATGGTTCAGTTATCTCCAAGGCTTTCAAGCGGCTCAGAAAGTCCTGAGTCACCGGATAGTCAAATAAAGGCTTCGCTTTAGGGACTTCAAAGGGGATGTCCAGGTAATTGAAAAGCAGTTTGATTTTCGGAATGTAGGCCTTGTGTGCATTGAGCACAGCCATGGATTCAAAAGCCACACCCTCTTCTCTTAGTTTGAGCAGTCTTAACGCGATATCAAGCACCTCGTCTTCAATGGTGGCGTGTTCTAGATAGGTGAAGACCGCCGGTTTGACCGGCTCGTAGGCTTCTATCACGTCGATGGAAGTTTCCAAGGTGTTGATCGCATCCTTGACAAACGGATCGAACACGGGTTTACCAATTAGCAGATCGTGGTTCTTGAACCAAAGAGTGCTATGTGGGTTTCTTTCAATAAGCCCTTTATTATCAAGGTGGATTTTCAAGGCCTTGAGCGTCTCAAGACGCTCTGAATCATAAGACGTGTCCTTATCGATTCTATAAAGAAAGTCAAGCATCGGCTTGACGACGTCAGGGGCCTTGTTCAAAAAGCGCGATGCTTCATATAAAGCGCCTGGCCTAAAGCCAAAAAAGACCTTGTTAAAAAGGTCTTTTTCTGTCATGAAACGCATCGCGCGTATGGTTGAATGTTTGTGAAGGTCCTTTAAAATCCGCAAGCGGTCGTCATAATCGGTGATGACGATGGCGGGGTTTTTGGTGTCTTTCAGTCTTTTCAGTGCATCCATGCCTTATCCCTCACTCGGTTTACTCTGTATCAAGGACTTGTTGCTTCGGGGTTTTGATGTCGTCATAGAAAAGCGCAAGTGTCTGTTGGACGTAGGGTTCTACGTAAAGGACGGTAAGGATTCCGAGCGTAAGTGCGCCCAGGATATACCATCCGATAAAAGAAAGATAAAGCATGAAAAGACGCATTTTGTGGCCGTCCATCATTTCTCTGCTCAAAGTGATGGCGTCGGTGTTTTTAACGTCTACGCCGTCTTCTGCTAGGATGTAGGGTACCATGGCATATGACAATGTCTTGACGATGCCCGGTACAATGAGCAACAAAAACCAGAGAAACTGATAAAGCGCCTTTAAGAAGAGTACGAGCATGCGGTCCGCATACTGTTCATCCTTAAACGGCTCAAGCAGATTGTCGATATTGCCCTTTTTGCCTCTGGCGATATCGAGAAATACCCGGCTTCTTCCGACAAATATCGGCGCAATCAAAACGGCCCCGATCAGTGGAAGAACGCTTCCTGCGCCCACACTTATAAGGAGTGTAAGGAGTACGGCAAGCAGCGTCGTTGAATACTGATCTCTAAAAAGTGTTTTTGCCTTTTGCTTCATGAGACTTCTTTTCAAGATGCATCCCTCTTTTTCATAGTCTGGCTTCTCAGCTGACCACAGGCCGCGTCGATGTCGCCACCCTTTTCACGGCGGAGTGTCACCTGAATGCCACGTTTTTTGAGTCGATCGTAAAACAGATTCTGTTGACGGTTGTTGCTGCTGTTATAATCAAATTCACTTACAGGATTGTAAGGAATGAGATTCACATACGCGTTCATGCCGCGGAGAAGATCACTCAACTTGTCCGCGTGCTCAAGCGTGTCGTTGACGCCTCCAAGCAGAAGGTATTCAAACGTGATTCTTCTGTTGGTCTTCCTGACGTAGTACTGAGCACTGCGCATAAGATCCTTGAGTGGGTATTTATTGTTGATTGGCATGAGCTTCGAGCGGGTCTTGTCATCCGCTGCATGCAAACTGATCGCAAGATTCACCTGAAGCTGTTCATCGGCGAATTTTTCAATCTTCGGCACAATGCCCGATGTGGAAATTGTGATGTGTCTCGCTCCGATTTCAAGAGCTTTGGGATGGTTGATGATGTTCACGAAGTTCATCGTGTTTTCGTA
>JASMTQ010000013.1:0-9999 GCA_041694275.1 Caryophanales bacterium
GATTGAACAGGGAGGTGAATGTGGGGCATGAGGTTATCGTATTTGCCGATGACCTCTACGCTCGCTTCATCGAAGTCGTTAGGATGCGAGGTCTGAAAACGGATTCTATCGATCCCTGTAAGGGCCAGTTCTTCAAGAAGGTTCGCAAACGAATAAGGGGTTTCCTTGAAGTCGCGGCCGTATGCGTTGACGTTCTGACCAAGCAGGGTGACTTCCTTGTAGCCTTCTTCTTTAAGCTCTTTCACTTCTTCTATGATGTCTTCAGGCGCGCGGGAGCGCTCAGTCCCTCTGGTATAGGGAACGATGCAGTAGGTGCAGAATTCGTCACACCCATACATGATGTTGACCCAGGCCTTGTAGGGATGGTTTCTTTTTCTTGGCATGTTTTCGACCACGCGGCCTTCTTCGCTGAAGACTTCGACAACGCGTTCCTTGTTGAAGAGGGCGGTTTCTATGTAGGTCGGGAGCTTGTCGATGTTGTGGGTCCCAAAAACAAGATCGACGTATGGATAGCTTTTAAGCAGTTTGTTGACGACCTTTTCTTCCTGGGGCATGCAGCCTGAAATCCCAAGAAGCATGTCCGGGTTGTGGCGTTTGTGTTTTTTGAGTCTTCCCAGTTCGCCAAAGACTCTGTTTTCCGCGTTTTCACGGATGGCGCAGGTGTTGAGAAGAATGAAGTCCGCCATGGCTTCGTCTTCGGTTTCACTGTAGCCGAGGGTTTCAAGGATGCCTTTTATGTTTTCGCTGTCCGCTTCATTTGCCTGGCAGCCGTAGGTCTGAATCTTGTAGTGCTTGCCTTTGGCGATGCCTTTCAAATGAAGAGGCACGGCGTAGTGTTCTTTTGTGGCTTCAGTGAAGGAGCGTTTTCTCGCCTGTTTCACTGAAGGGGTCTTGAAGTATTTTGAATAATCTTTTTCTTTCATAATATCACCTTTATAAGTATGTAAACGACTAAGTCAAGTCGCAGAAAAGTTCGTGGATGTTGCCATCGGGATCACTGAAAAATGCGGTTCTTTGGTTCCAGGGCATGGTCGCAGGTGCTTGAATGCCTGTGGCGCCGTTATTGATGAGGCGCTCGTATGAGGCATCGACGTCTTCCTTGTTTTCACATGGAAAGGCGAGTTCGAAGCGTTGACCGCTTGCCTCTTTTTTGAACTCAGGGCTTGCTTCATGCATCACGCTTTTATTGCAAAGTGCGAAACGGGCGGTATCATTGTCAAATTCCACATAGTCCCCGAGATCGTTTTTAACCGTAAAGCCAATGACGGATTCGTAAAATTCTTTCATGGACGCGACATCGTCCGTCCATATGGTAATGAGATTGATGGAGGCTTTCATAACTTACTCCTTAATCGCGGTATGCGATGGTTTTTATCGTTTTCCTGTCCGTATCAATTAACGCGCCATTGAGTTGAAGGGGGCGCGATGTTTCAGGTTTCATGCGGATTGGAAGGCCGGTTGTGAATCTCTCAAGAATCGTCTTTTTGTCTGCGCCGAGGATGCCATGTAGCGCACCGCACATGCCAATGTCCGTCATGTACATGGTGCCTCCAGGCAGTGTCATGGCGTCGTTCGTCTGGACATGGGTGTGCGTGCCAAGTGCGGCGTCCACGCGCCCATCGACGTAGTGTCCGATCGCGAGTTTTTCACTGGTGGCTTCCCCGTGGATGTCGAGGATTTTGATATCCGCTTCAACGGTTTCAAGCGTCTCATCAAGGACTCTGAAGGGATTTTCAAGCGGATCGCGCATGAAAATGCGGCCCATTACCTGCATCACGGCGACCAAGACGCCGTTGTAGTTGATGATCTGAACGCCTGTACCGGGTGCACCTTCCGGGTAGTTGAGCGGTCTTACGATTTTGGCCGTGTCGATGTAATCAAAGAGTTCGTTCTTGCTGAAGGCGTGGTTGCCAAGGGTGATGACGTGTGCCTTGAAGTCCATGAGGCGCTGGTAATCCTCTTTGGTGATACCGATGCCGCCTGATACGTTTTCACCGTTGATGATGAGGAAGTCATAGGGATGATCCGCCTTTACTTTCGGCAAGAACTTTTCAATCGCTTTGATGCCTCTCTCACCATAGACGTCTCCGAGATAGAGTATGTTCATAGGGACCCTCTTTCTAGTATGAAAAAATAGTTTTCTTCATTCAATAGGTCAGGATAATTCCAGAATTCGCCCTTTTCAATCATCGTCTTGATTTCAGCGAGGCTTGCATACTTCGCATCAAGCACTTCCACCTTTTGAAACCTGAGATCATCAATGTCTGGGGCCTTGGTGGTATGATAGACGTGGGTGATGGTGTGATAGCTCTCATCGTGTGATACGATGCGTGCACGGTCTTCTAGATCGGCTGGCTTAAGCGTGAGTCCGAGTTCTTCTTCAACTTCACGAATGGCCCCTTGAAGAGGCGTTTCGCCTTTGGAGGTGACCCCACTCGTAATCGCCCACTGATGGGGAATCGGGTCGCTTTTCTTGGCGCGTTTTTGTATGAGAAACCGTCCGTCTTCTCTTTCAATCCACACGTGGATGACCATGAAGTACTCCCCTTTTGGAAGCGGGGTGCCTCGCGAAGCGGTCTTATGCAGGAAGTTTCCTTCTTTATCGTAGATGTCAAAATGTTCCATGGGTTTCACCTTCTAAAAAGCCTTCCAAAAAAGGAAGGCTTTTTTTGTTTATTTGGCAATGTCCTGTGCGCGTGTTTCTCTTACGACAGTGACTTTGATGGTACCCGGATATGAGAGCTGTTCCTCAATCTGGGCCTTGATATCACGGGCGAGTTTGTGCGCCATGGTATCGTCGATCTTGTCAGGTTTTACAAGGACGCGAACTTCGCGACCCGCCTGAATGGCGTATGCCTGTTCAACGCCTTCGAAGTCACCAGAGATTTTCTCAAGGTGTTCAAGACGTTTGATGTAGTTATCAAGCGATTCGCTTCTCGCACCAGGTCTTGCGGCACTCAGAGCATCACTCGCAGCTACGAGCTCCGCGATGATGGTGGTTGCCTTGTTGTCTCCGTGGTGGGAGCGAATGGCGTCGAGGACTTCTTCAGGTTCGTTGTAGCGTTTGGCAAGGTTGTAACCGATGTCTACGTGTGAGCCTTCGATTTCATGGTCGACGGCTTTCCCGATGTCATGAAGCAGCGCTGCACGACGGGCGAGGATTTCATCCTGGCCGAGTTCGACGGCGAGTTTGCCTGTTAGGAATGCGCATTCGACGCAGTGTCTTAACACGTTTTGACCGTAGCTTGTACGGAAATGAAGTCTTCCGAGGTATTTTACGAGGTCGGGATGGACTTTGCCAATTCCGACTTCGAATACGGCTTCTTCACCTTTGTCTCGGATGAAGCGATCCACTTCCTGGCGCATTTTCTCAACGATTTCCTCAATGCGTCCCGGATGGATGCGACCATCACTCACAAGGGCTTCAAGTGAGCGTTTGGCGATTTCACGTCTGATCGGGTCAAAGCCTGAGAGCACGACGGCTTCGGGGGTATCGTCAATGATGAGATCGACCCCTGTCAGGGCTTCGATGGTACGGATGTTTCTACCTTCACGGCCGATGATGCGGCCTTTCATGTCGTCACTTGGAAGGTTTACGACACTGACAGTACGTTCACTTGTAACATCCTGTGCGTACTTCTGCATGGCGTTTGCCATGAGTTCGCGGGCTCTTTTGTCCGCTTCTGATTTTGCTTTTTCTTCTTCGTCCTTGATATACTGTGCGATTTCGCGACTCATTTCATCTTCTACTCGTTTGAAAATGAGTTTTTGCGCTTCCTCGGCAGAATATCCTGCGATTTCTTGCAAGCGTTCGTTTTGTTCGTTGACCAATCGGTCCAGTTTGCTTTCCTGTTCACTTAAAGCTTCTTTGCGCTGCTCAATCGATTCTTCCTTGCGATCGATATTGCTTTCGCGTTTGTCAAGATTTGATGAACGGTTATCAAGAATTTTTTCACGCTCAAAGAGTTTTTGCTCCATTTGCGTAACTTCCTGTTTGCGTTCCTTAATCTCCTTATCGGCTTCTACCCTTAAAGAGTGAACCTCCTGTTTGGTTTCGAGAATCGTTTCTTTTTTGTTCTGTTCAGCCGTTTTCTGAGCGTCATCAATAATCTTTTTCGCTTGAGCCTGAGCTTTGTCAAAGCCTTTTTCAACAATGATTGCACGTGCGATAATTCCCGCGGCAATTCCAATGATCAAAAGCAGCAAACCGGAGACGATTAATATTAAGGGTTCCATATTAATTCCTCCGTTTCATGATGTGTGCAACTATATTTAACACATAAGTCGTTTGTTCAATAAAATGTAAAATGTACGAGTAGAATAAAGTGTACTTAATTATTATACCGTAGGGATAGTTTAAAAGTCAAACATAATCCCCATATTCAGTGGCTTTAAATAGACAAAAACCGCCCGCATTTTGCGGACGGTGAACTTTATATGTGCATAAGCTCGCGAATTTGTTTTTCAAGACTGTCAAGAAGTTCGGGATTCTCTTTCAGGTACTGCTTGACGTTTTCTCTTCCCTGACCGATCTTGTTGTCTTCATAAGAGAACCATGAACCGCTCTTTTTAACAAGCTCGTTTTCAACGGCGAGATCGAGAATTTCACCCGGTCTTGAGATGCCTTCGCCGTACACGAGGTCGACTTCGCTACGTTTGAACGGAGGCGCCATTTTGTTTTTGACGACTTTGATCTTGGTGCGGTTACCGACGATGTCGTTGCCCATCTTGAGTTGTTCGCCGCGTCTGATTTCCACGCGGATAGAACTGTAGAATTTAAGCGCGCGTCCGCCTGGTGTGGTTTCAGGGTTTCCGAACATGACACCGACTTTTTCACGAATCTGGTTGATGAAAATGGCTGTGGTGAATGATTTGGAGATGGCACCTGAGAGCTTCCTCATCGCCTGAGACATCAGACGGGCCTGAAGGCCTACGTGTGAGCTTCCCATGTCGCCTCTGATTTCCGCTTCTGGTACAAGCGCTGCGACACTGTCCACGACGACGATGTCGATGGCGCCGCTTCTGATGAGCGCTTCAGTGATTTCAAGGGCCTGTTCTCCTGTATCGGGTTGTGAAATGATCAAGTTGTCCGTATCGACACCGAGTGCTTTTGCGTACGTCGGATCGAGTGCGTGCTCCGCGTCGATGAATGCGGCGTAGCCACCGTTTTTCTGCGCGGACGCAATGGCGTGCAGTGCGAATGTGGTTTTCCCTGAGGACTCGGGTCCATACATCTCCACGATGCGTCCTCTTGGGTAGCCCCCTATCCCGAGAGCTTCATCAAGTGCGAGGGAGCCACTTGAAATGGATTCCACATCCCTGATCGCCCCTTCGTCACCCAGAAGCATGACGGAGCCTTTACCATGATCCTTTTCAATATCTTTCATTGCCTGGTTCAGTGCTTTTTCGCGTTCGTCTTTTTTAGTTTTTGCCAACGTTGACGCCTCCTTAAATAAACAGTCTCAATTATATGATAGTGTTTATGGTCGTGTTTTTCTTTTTTTATTTCGTTTCCGTTAAAATCTGTCTGTTCTTGTAGACGTATTCAAACCCTGAGATTACGGTGAGCGCCACGCCTACATACAAAATGATGAGGCCTGCGAGCTCAATGTGAACGAGCAGTAAAATAAGCGCAATCATGGTTGAAGCGGTCTTGTATTTGCCCAGTTTGGACGCCGCGATTACTCTGCCTTCATCCATCGCCACAAGTCTCACGCCAGTCACGATGAATTCTCTTGAAAGAATGACGAGGACGATCCACATGGGAATGATGTTTATATCCATGAGGACTAAAAGAGCAAACATCACAAGCAATTTGTCTGCGAGTGGATCCAGGAATTTGCCGAACGTGGTAATCAGGTTGTGCTTTCTTGCCAGATACCCATCGAGAAAATCCGTAAAGCTAGCAATTACGAAAAGTCCTGCAATCAAGTAAGAATACCAGTTAAGGCTTTCCTTCGCAGGATCAAGATAGTATAGTGCGACCATCAGGGGAATGAAAAGCACCCTTATTACGGTCAGTTTGTTTGGTAGATTCATAGCGTCACCTCAGCGTTGATTATATCATAAAGGGGGGTGTGTCACAATCATTTGTTGCTTAAAGACCATAGGTTTTCACTTTGTAAAAAAGCTAAGCTATACACTCTGAGTTATATGTCTTTTTGAACAAAATCACTGCTTATCATCATTTTGTTTGACAACGTGATGATAATTGTATTCATAGGTATTGATAGGCATCTTGTTGATCTTGTCGTACTTACGCTTTTCACGGAGCGATGATTTATCTTTGTTTGTTTCCTTGTTTGATCCAACAGCTATCGTATCACTCAAGATGCTTTCGATGGGTTCGTATTCACTGTATTCACCAATAGATGCCATCACAAGTGCATTGCGAAAGAATTTCGCATGAAGGCTAAGGTGCTCTATATTCATACTAATTTTGTCATTATACAGGAAAAAGTACAAAAACGTTACTATGGTTCTGGTATTTCCCTCTCTGAAAGGGTGAATTTGCCATAACAGAGCTATATACCTGGATATGTTTTCAATCAAAGTGGGCTTATCCATTTCACGCCATCTTTTATGAAAGTATTTCCGATGTAGAGAATCAATGGATGCCGTGATTGTTTTATGACTTGCATAGCGAACGCTTTTACCGTTTAGAACCATTTCCTGTTTTTCAATATCAATGGTTCTTTGGCTGCCAGCCCATGCGTAAACATCTTTAAAAAGCGTTCTATACAGTTCAAATATATCTCTTGTATGCTTAACGGCATACCCTTGTTCAAAGAGGTTCAACAGTGCCAAATTCACTACAGCGCCTTCAAACTCTTCCAAAACTTCCTGGTTTTTTAGATTCAGGGTGTTTTTGAGAACATTGACATCTACATAGATATAGGGGTCATTCATGGGAGGTGTACTCTTTTTTTATCGCGTAAAGCGCCACATCGTAATCAATATCGCCTTTGGCATAAAGCTTAAGAATCTTATTGAACTTCTCGGGCACCGAACGCCCACCAGTCAAATTAATGGCGGATGCCAAGGCAACTTTTCTCTTCAAGTAATCCTTTTTAGGTAATTTCACGTCAAAAGGAAGTCCTTGTTTTAAAATGATTTGGTTAAAAAAAAGATTGATTGCCATCGACGTGTTCATACCTAAATTAGCAAGTATTTTTTCTACGTCCTCTTTACTTTTCTCATCTACTCTTACATTGACATAACTATTTTTCTTCATATTTATCACCTAATTAATTGTAACACATTTGTGTTACATTTACAATCTATGAAACACCTAACTTCTCTCCCTAATATTTCTATTTCCAAGTTATGTATTTGAATGTATGTGGAGTTGAAAAATGAAGTATTAATTGCCAGGAAAGCAAGCATTAGATATGTCATTTTGTTTAATGCAAATAGAATAGGCTCGCTATCCGTCGATGAATTTTGAAAACTTATAATGCCAACCATGAAAACAAAAAGAATTATTTGAAGATACCCTTTTACAGACATTTTTTTAGGTGACATAAAATCAGCTCCTACTTTAAGAATAATAGAATATTTGGGCTCTAAATCCATTAACTTTCTAGCAAAGTGAATTGTAATGACTCGGCCCTGCTACAACAAAACCTTTATAGATTTGCATGAACTAATCAGCAAAACGTACTTTAATTCTCCACTGATCCATTTCGACACTATCCACAAACTTCATGAAGTAGCCATCTTCCAAGGTGACTTCATATACATTGCCATCATAGGGATTCAAATGTTCGATATGCGCCTTATTGTGACCATCGTCATTTTTTCCGAATATAAACAATATATCTTTAAAGCCTTCTTCCACAGTTACAACTCTGAACGGTATGTCATCGTTATAATGAAGAGGATCAAAAAAACGGCTATCTATGGTTCTAATTCCTTTTGAACCCATCAGTTTTCCTCGTTCATTTAAGGAATAGATGATTATAGCTTCTTTTGTGTCTTTCTCTTCTTCAAATTCATACAGAACTGCCAATCGGTCAGCATGGCTTACTTTGTCAATGACTCTTACATTATCGATCTCAATACCATTATGAAAAGGTAGATTTCCGTAATACATTTTAATATGTTCTCCTATTAAATAGTTAGAATTCGGAAAGGCGGTATTGAGCACTACACTTTTCCCTGACGTTAATACCATAAAAATAAAGAAAACGATGATATAGTTAACTATGATTTTCTTTTTGTTCAATCCATCAATTTTTCTTATCACCTGGAATCTCCTTTCTTAATACTGATTCATTATAGGTCTCTTCTAGTAATCCAAATATAGTTAACAGTATCAGACGTACTAAGAAGTTAACTTTACAATTTCTTGTTTGTATAATTTTCGTAGAGGCAAGGCCGACGATAATGCATAAATAATTGATACTATAATAAACATCAACGGCAGTATTAGGAGGTTCGTATAAAGTATACCTTTGATACCTACTTGAGAATAAATATATCTATTCACTCCTAAATTAACCACTAAAACCATGACAAACGACGCCAAAGTAGCAAATGTAATCATAATGATGTTGTTAAGAAGAACCATTTTCATAATGTCTATCTTCCTTGCTCCCAAGGATAAAAGAATCCCAATATTTCTTTTATTGTCTTCAATGTTTAAACTTAAAATCAGGTACATGAATATTAAACTGCCGATTAAACTTATAACCATAAGCGCTTGTATGATCAGTTTGCTGTTTGTTAAAAAACTAAATGCCCAGTCTACAGCGTCACTACACTCTGATACAACAGTTAAGTCATTGTCATTTATATACTTGAAAATTTCCATGTCAGAATCCACAGTATCCAAATCGACTGTTAAATACTTATCTGAATTATACTCTATAGTCTGGCCTATTGATTCACTTATCTCATAATACATGCTTTCCTCAAAAACAACATACTCTGAATAGTCATCCAACATACCAACAATCACAAATGATTTTGATACAGTCGTTTTGCTATCAATATTAAAAAGTTCCAATGTCACTTCTTCATTGATATTGTTTACATCAGAAACATCTATATTAAAGTGATTGGCAATATATCTGGATACAACTATTTCATTAGAGTCAGTGGGATAATTTCCATCTATGCCACTTTTGAACAAAAATGTCAGTTCTTCGAAGTTATATATGTTCAAATGCTCCGAATCAAACTCAACCACGTTTTCTTGAGCTGGATACTTTACAATATCATACGTCTCAGCATTCATATAAATGGTTGACAAATCATAATTGAGAACATAATGCTCTAAGTCATCATAATTGATTGCATTATAGTCTACACCTGTATCAAGAATTCCGGTAATCAGTACTTCGTGGCCCTTTATTTCAATATGTTCATCCATTAATTCTGAAGGTGAATCAAAGTCTATGTTTGTGTTTTGGATCAAATTTTGAGCGATAAAATCGGTCAGAATGATTTCGTTAGTAGCCATATTTTGAACTGAACCGTCATTCTCAACACTATCCTGAACAGTAATGCTTCCAATCGTCTGAGTTATATTTTCGAACTGATCATTATCGTTATATATAATATCGAGATCGAACATGTCAGAGTAATTCATATCCGCAAATCGAATAACTTTTGTGGGATCCACTTCAGGACTCAAATTTGCTAAATCAGACTTAATGCTTGGACGGGTATTCAATATTGCTAATTCATTAACATTTTGCTCAGTATAAATATTGCTTGCAATAGCCGCTTCATCCATAATACTCAGATTCATAAACACCCCTATAGAAAACAAACTGATGAAACTCAAAAGGAAAGTAAACAGATTTCTTTTTGCATTGTTCTTAAATGAAATGATCTTACGAATACTGAAAATTCTAGAAAAAGACAATTTATATGGAGACGCATTATTTAATTCATTTGTACTTTCCTTGTTAGTTTCAATCAATAAATCCTTTGGAATGTCGATTTTCCCTTTTGACATATTTAGTTGGTAATCATAATAACTGTTCATAA
>JASMTQ010000014.1:0-3814 GCA_041694275.1 Caryophanales bacterium
CCTTCCAAAGATACATCGCACCGGTCCTTTCAACACTTGGGAGTCTTTACCTGGTCTTTGCGGCCATCCAAAAAGACATGTTCGTCCACTTCCTGGTCATCACGGCAGTGGTCCTCCTGATTGGACTGTACTCACAAGTAAGAAACAAAAAGAACCTACAAAAGTCCTAACTTGAAAAAGACGCGTTCTCTAGCGAGATCGCGTCTTTTTTAAATGTTCAGAGATTAAAACAACCTTAATTGAGAGGTGGTGCACCCACGGATCAGATTGAAGTTCCCACTGGACTGAATAATCGATTTCGCTTCAAGGGTGCGCATCAGCGTCTTTTACGGCCAAGACCCAGTTTGTGGTCGAGTTTGAAGGCTTTTTTCTCTGCGATTTTACTGGCTTCGTCGCGGCCTCTGTCGAGGATCTGATCAAGTTCGTCGGATTTCATAAGTGCGTGGTATTTTTCCTGAATCGGTTTCAGTTCATTTACGACAATCTCTGCGAGGTCTTCCTTGAATACCTGGTAGGTACTGTCCTTGTATTCGTCTTCAATCGCTTCGACCGTCTTTCCGGTGATTGCGCCCATGATGGTCATGAGGTTTGAAATGCCCGGTTTTTCCTCTTTGTCAAAGCGTATGGTGCCTTCGCTGTCGGTGACGGCGCTTTTGATGCGCTTTCTGATGATGTTCACGTCATCAAGAAGGAGGATCCTTGATTTGACATTGTCATCGGATTTGCTCATCTTGCGTGTGGGCTCGGTTAAACTCATGATGCGGGCCCCGACTTTCGGGATGAGCGGTTTTGGGACGGTGAAGAATTCACCGAAACGGTTGTTGACGCGTGTGGCGATATCACGGGTGAGTTCCAGGTGCTGTTTTTGGTCTTCACCGACAGGGACGTACTCTGCGTCATAAAGAAGAATGTCGCCCGCCATCAGGGCAGGGTAGGTGAAAAGGGCGGAAGTGACGCCTTTTTCCTGTTTCTGCGCTTTTTCCTTGAACTGGGTCATCCGTTCGAGTTCACCCATGTAGGTGAATGTCTGAAGAAGATAGCTCATGTGTGAATGGGCTCTTACTTCGGACTGGATGAAAAGAGACAGGTTCTCTTCTTTTAGTCCGCACGCGAGGTATAAGGCTGCGAGTTCCTTGATGGTTTTTCTCAGTTTCTGTCTGTCTCTTGGGATGGTGATCGCGTGAAGATCCGCGATGAAGAGAAAGAAGTGGTAATCACTGTAGGTTTCCTGCAGTTTGACAAAGTTCTTGATGCTTCCGAGATACGTTCCAATATTGAGCGTGCCTGTGGGCTGGATGCCCGATACTATGTGTTTTGGCATAAAATCAGTCCTTTCTAATAAAAAAGCCCTTGACCAAATAAGGGTCAAGGGCGAAATTTCCGCGGTACCACCTTGGTTTCAACGAGGGTTGACACTTTGGCCCTTAACGCAGGCAAACGGACGGTATTAACGTCACTCAAAGGGCCAGGGCACATCTTTTGACTGCTTTCACCGTCTCAGTCTCGCTTAGGGGACATGCCCGTCCTTTTCGCTGTGTTACCTATAGTGTACCAAATTATTCCTTAAGTGCAACCTCAAGTTCATCAAGGAGTGTTTTCATGCGTTTGGTGACAGCTTCGAAGGTTGATTTGTCGGTTAAATCAAGCCCGGCTTTCTTGACCTGTTCCATTGGGAAGTCGTTGCCACCGCTTTTAAGCAGGTTCATGTGGTTTTCGATGTTTGATGGGTCTTCTTTGACCATGTCGTAGAGTTTGAGACTGGCCGCAAAGCTTGTCGCGTACTGATAAACATAGTAAGGGGCGAAGAAGAAGTGCGGAATGTAGGCCCATACGTAAGGTTTGGGCCCTTCTTCGGTGATATCGATATCATAGAAGTGCCTGTAGAGATCGATCATGATTTGAGACAAGGATTCGTAAGTGATCGGCTGACCGCTTTCCGCGAGCTTGTGGGCTTCAAGTTCGTAAGCCGCAAAGAGCGTCTGGCGGAAGAAGGTGGCTGCGATGTCGTCGATGGATTGTTGGAGAAGCTGAATCTTGTCTTCTTTGGAACCCTTGTTGTTGTTGATGAAGTAATCAAGCAGGAGATGCTCGTTGAATGTTGATGCAATCTCTGCGACAAAGATGGTGTAGTTCTGCGTGGCTACCGGCTGGTGTTCTGCAGAGAAAAGCGAATGCATTGAGTGCCCCGCTTCATGGGCTACGGTGAACACGTCACCAAGTGTCTTGTCGAAGTTAAGAAGGATAAACGGATGTTCATCCAGTGAACTCGATGAATAGGCGCCTGTTTGTTTTCCATCTTGTTCATAAACGTCAACGTAGCCTTCTTTGAGAGCGTCCTTGGCTTTTTCCTTGAAATCACTGTCCAGATGATCAATTGCTTCAAAGAAGAGTTTCTTGCCTTCTTCATATTCGAACTTGGAGTTGCTTTCGGCAAGTGGGATGAAACGGTCATACGTATGGTGGGTATCTAGACCGAGTTCGCCTTTTCTTATTTTATAATACCGTTTCAAAAGGTCCACGTTTTCCTTGGCGGTTTCTACAAGGGTATGATAAACCTTGGGATCGATATTGTTGGAGAAAAGCTTGCTTTCAAGGGTTGATTCGTAGTTTCTTGAACGCATGTTCGCAACATTCGCCTTGAGAACGGTGTTGTAGATTTCAGCGAAGGTGTGCTTGTGGTCTTCATAGAAATCAAAGACCGCTCTGAAGATAGTTTCCCGGTCTTTCGCGGTTTTCGCGTCCGCAATGAGACTTCTGAAGTTACCGTTTGTGACCGATACGGTGTCGCCGTCTTCAAGGGTGACTTCTACCGCTTTGTTGTCGGCGACACTGAGTGCACCGTGAAGGTTGCTGCCCTGACCTGAAAGCTCTGAGAAGTTTGCAAGAAGCCCTTCTCTTTTTGCATCAAGGATGTGTTCGCTTTGATGAAACAGCTTTTTGAGTGGGAAACGGTATTCTTCAAGAGACTTGTCCTTGTCAATGAACCCATTGACTTTTTCTTCGCCAAGTGCGAGAATTTCAGGGGATTCAAATGCCGTAGCCTGGGAGTACTTCGTAATGAGACTCACCATGGTTTGCACGCGACCACTGTTTTCAACGTTTTTCTTGTTCAAATCACTTTTTAGGTGTGCATACTGATAAAGCTTGTTGAGTTTCAGGCTGATCTCACGCTGCAGATCAAAATACTTTTTGAATGATTCGAAATTTCCAAGCTTTCCCTGGAACTCAGGGAGCGCTTCAATGATTTCCTGTACGCGTTCGTAATCTTTTTTCCACGCATCAAGAGATTCGTACAAATGTTCCAAATTCCACTTCATAAATGACCCTCCATTTGTTATAATATGTCTCTAGTATTATAGCACAAGAAAGTTTCTAATGCATGGACTAGACTGCAAGCATTTACATGTAAAAATCCTTGAAAACTTATTCATATTTTTTATAATCTGTGTTATAATCAACTTGTATCACTAATTCAGGTGATTTGAATAATTTTATGTACAAATCGACCGCTTTAAAGGGAGGTCATCACTATGATTCAAATGTACACAACACCAAGCTGTTCTTCATGTAGAAAAGCGAAGAAATGGTTCAAGGAACACCGTATTGACTTCAGAGAAAAGAATATATTCAACGTAAGACTTACCCGCGATGACATCATGAACATGCTAAAAAATACCGAAGGCGGGTTTGAAGACATCATCTCTACACGCTCGAAGGTATTTCAGGATAATGATCTCAACTTAGAAGAAATGACCCTCAACGAACTTACCAATTTCATTATCGACAACCCAAGCGTATTAAGACGTCCAATCAT
>JASMTQ010000015.1:0-15797 GCA_041694275.1 Caryophanales bacterium
CTCAAAGAAGCCATTCATGCATACATGACGTTTTACAACGACCAACGATTCTCACCCGTATTAAAAGGCCTGACCCCGATTGAATATCGGAATCAGGCCTTACAGACTTTTTGATTATTTTCACTGTCTACTTGACAGGGGGCGGTTCATTCATTTAAACGGTCTCTTTTATTTGAGGAGGTAGAGCGCATACGGTTTTAAAACAGTGGTTTCTTCTATTTGAACCGACTTCTCGCTTAGAAGATCGCGGTAGCTTCCCTTTATCGAAGCCGTATCAAACTTCACACTTTCACTGCCTCTGTTGATCAATACCCTCAACGTACCTTTTTTAAGGATCAGCGCCTGGTCTTTCGTGGCGAGGACTTCCAAAGTGGGGAGCTTGAAAGAGGGTTCGGTGTGATAAATATGGTTGAGTTTTTTGATGAAGGCTTTCAAAACGGCACTCTGTCTTTCTTCATCCCAGATCATGCACCTGCGGTTGTCTGGGTCATGTTCACCACTGAGGCCGATTTCGCCTCCATAATAGATTGAAGGGGCGCCCGGGAGAAGGTATTGTGTCAGATACACGAGCCTGAGCAGCGATTCATCCTCTTCAACAACCCTTGCGATGCGTTTCGTATCATGGCTGTCAATGATGTTGAACATGTTTTGAATGACGGGTCTTGGGTAGGTGAACATAACCTCTTTTAGGGTGTTCGCAAACGTTTTTGCGTCCATCGGATAGGGCTCGTGTTTACCGAAAAACGCCCACATGGGATAGAGAAATTCATAGTTCATGACCGCGTCGTGCTGATCGCCCATAAGCCATGGTTCGCTTTGATCCCAGTTTTCACCAAGAATGAACACCTCATCCTTGACAGCTCTCACTCTTTTTCTGAACGCTCGCCAGAAATCATGGGAGATTTCGTTGCTGACATCCAGACGCCAGCCGTCAATGTCAAATTCCCTGACCCAGTATTCACCGACTTCAAGAAGGTATTCCCGCATGAACGGATCATCGGCATTGAGTTTCGGCATGCGTGGGGTGAAGGCGAACGTTTCATATGGTGGGGCCTTGAAAGGGTCTTTTGGGGACCGCTTCAACAGTTCGTTTCTCTTAATGGGCCATTCCTTGAAATAAAAGCTTTCAAAGTATTTGCTATTTGGGCCCTTTTCAAGGGCGTCCTGAAAAAACGGGTGTTGGTTGGAAACATGGTTGAATACCGCATCGAGCATGACTTTGATGCCTAAAGCATGGGCTTTGTCTACAAGGGCTTTGAAATCTTCTTTCGTGCCGAACTGCGGATCGATCTCATAGTAATCCACCGTATCGTATTTGTGAGCGGACGGCGCTTTGAAGATCGGTGTCATGTAAATGCCTGTAAAGCCCATCTCTTTAAGGTAGGGAAGTTTTTCGGCAATTCCTTTAATATTGCCACCGAAGAATTGGTCGTTTCGGTATTTATCGGTATTTTCCCACCTCAAGACGTTTTCATTTTGATTGTCATACGCGTGAAATCGGTCTGGAAAGATGGAGTACCATACAGTATCCTTGACCCATGATGGCGCTTTGTAAATATCTTCTCTTAATAAATAAGGATAGTTGAAAAACGCATTCAGATTACCCTTGTAATCTGGATACTCGGACAAGTTTACAAGTGCGTTTGAACCATAAATATGCGTATCATCTATAAGGAAAGCATATTTGACACGTTTGGTGGGGACCTCAAGCGACGCAAACCAGTAATCATAAATGTCAGTGGACGCTTCTTTTATCATTTCTTTTGGTTCCTGGATGACGCCCTGCCACTTTTTATCATCACCATCCGTATGCCACATGAAGGGATCACCATGTATGATGGCTATCTTCTTAGCGGAATCTTTCAAACTTCTAAAACGAATATGCAGGGTGTTCGTATCAATGGCGAAAGCCATCGTTGATTTTGGTATATGGTAGAATTCACTGTGTTTCATAGTAGGCCTCATTTCTTTTCAATCTATAGTGTATTCTATATCATTTGAGATAAAATGCAAGGCTAAATGTGGCGAAAAAATGAAAAGGTTTACAAAAGAAATTGTGATTTTAAAGCGTTTACAAAAATTTTCAATTGTGGTACTATTAAAGGGTCATTGACTAAACATAATTTTAACTAGGTTAGGAGTAATCCAATGGACAAAATCAAACAATTTGGACTGAAAATCCTGGATGCTTTTAAAAGAGTCGTGCTGTTCTTTGTTAAAGGAATACCACTTGGCATTTACGGCTTTTTCAAAAGCATTGTACTAGCCATCATCAACTTCTTCAAAAATCTTAAAAAAGCTAAGGAAGAGGAGCCTGAAGCATTCAAAAAAGGCGTTATGAGCTTCTTTTTGATGGGGCTTGGACAGTTCAAGAACAAACAGTGGTACAAAGGGGCCCCGATTCTGGGCGTCTTCTTGTTATTTCTGATTATCGAAATCGCAACCAGTGGATACTGGTGGGCGCTTTCAGGAGAAATCGCCCAATATCCTGCAGAAGGAGAGCTTCACTTCTTCCGTGACTATGGTGGTCTTTTCACCAAAGGACTCTGGGGACTTTTCTCACTTGGAGCTGTTACGACTTACAGCACCTACCGCGGTGTGGACATTAGACCACGCGGAGCCATCTTCGGCTGGGACAGAGGAGACAACTCCCGCGTACTCCTTGGTGAAGGGGTTATCGTCCTTGTACTCGTCGCACTGCTTTTCATCCTCTGGGTTGTAAGCGTACGCGATGCCTACAAGACACATCTGAAGGTCGCAGCAGGCAAGACCATCGAAGATGCCAAAGCATTTTACAAACGAATAGTGGAAGAATATTTCGCCTATTTGATTATCGTGCCGGCATTGATTCTAATAACTTTCTTTATTCTGATACCATTTATCTTCTCGTTCCTTGTAGCATTCACCAACTACACAGACAGCATCAGTCTGGGAAGAGAACTCATACAGTGGCATGGATTCGATACGTTCATCAAGGTGTTCAACCCTGAAGAGGACTGGTTCAAATTCTTCAACCAGACACTGGTTTGGACCTTGTTCTATGCATTCATGAGTAGTGTGACCGTGTATGTCCTCGGTCTCGTGCAAGCGCTCATCATTGAAAGCAAATACGTAGTCGGCAAGAAAGTATGGCGTACCATTTTCATTCTTCCCTGGGCAATACCAGGCATGATCATCCTACTTCTTTTCAGCAATGTATTCGGCGCTGACCAGGGCCTTCTCAACAACATCCTGGCTACAACCGGTACAACTGCAACCGTAAGAGAATTCCTCGAAATGATTGGTCTTGTTGGACAAGCCAGTGACGGAAACATTCTCTGGTTTACTTCATCTGAGAACGCACCACTCGCCCGTACGATCATCATTCTCGTAAACCTCTGGATGGGGTTTCCTTACTTCATGCTCATGATTACAGGTGTTCTCACAACCATTCCGAAAATGCTTGTGGAAGCTGCGGATATCGATGGCGCGACCTCTTGGCAGAAGTTCCGCTACCTCACGCTTCCCTGGGTCATCAGAGGGACCGCGCCGGTTATCATTACCACGTTCACATTCAACTTCAACAACTTCGGCATGATCTACTTCCTTACAGGTGGTGGACCTGGGTACCCGCGTTCAGAAATTCCTCAATCACTTATTGGAATCGCACCAGGACAGACCGATATTCTCATTTCCTGGATTTACAAACTCTCATTCGAATCAACGGTCAACCAGTTCAACCTTGCAGCCGCCTACTCAATTCTCATATTCCTACTAATCGGTGTGGTTGCACTCGTTCAACTATCCAGACTCAAATCATTCTGGGAGGAGGAATAAACGATGGCCAAATACAATGAAAACAGACAAAAACCGAAAAGCACTCAAGATCGTCTGAAAGGGTACGCCCTTAAAGCGAGCATTAAAAAAGGCTTGGCCGGAACGTTTATTTACGGATGGCTTCTTGCAAGTCTCACGATCATCCTGGTTCCAATTCTATGGATGGTTTCAGCCGCTTTTACAGATACGGAAAACCTGAACGCCGTCCCAATTATTCCCAACCCGGCGCGGTGGTCGCTCGCAAACTACCAGGAGATTTTCACCTATACCGGTTCAACGACGCAAGCCCTTCCTGACTACCCAAGAGCATTTCTTGTAAGTCTCGGAGTAGCAAGCCTATCAACCGTACTTACAGTCATCTTTTCTTCCTTGGTCGGGTTTGCATTCTCAAGGTATCGTTTCAAAGGTAAAAAAGGCGTACTACTCTCAATGTTCGGGCTTCAACTCTTCCCTTCATTCATGGGTATGATTGCCTTGTTCCTTCTATTCAACCAATTCGGTTGGCTCAATAGCTGGCCGCATCTATCACTTATCTATGTTGCAGGTTCAATTCCATTCAATACCTTCATCATTCGCGGATTCATGAAAAACATTCCGCTTTCACTTGATGAGTCCGCACGTATTGACGGTGCAAGCAACGTACAGGTGTTAAGAAAAATCATCATTCCGCTCGCAGCCCCAATCCTTGGTTTCGTTGCGGTTGACTCGTTCATGAAACCCTGGCTCGACTACATCCTGCCATCAATCCTGATGCCGGAAAACGAAACCGTTGCGATGTGGCTGTTCAGGGTCAATGACAACGAATCGCAACCATACAACCCAATGCTCTTCATGGCTGGCGGACTGTTCATCGCAGTGCCGATCATGATGGTACAGATCTACATGCAGAAATATGTGGTATACGGTCTGACCGGTGGAGCGGAAAAAGGATAAAAAACTTCAAAAAGTGCGGTGATTTCATCGCACTTTTTAAAAGCAAACGGTGATATTATGAATAAGAAAATCATTACATTCGGAAAAGCGCTCTACAGTAACACCGACCTTCTTAAACTCACGAAAATTCCGCTTTTACTTCTCGCACTTATGCTTTTTGTCAATGTAAGTCTCGTAAGTGCTCCGAACTTCATGGGCTACATGGAAGGTGTGGAGGCCACCCAGGATCTTGAAGGCATTGATGTTGCGTTCACTGAAATGTATGAAACCAATCTCGATTGTCGTGTTTCTGAGGAAAGTGAAATGCTGTGTGAAGGCGATATGCAAGCCATGTACGGTGAGTATCATTTCGAATATGCCGATACACTGGATGTCAGTGAAATCGATGAAAGCACCATTATCTTCACGCCTGATGAGGCCGCAGTCATTTACCAAGGAGACCACACTGCCGTTGTCAGTGGGAACTACTCCCTGCTGCAGGGATTTGACTTTTCAACAATCGAAGATACTGCTACTGACTCTGAAAACATTGTGGGTGAGTTCTATAAAAACAACACAAGTTTCTTTTTAGAAAACCTCTACTACTCTGATATGAGCCAGCAGATAGGCATTGTTTATACCGTACAGTTTGCACAGACGTTTATTTACGTCATTGTCGTGTCTTTGCTGATTCAAATGGTTAACTTCCGTGCTTCGATCAAGAAAATAACCTATCAGGCCGCACTTAGAATCACCATTCTTGCAATGACTGGACCCGCACTGCTTTCAGCCATTTTAGGATTTTGGATTCCAGGATGGGCGTATCTCGTTTTCACAATGGTCTATCTCATACGGATCATAGTCGTTTACTATTCAATAAACAGGCGCAGTGAAACCCTTGTTGGACCTAAAGAGACACCAGAAATCAGGGAAGAAACAGAGTAAACGCTTACATTTATATGCTAGAAAACGTTTTCAAATACAAATTTTTGTAAGCATTTTCAACATAGATACCATTATTTGTGCTATAATAGATAATGACGAAAAACTTTTAAAAAAATTAGGAGGAAACTATGAAAAAGTTAAGTTTATTCGTAACTGCTTTACTTCTCGTGTTCGGCCTTGCTGCATGCAGCGACCGCGGAGATGACACACCACAAGATGGTGAAACCTGCACCGAAGCTACTGGTGTAGACGCATGCTGGAACGATGAAGAGGGAGATTTCCTTGTTGAAGATGAGGCCACAGTCGTACTCGGTGTCGATAGTGACGACATGGGTGCTGCCCTTGTTCAAAAATGGAATTCTGACTTCCCTGAATACGAAGGTATGCTTGAATTCAGAAACTATGGTTCTGCCAATGACGACAACTCAGGTATGCAAGGTATGGAACTGCAACAAGGCGAAGCTCCTGATGTAGCGCTTGTCATTGACGGTGAAGTTATCGGTAAAGAAGGATCCGTCCTTCCACTTCACACACATTTCCAGGACCTAGGCGCTGAACAAACCAATGAATCAGCATTTGAATCCATCAATCAGCTGGATTATTTCTACCTTCCTGCTTTCTATGATGGTATGGTCTTCTCATGGAACGAAACCATTCTTAGTGAACTCGGAATCGACACTACGGATTCTGATGGCGACAACCTTCCCGATGCCATTGACACCTGGGAAAAAATCTTCGCAATCACAGAAGGTTCCGATTGGGCTGCGGATGACCGTCCTGTAATCGATGTTCCTGGCAACGACGATTCTTACACCATGTATGAAATGTTCCCTATTTCACTCGACGAAGTATGGAGCGGCTATTCAAGCTTGACAGCTGATGGATGGCAGATTTTCCAAAGCGGAAATCTAGATGAGCCTGGTTTTGATACAGATGCTTTTGAAGGTGGACTTGAATTCATCGAAGCATTCTCTCAAACCAATATGAGTGTTGATGAAACAGGCGCCAAAAAAGCTGCAGATGAAATGGCTTGGCGCTGGGATGCATATCTCCAAGGCGCTTACCCAATGTCACTTGTCGGTACTTGGCAAAATGTTGACGGAGCCGAAGATTCTACTGGGTTCGACTTCCGTTTCTCAGAAATGCCTACTTATGACGGTGAAGACCTTCACCCACTCATGAAAACCAAAGGCTTTGTCATCAACGGTTTCACTGAAGTTCCTTCAGCTTCATCAAAAGTCCTTAACTGGCTTTACACCAAAGACACTATGGAAACGATGATTGATTCTTCTGCTTACCTTCCTGCTCTACAGGATGACGCGGACATCTTCCCTGACATCGAAAGCGAAAACAAGGAAGAATTCGCACTTGGTATGCAAAACAACCATCTTGAAGTTTCAGGTACACTTCCAAACAACGCTGATGTTGCAGCGATGGACGTATTCTATAACCTGAACCTCAACGACTACTTCAAAGAAATCTGGGATGGCACAATGACACCTGCTGATGCAAGAGCAGCCATTGTTACCGACTCTGATTCCTGGATTGAAGAAAACAACCAATAATCATCGTTACCCTGTTAATTGCTAAACTACAAAAAGGGCTCTCTGGAGCCCTTTTTATTTCCAATGCTTTATAAGAAAGGATTTGAACTATGAATAAGAAACTACTCGCTATCGCCCTGCTCGTAATGTTTGTATTCACACTCTCCGCTTGCAACGGCGATGACACCAACGAAAACAATGATAACGGTGAATCGACCTATGAAATGATGGACACCTCCGAGGCTCTCAAAGACAATGATGTATGCTATCAGATTTTCCCGATTTCCTTTGCAGACAGTGATGGAGACGGGTATGGAGACATCCAAGGCATCATTGACAATGTCGATTACATCGTCAACACGCTTGATGTCGATTGCGTATGGCTCAATCCCATCAACCCTTCCCCCAGTTATCACAAATACGATGTGGTTGATTACTATGATATCGACAGCAGGTTTGGAACCATACAGGATTTCATGACCCTGGTAGAAACCTTGAATGACAACGGAGTCGACGTACTTATGGATCTTGTCATCAACCACACCAGTTATCAGCATCCGTGGTTCGAAGCCTCAAGAGACCCAGAGCACGAAGATCATGAAAAATACAAGGATTACTATGTATGGAATGACTTCAGTGAAAATGAAGAGGATTATTCAACACAGACCGGCTGGTATTATCACAGTCCAAGAGACGCACATTATTTCGCCTCTTTTTGGGATCAGATGCCCGAACTCAACTTCGAAAACCCTGATGTAAGACAGGAAGTGAAGGACATCTCCACGTTCTGGCTTGAAGATGTCGGGGTTGACGGATTCAGAATCGACGCCGCAAGACATATATATGACCAGAAGGAAGTGCCAACAGGTACGGATTACCGTGGTAAAAACATAGAATGGTTTATCGAGTTCAACGATCACATAAAATCCGTGGATGAAGATGCTATCATGCTTAGTGAAATCTGGATCAACAGCAGCCGTGTGATTGCCAATTACTTAGAAGGCATGGATACGACATTCAACTTCCAGAATGCTGAAAACATCATTGAAGCGGTCGCTTCCACGCAGGCTGGGGATGTCGTTAGCGACATGGTGGAAACAAGAGGCCATTACAGTGAAGTCCGTGAAGACTTCGTTGACTCTATTTTCCTATCAAATCATGACCAGAACCGTGTCATGGGTGCGTTTTCTGAAAACGAGAACAAGGCACGCGTGGCCGCAAACATTCTCTTTACCCTTCCAGGCACTTCGTGGATCTATTATGGTGAAGAACTCGGAATGAACGGCATGAATCAGCCAGGTAGAGACGAAGACGTGCGCCAGCCTTTCAAATGGAGCGCAAACAGTTCATACAACCCAGAAGGCGGACATACCGGCATCTCTGAATGGAATGATCATAACAGTGCTCTTGATGGCGTAAATGAACAGTTGAATGATACTTCTTCTCTTCTTCACCATTATCTTGAGCTCATTCAACTCAAAAAAGGTGATTCCGTTCTAACGGACGGAACTCTTGAAGACACTGAAACCTTTGACAGCGATGTGATTGCCTTTCTTAGAAGCGAAGGGGAAACCACATACCTCGTCATTCACCATCTTGGCAACGCAGAAAGTGACATTGATCATGCGCTTGAAAATTATTCAGTCGTTTACAGTTCAAACGATTTAACTGAAAATGATGGCTCATTTACGATGCAGCCTCAAAGTTCAGTGGTTATTGATGTTTCTGGTGAAACCTCTTATCTTGAATAACCTGAAAAGGCCTGCAGTGCAGGTCTTTTTTTATGGACATGGTCTTTCCAAAAAGAAAAGGGCTCAAAAGAGCCCTTTAGTTATATTGATTACCCGCGTTTCTTGACAATGACAAGGGCACCCAGGGTTCCGCTCATAAGCAGGAGCGTACCGAGAAGGCCTTCTTGCATGGCACTTGGACTTTGATTTGATCTGAGCGTGCAGCCCGGACCGTCTTCATTGGTTGGTTCTTCTTCAGTCGGTTCTTCATCTTCTGAAGACCACTCTTCTATGAGATCCGTACTGTAGAAAATCCTGACGGCATTTTCATCGAGTGTGAGTGTCTCGCCACTCGAGTGGGTTGAAAGTGTCGCAATGTCGTTTTCGCTGACTTCACCAAATTCATTTTCATTTGCGATCAGGTTCCAGTCAGTGCCTTCAGGAAGCGTGAAGTCTCTTGCTTCTGAGTTGTTGTTGTGAAGGATGACGATGGATTGCCAGTCGTCGTTTGAATCATTCAGCATGTATTTGACTGTGCCTGGTTCATATGGACCAAACGTAAGCGCCTGTGAAATCGCATCGGCGGTTTTTAGACGGAATACGTCTTTCATCTTTCTAAGTGAAATCATATCGCGCGTGTATTCGAATGTATCATTGTAATCCACTTTCCAGTTCCAGTCAATCTGGTTGGTTGAATCTGGTGAACGGTATGAGTTGTGATCGTAGTTTTCACCTGCATCACAGGTGTTTTCTCCGGATTCTGGAACGGTACATGGTTTCGTACGCATCATCTCAACGCCCGCGTGCAAAAACGGTACGCCCTGGGAGCCAAGGATAAGAGTGTTGGCCTGTCTTTGCATTTGTTCGATCATGGCATCGTCTGCGCCTGAAGATAGCTGCAGTTTGTCATGAAGCGTGTTGTTGTCATGCGCGGTGACGTAGTTGATGATCTGGGTTGGTTGTGGTGCAAGGCCTTGAAGGGATGAACCGCTTTGTGAAGTGCCCCCCGCAATCCCTAGGAATACACGTGGAACAGCGTAATCGTTGCCTTGGAGGAATCCGCCTTCCTGAGCTTCGAATACGCTCCCTTTGATGCCGTCGCGCGTAGTATCATTGAATGCGCCAATTCCCGGCATTTCATCGAGTGTTCCGTGGTAAGCCGAATCGTTTTCAGGCAGTTTGGATCCGCCTGCATCCCACGGTTCACCATAAAGCATGATGGTATCGTCAATGGCATGAAGTTCATCGGCAATCGCGTTCATGGTGTCGACATCATGAAGTTTCATAAGGTCGAATCTAAATCCGTCAATATGATATTCTTCGACCCAGAATTTAAGTGAATCAACCATGAATTTTCTAAACATGGCACGTTCTGAAGCCGTTTCATTCCCTGTTCCGCTACCATTGGAGAACGATCCGTCTTCGTTCATACGGAAATAGTATCCGGGAAGAATCTTATCAAAGTTGGAATCAGCGGATTTTCCTGTGTGGTTGTATACGACGTCCATGACAATACGTACGTCGTTTTCATGGTATTTTTGAATAACTTCCTTGAATTCAGTGGTTCTCACTTCTCCGTTGTATGGGTCACTTGAATAGCTTCCCTCTACCACGTTGAAATGCTCAGGCATGTAGCCCCAGTTGAAGATGCCGTCGTGCTGACCTTCATAAGAAGGGTCGTCGTGTCTGGTTTCATCAATGATACCATGGTCGAATACCGGCAATAGCTGAACATGGGTAACTCCGAGGTCTAGAATGTGATCAAAGCCTGTTGTAAGGCCTTCATAGGTGGTTCCACTTTCAATCAGACCACCGAATTTTCCGCGGTTTGCTTCAGTCCCATTCCAACTTTCATGCGTTGTAAGATCACGAACGTGCAGTTCATAGATAATCGCATCCGTATTGCCTTCCATGGTATCAGGACGTTCATCGTTTTCCCAGCCTTCTGGATTGTAACGATCGAAGTTGATAACCATGCCGCGTTCACCATTGACACCTGAAGCATACGTGTAAGGGTCGACGACTTCATTGACTTCTCCGTTATTATCAACGGTATAGGTATAATAAACCCCGTCAAGATCGCCATCAACCGTGGTTGACCATACGCCTTTTTCACCTTGCGTCATTTCAACGGTTTGATATGGATCATCAACGCCCGCGTTGCCATCATCATCGGTCACGTTGGAATCATGGCCGGCTGAATATAGATTCAGGGTTACTGAATTACTGATAGGGGCCCAAAGCTTGAACTCCGTGCTTGTTTCAGAATAAATATTCCCAAGCTGGCCATCATAGGCGTACGCATCATTGAACGCATCACTCGTGTAAAAACCATCAAACGCAATCATGGAACGAGCAGGTTCCTCATCTCCAAAATCAATCTCGAGTTCATACGTTTTTGTCAGGTCCACTTCTTCATCCAAAGTAAGGGAGCCTTCACCCTCGCTCATTGAGAAATCACTGAAAGGGACAACCGTGTCTCCTGCGTATACTGTAGTATTCGCTTCTGTGGCATCTGTGGTGCCTGTGAAACTGATTGAACTACCGCTTGTAAAGCTTGCGGACATGATTCTGTGTGAATTGTCGGCGTTCGCTTCATCATAATAGATTTCATTTTCGCCCTGTACAAGATAGATGTGAACTTCGCCTTCTGCATTCGGGCTTGTCATATCCACAAAGCGATCCTGTGAAATCTCTTTGTTCCAATCGTCATCTCTGACGATCAGTCCGATTTCGGTACTGCCTTCGAGATTGGTATCGGCAAGATTCACGGTCATTTTCGCTCCGTAATCATCTTCCTCGTCAAACTCATAAGCGTTCCCTCCACCTTCTGAAGGTTCGTTTGGCCAAAGCCACAATTGGTTAAACTGACTATAATCATCATCATAACGAAAATAGTGTGCGACAAGCGTATCCGCTTCCTGTGCATGCATGGATACGTTTGCTGTAACAAACATCGCTGCAACGAACGTTACAGCTATAAAAAACTTCTTCAAACTTCTCATTGAATTACCTCCTAATTTTATTAACAAAGTCATTATATCATATAATGTAAACCCTTTTACTGCGAGGAAGGAAATTGTCTCCGTATACAAACGTTTTCATGATATACAAGGCAATACCCCGGCCTTATTGGGCCAGGGCATTTAGAAAGTTTTTTAGTCTTTTCGGTTGTTTTTCAAGGACGTCTTTTGTAGGACCTTCGACAATCAATGCACCCTGGTCCATGAAGGCGAGTCTGTCAGAGACTTCCTTTGCGAATCTGACTTCGTGCGTGACGAGCATGATGGTAATGGAAGCGTCGGTGAGAACCTTGATCGCTTCTTGTACCTCTTTGATGTTTTCTGGGTCAAGCGCACTGGTCGGTTCATCGAAAAGAAGGATTTCAGGGTCAAGCGCAAGCGCTCTTATGATGGCGATTCTTTGTTTTTCTCCACCAGAGAGTGCGCTTACGTATCTGTCTTTTTTGTTTTCAAGCGAGAACTGTCTTAGAAGGGTGAGTGCCTTTTCTTCAGCCGCTTCTTTTGAAAATCCTTTTGTGTATCGGAGGCCGAGAGTGATGTTGTCCATCACATTCAAATTCAAAAACAGATTGAAGTTTTGAAATACGTACCCGATTTTTGGATGGGTTTTCTTGGGAGTGTTTGCGATGGTTATCGGTGTGTCATCAAGGGTGATGGTTCCTTCGTTGATGGTTTCAAGATTCGCAACCATCCTTAGAAGACTTGTCTTCCCGCTCCCACTTGGACCGATGATTGAAAGCACCTCGCCTTTTTTTACTTGAAGGCTTACGTTGTCAAGGGCTCTATGTTCACCATAGGCTTTGGTGATCGAATCTATTCTGAGCGTATTCATCAGTTGAACACCCCGACTTTCTTCTCGATTTTCTTGAAGGTCATGACCAGTACGAATGTGATCATGAGATAGATGATGCCTGCAAGGAGGAAAGGTTCTGCAGTCAGGTCTCTCGCAACTACTTCACGGGCGTTTCTAAGCATTTCACCAAGCGCAATCGTTGAAACGAGCGCGGTATCCTTTAAGAGGGTTATGGTTTCATTGGCAACGGTTGGAAGGGTCCGTTTGAAGACCTGAGGGACATAAATCTTTCTGATTTGCACAAACCTAGGAATATTAAGGACTTTCGCAGCTTCAAACTGCCCTTTGTCGATGGATTCGATGCCTCCACGAAATATTTCTGTGAAGTACGCACCATAATTGAGGACAAAGGTAAGGTAGGCAGCCGTTTCTCTTGATAGCACAATCCCAAAAAACGGCAAGCCATACATAAAAAAGAAAAGCTGCAGCAATAATGGTGTGCCTCTGAAAAGCCAGGTGTAGCCGTCAATGAGAAAGATGAGTATTTTAAGACCGGTGTGTCTTAAAAATGCCAGTAGAAATCCAAGGGGAATGGATAAAAGAAGGGTCACACCCATGATTGTGAGTGTGACTTTGAGCCCTTCTAAAAGGAAGGGCAGTATATCAAGCATGTAAGCCATTTTCTATTCGATCAAGAAGAGGTCTTCTGAGAACCAGTCTTCAGATATGGAAGCCCCTGTGCCGTCTTCAGCCATATCTCTTAAGATTGATTCAATTTCGTTTTTGAGCGCGTCGTCTTCAAACCGGAACCCTATGCCGTATTCTTCATCACCCAGTGAAAAATCCGGTACGCTGAATATATCACCTTGCTGGTTGTTGACGTAGCGTCCCATGATCTCGTCGATGACGACGGCGTCAATGCGTCCGCTTTTAAGGTCTTCCAGCGCAAGATCGTACGTATCGAACTTGGTCATTTCACCCAAATCATCGAATACGTTACTTGATTCAAGCGCGCTTTGCCCACTGCTTTGCATCTGCACGCCCACGTTTTTGCCTTCCAGATCTTCTATGGTGTTTATGGAATCATCAAGTGTCAATACAACCTGGCGGTTGTTCATGTAAGGGTCAGAGAAAAGCACTTTTTCAGCCCGTTCAGGTGTGATGGTGAACCCGTTCCAGACCATGTCGATTTTATTGGTGTCAAGTTCCAGCACCTTGGAGTTCCAGTCGATTGGTTGAAGTCTCAGTTCAACGCCCATACGACTTGCCACTTCACGGGCCAGATCCACATCATACCCTACGATTTCATCGTTTTCATCCGTAAAGCCCATAGGTGCGAAGGTAGCGTCCAGTCCCATGACGAGCACACCCTCATCCTGTACTTTTTCAAGTGAACTTCTTGTATCTTCTTCGCCGCAAGCGGCCAATGTAAAAATCATCAATACTGCAAATGTAAGTGTCAGCATTTTTTTCATATGTATCACCTCGCACTCAATATTACTATATCACTCTACTGCTGTAAAGCATTATATCATTATTTTTGAATGAAAGCGTTCTTTTGCCTTTTTCAGAAAAAAAAGAATAGCCTAAGCTATCCTTTAAATACTTTCTGATACCCACCCGCTCCGTAGTTAAGGCACTTGTTGACTCTGCTTATGGTTGTGGCGCTAGCCTTGGTCAACCGTTCGACTTCCGAGTAGGTCTTGCCTTCTGAGAGATACCTTGCAACGGTGAAGCGGAGCGTGAGTTCCTTGATTTCCTGTATGGTCGCCAGATCTTCGAAAAAGTCATAGAAGTCTTCTACGGATTCAAGTTTGAGCATATGTTCAAAGAGTTTGGTCGTGTCATCGCTTTTGATTGAATGTGCCATGCGTTCATCCCTTTCACTTTAGTACTATATAGGAGTATTGTATCATATTTGAAAGGAAAATGAAAAATCAATCGTTTTGAAAAAGAAGTTCAAGCACCGTGGTGGTGAAATCACTGGCGTTTTTGAGGTATGCCTGTTCACGGGCGTATATGGGCCTGTCCGTTATAAGACCATCCACTTCTCTTCGTGAAAGCGAAGCGATGGTATCTTCGGTGTTCACAGTCCATGCGTAAACTTTTCTGTTTGAATCGTGCATTCTTGTGACGTATTCGTCGTTGTTGATGTAAAAGGCGAAGCCAAGAGCGAAGTGATCAATCGATTCGTCGTTGATAAGCGTAGTGATGTTTCCATAGAACGTGGAGATGAGCATGATGGTTTCAATGTCCTCGTTCAAAGCCTTGATCGCATGAAGCTGAGACTCGGAATCTGAAAGGATACTCGCGGTGTTTTCGACATTGTATTTTTCAACGAGAGCGACCACCCGTTCATTCATGGCGTTTGATTTGTCCTTCATTTCAATGAAAAGATCGGCTCTTCTACCCACCAGTTCAAGCACTTCTTCCAAAGTTGGAACAGGTTCATCTTCAAAGTCGCTTGAAAACCAGGAACCGGCGTCAAGGGTTTTAATTTCTTCATAGGTGACGTCTCTTACTCGCCTGTTTTGTGTGTCGTTCGTAGTTCTCTCAAGGGTTGAATCATGCATCAGAATCACGGTGCCATCAGACGTCATCCTGACATCTATTTCTATGGCGTCCGCTTCTTGTTCCAGTGCGAGTTCAATAGCGGCGAGCGTGTTTTCAGGCGCGTCTTCACTTGATCCTCGATGTGCGATAATTTCAGGGTATGTAAAGAATTCCGTTTGGTTTGTCGAGCGTTGCAAGACGGTGAATACGTTAGTAAAATTGATTGCGATCAACCCCATAATGATTATGATGACAAGTCTTCTCACCCGTTTTTTTGTTAGTGGAAGTCTCGGTTTTACATTGAGTGTTTCTATACGTTTTTTTGTATCAATGTCTTTGACATCACTGGCATGGTGCCACATGCTGATAAGTGCGTAGTTGATAGGAATGAGGGTAAAGGAAATCAGCGTGATGACAAAAGAATAAAGGGCATATATGATGGTGAGCGTGAGACCAAGCGCAATCGTCTGACCGCGAATCA
>JASMTQ010000016.1:0-3504 GCA_041694275.1 Caryophanales bacterium
GAATTCAGAGACGCATTAAGAGCAGCAAGCACCAAAGAGGACGTCATGACCATACTAAACAAGATTGACGGGAAGGAGGACCAATCATGAAAATCGTTGCGACTACTTCATGCCCTACAGGCATCGCTCACACGTACATGGCAGCTGAAAACCTTGAAAAAGCGGCCAAGAAACTGGACGTTGAAATCAAGGTGGAAACTCAAGGCTCCATCGGTACTGAGAATGCCCTCACCAAAAAAGACATCGAAGAGGCGGATGCAGTCATCGTAGCTGCGGACGCACGTGTTGACATGGCACGCTTTGATGGCAAACCACTCAAGGAAGTCAGTGTCTCAAAAGCCATCAAGAATGCTGATAGCCTTGTCCAGGAAGCCATTGACGGCAAGTTTGAGAACTACAAGGCTAAATAAGCACTTATCACTCGAACAAAGCATAAAAAAATACAGGAGGCTATAATTCATGAAAAACAACAACATTTACAAGCATCTCATGAGCGGCGTATCACAAATGATTCCATTCGTGGTCGCCGGAGGCATCATGATCGCGCTTTCGTTCCTCGTGGACGTAGGAAACGCCGGTGCGGACAACTATGGTTCAGGCAACGAAATCGCCGCATGGTTCGGTGAAGTCGGTGGCATCGCCTTTGGGTTCATGCTTCCGATCCTTGCAGGGTATATTGCCTATTCCATCGCTGACAGACCAGGGTTCGTTCCAGGCTTCGTTGGTGGTGCGCTCGCCAATAACGGCGGAAGTGGATTTCTTGGCGCCATCATCATCGGGTTTGTAGCAGGGTACATCGTCTACGGACTCAAGCAGCTATTCAAAAACGTTCCAAGAAGCATGTCGGGTATTTTGCCGGTACTCGTATTCCCATTGTTTGGGGCGATACTGGCTGCGCTTGCGATGATTCCCATCGACTTGGTCGTCACCCCTATCCAAGAAGGGCTTGAAAGTTTCCTAACTGGCCTTGAAGGCTCATCCGCATTACTGGTCGGACTCATTGCCGGTGGCATGATGGCCGTTGACATGGGTGGACCTGTCAACAAAGCCGCATACGTCGTTGCAATCGGTACGATTGCCTCAGGCACTTCAACCATCCTTATGGCATCGGTTATTGCCGGTGGTATGGTGCCACCACTAGGCATCGCGCTAGCGACTGTCCTTTTCAAAGGCAAATTCAACGATCAGCAAATTGAAGCCGGTAAGACCAACTGGGTCATGGGGCTTTCCTTCATCACCGAAGGCGCCATTCCATTCGCCGCAGCGAACCCTAAAGCGGTCATTCCTTCAATCATTGCAGGTAGTGCACTCGCCGGGGCCATCGTAGGACTCTTCGGTGCCGCGTCACCAGCGCCGCATGGTGGTATCTTCGTAGTGCCTATCATGGACGGCTGGGTCTGGTTCTTGATCGCACTTGCCGCAGGAACCGTACTTACAGCATTCCTACTCAAGATTTTGCTTCCAGACGTAGAAACTGACACACAAGAAGCGTAAATGAAAACCTACCCGGATGGCTAGTTGCCATCCGGGTATTTTTTACTTTATAGAGGGGTTCTACTTTTAGTAGAGAGGGTAGAGTCAAATTCAACTGGACATATTCGTGAAGCCATGTATAATTTTTACTGAAGGAGTGAAGTGCATGGCACAAGTACATACGATCATAAGAAACAAAAGATTGCAAAAAGGCTTTACCCAAAAAGAACTTGCAGATGAACTTAGCGTCAGCGACAAAACCATCAGTAAATGGGAAACCGGAAGAGGCACCCCCGATATTACCATGGTGAAAAGACTCTCACGCGTTCTTGGCGTCTCCCCCGGTGTCTTCTTGGAAGATGACACGGATGGTTCTAATCCGCGTGAAGTGCATGGCCCCACCAAAGAAACTTACAATCAAAAGGTGGTCCGTACACCGAAATCAACGCGCAACTACCTAGATATGCTTTATTTCAAACGCATGTTCATGATAGCTTCAGTATTGCTGATGCCGTCTATTACATTTGGCGTTGTTTATCGTTTCCTTGAAAGACTTGGGGTTAACATCTATTATATTGGAACTGTTGCATTTGTAGTACTCATGGTTGCAACATTCCTGCTGGTATCAACGAGCGTCCTTTTGAGACTCCTCGGGTTTTTCAAATATAAAAACCCCCATAAAGAACATCCATCCAAACAGGTATACAGTATGCTTGGCATATATTTAACTGTTTTAATGACCGCAATGAGTGGCATCACGCTTCCCTTTATGTGGGGCGCGGTTGTACTTGGAATCAACGTCAGTTTCTTCCCGAGTGCGCTTTGGACACTCTTTGGCATTGCCGCGCTTCAGGGCATAGGGGTTGCGCTTTTGCCGACGTTCAAGTTGAAATTGAGAAGGGATTCGGCTGGGACCATGCTCCTTGTGGGCGCGGGCCTTCTTATGCTGCTTATGGTTTTAATGCTTGTCTTCCCCATGACTGTCTATTCGTATCATGGGTCTTTTCTACAAAGATTCAATATACTGGTAAGTCCTTATAATCGCGTCGGGCCAGTTTCTTTTCCGTTTTTGTTTCTCGTTTTCAATATAATACTGAGAATCGCCTTTTTGCGTGTTGAAAAAGCGGACGCGCCTCTCACAGATAACACATATGCTTTGAACCAACAATAATCAAGCGATGCTTCGGCATCGCTTTTCTTTTCAATGAGTGATAGCGTTAAGCCCACATATTTGATACAATGAAGCTGAATGAAGCCAATATGGAAGTCAAAACGTGAAACGGAATGATGAATTTGGAAATAAGATTGATGCAGACATTCGATGTCGACACATTGAAGTCGTTATATAGAAAAAATCACTGGGACATGTATCTCAAGGATATGGAAGGATTCAAACGGATGTTTGAGAATTCCACGGCCGTTTACGGCGCGTTTGAATACGACCGTCTTGTCGGTCTTACCCGTGTCATGAGTGACGATGTGCATATTCTATATATTCAAGATGTCCTGGTGGATCCGGATTACACTAAAAAAGGGGTCGGAAGCGCCCTTGTGAAAACCGTACTTGAAGCGTTTGAACACGTCAGACAAAAAGTGCTTCTCACAGACGTGGACGCCCAGGGCGCCCACAGACTCTATGAGCTTCACGGGTTTAAAAAGACAGACCAAAAAGGCCTTGTCTGTTACGTAAGATTCGATTGATTGATCGCTTTACAAAGTCTAATAAAATGAGGGATATGTTATGAAGAGAAAAACATTTTATATCATGATAGGGATAGGGCTGTTCATCACCTTCCTGTTCATACTTGTGTCAAACGTGCTTGATGTCGGTCTCAAGATGAGAGAAATCCACCCGTACGTAGAATACGGATTTTACGGGGTTGCGGCCATCCTTTTCATTGTGCTCGTGCTCAATCCCCTAAGGATCATCATGTTCGCACCGACATTCAAGATCAACGCCCTTGAAAATGAACACAAGAACATGCGCATATACAGACGTTCCGCAAAAACCATCATGAAAAGCAAACACAT
>JASMTQ010000017.1:0-3455 GCA_041694275.1 Caryophanales bacterium
TCTCCTTCCATCTAGTCATTACGCCAAGTCAATTCTAAGAGACACATTTCATGATTGAAAGCGTTCTTTATTGATAAATAAAACATTAAAGCAAACCAATGATACCATATTGCAAATAAGGGCGGAAACAATATAATAAAAAACCTTTAAAAGCCCACGCGTAAGCGTCAAGCGATTAAAGGTTTTTTTATAAACTATGCTTCTTTGTACTCAAGCAAGTCCCCGGGTTGACACTCAAGACACTTGCAGATGGCTTCGAGTGTGGAGAAGCGTACTGCCTTGACCTTGCCGGTTTTGAGCTTGGAGAGGTTCACCGTACTGATGCCGGTGCATTCTGACAAAGTATTGAGCTGCATCTTCCTATCTGCCATCACTCTGTCCAGTCTTACGATTATCTCCATCATTACACCGTCTCTTCGTATTCGGTTTCCAAGAATGCACCGTACTGGAAGATGCCAACGAGGATGAGGATCAGGAATCCTACGAAGATGCGTCCCATATCAAGACCATACGTTGCATCAAAGTGTGGTGATGGAATCTGACTGACCAGACTTGATGTGAAGATGAACTCGAATACAGGGAGGATGAAGCCAGCAACGATAAAGAGGAACGCGATGAAGTAAAGCGACTTGATGGCCAGGGTTGAGAATGGTCTTTCGCTTTCCACTTCTGTGAAGACGCGCTTCAGCATGTAAAAGAGAATCCAGGCGAAGGCCACGTTCGCAGCCATCGTGATGCCGCCTGATATGAGCATGCTTTTGAGCGTAATCTCTGCGTTCATGACGTCTTCAGAAAGATACATGCCCAGTTGCATGTCGAACACCGTACTTACGTTCATCTCAGACAAGGTGAAGGTGACGAGATCTTCAGGGATGAAAAGCCCTACCAGGAAGACCACCAAGGATCCGACAAACGCGATGCTTAAAATGATGAGACCGATGAGGAAGTTGACATTGGCCACGCGAATCATCGTTTTGAAACGTTTTTGATCAAATGTTTTATTCATTGTATCACTCCTTGTCTTCATTATAGCACCATATTTAACGTTGTCAATACTTTTTTTAACGTTTATCATTAAATTATTAATAATAAAAAATGAGGACTAAGTCCTCATTTCACGTTTATGTTTGGGAATCTGCAGTAAGGTTTTAGTGGACAGCCATCGCACTTCGGGTTTCTGGACGTACAATGGTAGCGTCCAAAGAAAATCATCTGGTGGTGGGTCCTAGACCATCTGTTTTTAGGAATCTTTCGCATGAGCTTTTCTTCGACTTTTAAAGTGGAATCCTTCTTGTAGGCGATCTTGAGTCTTTTGGATACACGCTCCACATGGGTGTCGACTGCGATGCGGGGCACTGAGAACCAGACGCTTAAGACGACGTTTGCGGTCTTTCTTCCTACGCCCGGAAGACTTTCAAGGGCTTCCTGTGATGAAGGTACGATTCCATCGAATTTTTCTCTGAGCGCAGTGGCGGTCTTTTTGATGTTCTTGGCTTTGTTTTTGTATAGACCAATCCGTTTAATGTCTTCCTGGAGCGTTTCAAGATCGGCGTCTGCGAAATCATCAACGGTCTTGTACTTTTCAAACAGAGACTTGGTGAGTCGGTTGACTGAAGCGTCTGTGGTCTGGGCACTCAGCATGACCGCAATCAGAAGCTCCAGGCTGTTCGTGTGGTTGAGTTCACACTCCGCACTTGGAAAGAGCTTGTCGAGTTCAGTGAGTATTTCATCTATTCGTCCCATAGCTTGTAAAACTCCTTGAGGGCTTCAGGGTTCTTGGTGGGCACCTTGTTTTGGTTTTGGGATTGCTTGCTCAAAATCGAGTCCACGGTCTTGATGGAAGGCCGTTTGTATTTAAGGGCTTTTAACGTGGCTTCTTTTAACATGTCAAAAGAGTATTCGTCTTCTTCAATCCACTTCTGCACGAGTTCGCTATCAAGCTGGTTCAGGGGTTTGTTGAAGGCGTCTTCCAAATATGCAACCCACTCCCCTATATTTGAGGCTTGTTTGGCCTTGTCGTTTTTGATGTGATGGACGACCTTCGATAAGAAATAATCCACGTTGAAGGTCTCCGTCTCCTTGCCGTCCTCAGTTTCAGTCAAAGTGATATCGAGATACCCTTTGTCCATGAGACTGTCAAGCACGGCTTCGGTTTTTTTAGGCGTAAGACTGAGCCACTTGGAGAACTTTTTCGGTTTGATGATGCGCTCTTGTTCCTGAATCAGGGTGTGCAGTTTGATAAGCGCCATGGCTTCGGTTTCACTGAGCCCGAGTTTGTGGTAATACTTGAGCACGAGTGAAGCATAACTGAGGACGCCGTCATCGATGAGTCTTTTGAGGATTGCTTTCACGTGAACACACCCTTCTTAGAATTTTTTGTGTTTTTTCGCGAGTTTCTTGAGTGCGAGTTCCGCCGCGTTCTGTTCGGCTTGTTTCTTGGTGTTGCCTTTGCCTTCTCCCATCAGAATCTCGTCCATGTAGACACGCACAGTAAAGGTTTTATTGTGAGATGGGCCATCTTCGCTGATGACCTTGTATACAAGCTGACGCTTGTCGGACTGGACCAGTTCCTGAAGGTGACTTTTGAAATCGGTGAAATTGAGTTCATCATCTTCTTTTACAACAGGGAAGACGATTTTTTCCACAACCTTGTAGCATTCTTCGAGGCCCTTATCCAAAAATATTGCGCCGATGAAGGCTTCGAAGGCGTCGGCTAAGAGTGCGTGGCGTTCACGTCCACCACTTTTTTCTTCGCCGCGACCCAGATACAGATACTTTCCAAGATCACACGCTTTGGCGTATTCGACCAGAGCGTTCTCATAAACATACCGTGCACGGCGCTTGGTGAGATCGCCTTCGTTGTAGTGTCTGTCTTCTTCATATAGATACTTGGCCATGATGAGGTCAAGGACGGCGTCTCCGACAAATTCAAGACGCTCGTTTGATTCCTTGTGGTGTTCGTTTGCGTATGATGAATGGGTGAGGGCCGTTTGAAGAAGCCCCTTGTTGTTGAAATCGAGATTGAAAAACTTTTCTAGTTCTTCCATGATTACTGTTCCTCCCCAAGGCGACTTGAGACCTTGTTTATTACATCTTGTCTGACGACATTGGCCGCCTGAACGATGGCGTTTGCGAACCCTTCGCTTTTGGACGCGCCCTGGGCCTTGATGACCACTCCGCGAAGTCCCATGATCATTGCGCCTCCGATTTCACTTGGTGACATGCGTTTTTTGAAGCGCTTGAGATTATGTGCGGAAAGCAGGAGGCCGAGTTTTCCAAAGATACCTTTTTTAAGTTCCTGCTTGAGCATGGTCCCCATGCCTTTTGCAGTGCCTTCAATCGTCTTCATGACGATGTTTGCGGTAAACCCGTCACTGATCAATATGTCAGCGGGAGGACTCAGCACTTCTTTTGGTTCAACGTTTCCATAGAAGTTGAGAGATTCACTCTGTTTG
>JASMTQ010000018.1:0-8293 GCA_041694275.1 Caryophanales bacterium
TACCTTGCCAATACGGAAGATGCCGATGAAGACGGTCTGATCACAAGACCTAGAAAACAAGTAGACAAACCACTTGAGCTTTACTTCGAACAAATTGCCAAGCGCCTTGCCAAACACCTTGGTCAGGACGAATCAAAAGCCGTTCAGGACGCTTTCTATGAAGAAGTTTCAAGTTTCAACCTAGTCCCTGCAGGTCGCGTCCTTTTTGGAGCGGGTTCCGAGACCCAGGTCACCTACTTCAACTGTTTTGTCATGCCGTTTATTCATGATTCACGTGGCGGCATCAGCGATCACAGAAAACAGGTTATGGAAATCATGTCCCGTGGGGGCGGCGTTGGAACCAACGGATCAACTCTGAGACCCAAAAACGCCCTTGCCAAAGGGGTCAACGGAAAATCAAGCGGTGCCGTCAGCTGGCTCAATGATCTGAGTCAACTCACCCATCTTGTTGAACAGGGTGGATCTCGTCGCGGGGCACAAATGATCATGATGGCCGACTGGCATCCAGACATCATCGACTTCATCATATCAAAAATGCAGAATTCTAAAATTCTTCAATTCCTGATTGATACCATCGAAGATCCGCAAATCAAGAAAGCCGCACAGAACAAACTCAAATTCGTCCCTCTGAGTGATGAAGAAATCGAAATCAACGAATACATATTGGAACAGGCAAAAAAAGACAGCTCAAAATTCTCAAGGAAAATCATCGACACCGCATTTGAAAGACTCAACAAAGGCGGTCACTACGAAGTCAATGATCCTGAATTCCTGAGTGGTGCGAACATATCAGTCGCCATTACCAAGGATTTCATGGACGAAGTCGAAAATGATGAGATTCACGAACTGAAATTCCCTGATATCGACAACTATGATGATATCCAGAAAGAAGCCTACGACAAACAGTGGCAGGAAGTCGGTGATGTTCGTGAATGGGAAGCCATGGGCTATCCGCTCAAAACCCACTCCAGCATCAAAGCCAAAGAGCTTTGGAACCTCATCAATATCTGTGCCACCTATTCAGCAGAACCGGGCATCTTCTTCATAGATAACGCCAACGAACAGACAAACGCCAAAGCATACGGTCAGAAAGTCGTTTCCACCAACCCGTGTGGCGAGCAGCCACTCGCACCCTACTCCGTTTGCAACCTCGCGGCTTTGAACCTTGCAAACGCAGTGGACAAAGAGGCGAAGGAAGTGAAATGGGACCAGCTCAAAAGGACCATTCAAACAGCCGTACGTCTTCAGGACAACGTCATCGACAAAACCTACTACTTCCTTGAAGAAAACCGTGAACAGGCTTTAGGAGAAAGAAGAATCGGACTTGGTGTCATGGGTCTACATGACATGCTTATCTGGATCAACAAGACCTACGGAAGCAAAGAGGGCATTGCGTTCGTTCAAGAGCTTTTCAAATTCATAGCGACCACCGCCTATGAAACCAGCATCGACATCGCAAAGGAAAAAGGGTCTTTCCCTTACCTCGCAACCCAGGAAAACCGCGAAAAAATGCTTGAAAGCGGCTATACGAAAAAGCTCCCTGAACATATCAGAGAAGGCATTCGCAAACACGGTATAAGAAACTCTCACCTACTCACCATCGCACCAACCGGATCCACAGGCACAATGGTCGGTGTATCCACGGGACTTGAACCTTACTTCGCATTCAGCTATTTCAGAAGCGGACGCCTTGGAAAATTCATCGAAGTGAACGCTCCAATCGTTGAAGAATTTGTAGAGAAAAACCCTGAATACAGCGCAGACTCCCTTCCTGAGTTCTTTGTAAGCGCCATGGACCTCCCACCGGTTGCCCATGTGGACATGCAATGCGCCATTCAACACTGGGTGGATTCTTCCATTTCCAAAACCGTCAACGCCCCTAAAGGCTACACGGTGGAAGAAGTCGAAGGCGTTTACCAACGACTATATTCTGGAGGCGCCAAAGGTGGAACAGTCTATGTGGACGGTTCAAGAGACGCCCAGGTGCTCTCTCTTACCAAAGATGATGGAAAAACCAAGGAAAAACCAAAACAAGTTGACATCAAGGACCTTGGCATTGACGTCAAAGAAGAGAAAAAACAACGTAAAGAACCTAATACCAAAGGCCTTCGCAGTGACAGACAGGATAGAAACATAGGCGTTGAGGCCGGCGATCTATGCCCCGTTTGCAACGAAGGAACCGTCGAAGATGTCGGCGGATGCAACACGTGCACCAACTGTGGCGCACAGCTCAAATGCGGATTATGATCATTTAAAGGAAAAGCTCACGGGCTTTTCCTTTTTTATCGTACGCACGGGTGTTATAATTCAAGTGAGAGGGGTGGTTTCATGAAAACCGCATTGTTGATAGGCATTGAAAGAAAAAGTCATGCCGCACTCAAATACGACATGAATGAAATCAAGAATCTGGCCGGATCACTGAAAATTGATGTCACCCATACGCTGACTCAATCAATCCGCCAGGTAACGCCAGCCACGAAAATAGGTAAGGGAAAACTAGAAGAAGCCAAGACGCTTCATGACAAAGAGCGTTTTGATTACGTCATTTTCAACGAAGAACTTACCAACACGCAAATAAGAAACATAGAAGAGGTGCTTGATACGGCCATACTGGACAAGACGCTTCTCATCCTTGAGATTTTCGCAAGAAGAGCCAAGACAAAAGAAGCCATGCTCCAAGTGGAAGTGGCCCAGCTTAAGTATCTGCGGCCAAGGTTGAGTGCCATGCGCGATTCTTTTTCCCAGCAGCAAGGCGGCATCGGTCAAAGAGGGCCCGGAGAGAAAAAATTAGAACTTGACAGACGAAAAATCGACAAGGAAATCACTACGCTTCAAAAATCGCTTGACCATATCGTCCACGTTAGAAAGACCAACCGCATAAAGCGTAGAAACAGCCCTATCAAAAACGTCTCGATTGTCGGGTACACAAACGCAGGAAAAAGCACTCTGATGAATGTTCTATTAAACCATGCCGATGAAGAGTCTTTAAAGCATGTCAATACGAAGGATCGCCTGTTTGAAACCCTTGAAACATCCACCAGACGCATTAAATTCAAAGATAAAAAGCCCTTCACCCTGACAGATACCATCGGTTTCATCTCAAACCTTCCTCATGAACTGGTTGAATCGTTCAAAGCAACGCTTGAAGAAATCAAAGAAGCCGATTTGCTGCTGCATGTCGTGGATTTTTCCCATCCTTACTACATGGAACAAATCGAAACCACCAATGCCGTGCTGGACGAACTTGGAGCCTCTGATATTGAAACAATTTATGTCTTTAACAAAATCGATTTGGTCCATTCCGTACCCCCGCCTAATTTCACCCCGTCCATCAAAGTATCGCTCAAAAACGAAGAGAACATCGATGAACTGATTTCTCTTGTGCACAGGACTCTGTTCAAAGATGATCGCACGGTTGTTTTCAACATTCCTCAAAAAGAAGGCGACATCGTACACATGCTCAATGAATTTGGTGAAGTGCTCGACACTTCCTATGAAGAGAATTTTGTCAAAATCAAAGCCCGTGTATCCAAACCTCTTAGAGACAGACTTGAAGAATACATCGCTTGATTAAGCCATTTCCCATAAAAAAGTTCCCAGTTAATGTATGAACTGGGAACTTTTTTTATTCAGTACTCATGGCTTTTAATTCATTCAGGGTTTTCTTTAGGGATTCAAGACTATCAACTCGAGAGAGCTCACGTCTGAACACTGCCGCGTGCTTGATGCCTTTTAAGTACCATGCAGCATGGGAACGCATCTCAAGAAGGGCGACCTTACTGCCTTTTTCCCTGATCAGTAGTTCTGCGTGTCTTTTAATCATGTCGAGCCTTTCTTCGAGCGTAGGTTCATTCATGTGGCGTCCGTCTTTCAAGTATCCATGCATTGCCTTGATGAGCCATGGATTCCCCTGAAGGGCTCTTCCAACCATGACCGCGTCCACTCCGGTTTCACTTAGCATTTTTTCTGCATCTTGCGGCGTCTTTACATCGCCGTTTCCGATGACAGGGATATTCACAGCCTCTTTGACCTTTTTAATGATGTCCCAGTCCGCGTATTTTCGATACATCTGTGCACGGGTCCGACCATGCACTGCGATGGCGCTCGCTCCTGCAGCTTCCAGCTTTTTGGCAAGACTCACCGCGTTGATATGCTGTTTGTCCCAGCCACTTCTGATTTTCACTGTAATCGGAACACTGGAAACTTCTACCATGCCGCGCACCAAATCCGCAGCATGATCTTCATTTTGCATAAGAGCGGACCCTGCCCCCGTTTTAACAACCTTGGGAACAGGACAGCCCATATTCAAATCGATGGTGTCAATGGTTTTTACGTGCTCACAAACATACTTGGTCGCATAAGCAAGCATGTCTTTTTTTGAGCCGAAAAGCTGAAGTGCGATGTTTTGTTCATGCGGCTCTACATTGAGCATGGAAAGGGTCTTTTCATTCCCATGGAAAATGGCATCGCTTGAAATCATTTCCGTATAAATAAGCGAAGGTGCCATTTCTCCCAGTATGGTGCGAAAAGAGCCATCGGTCACACCCGCCATAGGAGCGACCACCACTTGTGATTCATATGTTTTGTTTCCTATTTTAAGCAAAGTAACACCTCCTGTAAACGTCACTATTGTGCCACACAATCATAGGTTTTGCAACGCTTTGGAATTTATTCATCTTGCATGCTATAATTGGGTGGGTGATAAATTTGAAAGATTATTTAGCAAAAGCGTACGCATTCGACGGAAAAGTCCGTCTATATGCCGCAAATACGACAGGCACCGTTTATGAAGCACAGAAAATCCATGACCTTTGGCCGACCGCAACCGCGGCTCTTGGCCGTCTGCTTACAGGCAGTGTCATCATGGGAGCGATGTATAGAGAAGGCGATGAACTTACTCTTCGTGTCATTTCAGAAGGGCCTCTGGAAGGCATGGTCACAACCGCCGACGCTTATGGAAACGTCAGAGGTTATGTAGGAAATCCGAAAGTTTTCCTTCAGAAAAACGATTCGGGTAAACTCGATGTCGCAAAAGCAGTCGGACCAGGCCGCCTATCCGTCACAAAAGACCTAAAAATGCGAAACATGTTCACAAGTGGCATAGAGCTTCAAACAGGCGAAATCGCAGAAGATCTTGCCTATTACTTCACTGCGAGTGAACAGATTCCCTCAGCCGTCTCGCTCGGGGTGTCGGTAGAAGAAGACAACACAGTCAAACAAGCCGGAGGGTTCATCCTGCAAAGGATGCCTGGTTGTCCTGAAGAAACCATCGAACTGATTGAAAAAAGGCTCAAGGAAGTCCCCCCTGTATCTCAGATGCTTGATGAAGGCATGTCGCCTGAAGACATGATAGAAGCCATCACGAAAGGTGATCACAAGATTCTTCTCACCATGGATCTGGCATACCATTGTGACTGCAACCGCGAAAAATTCGAACGCGGTCTCATCTCCCTGGGTGAAACACAGCTCACTGAAATTCTCGAAACCGACGGACACATTGAAACGGTTTGTCATTTTTGCAAAACCAAGTATGATTTCAACGCTTCACAGATCAAAGGTCTGATTGAAGAAACGAAAAAGTAATATCTGGCCACGTCCTTATGGATGTGGCTTTTTTCGTATAAAAAACGCTACCCCGAGGCAGCGTTTTTTGATGCATTGTTAAAACATTTTGAGATACATATCTCTTTCCCACTCTGAGACGCGTCCTCGGTAATCATCCCATTCAGCGTCTTTCGCGATCATGAATTTCTCGAAGATGTGGTTCCCAAGGGCTTCTTGGACGACCGTGTCTTCATTGAGCTCTTTCAAAGCATCCTTGAGATTTCCAGGGAGGTTTTTAATGCCCATTTCCTCGCGTGTTTTTCTATCAAGGGCGTAAAGATTCATACGTACGGGTTTGGTGTTGTTGAGGTTTCTCTCAATCCCGTCAAGCCCACTTCTAAGAATCACGGCCATGGCAAGATAAGGGTTCGCCGTAGCGTCAACACTTCTGATTTCCGTACGGGTTTTTTTACCACGGGCATTTGGAATTCTGATCATGACCGAACGGTTTGAATCACTCCAGGAAATGTAGGTTGGCGCTTCAAATCCAGGGATAAGCCGTTTGTACGAGTTGACGATTGGGTTGGTGATGGCAGTGTAGCCCCGGGCGTGTTCCATGATTCCACCAATCCAGCCTTTGGCCACTTCACTCATGCCATCTTCCGTGTTTGGGTTGTGGAAGACGTTGTTGCCGTCCTTATCAGCGAGTGAACAGTTGAGGTGCATCCCTGAACCGTTCACGCCTTCAATTGGTTTGGGCATGAACGTCGCGTGGAGGTTGTGCCTTTTGGCAACGTTTCTTACAACGAGCTTGAAGGTTTGAAGTTTGTCAGCAGCTTCAAGAGCGTCATCGAATTCAAAGTTGATTTCATGTTGTGAAGGGGATACTTCATGATGGGAAGCTTCCATTTTGAACCCTAGTTTTTGAAATTCAAGCACGATGTCTCTGCGGCAATCTTCACCTGCATCCACCGGTCCGAGGTCGAAATAGCCTCCCCGATCGTTGAACGCTAGGGTTACTTCGCCTTCACTGTCTCTTTGGAAAAGGAAAAATTCAGGCTCGACACCGATTTTGAGACGATCGAATCCTTTTGACTGCATGTACTTTAGATTCCGCTTGAGGTTGACCCGCGGATCCCCTTCGAAAGGCTCACCATTGGGTTTATGCACATCGCAGATGAGTCTTGCGACATTGCCATATTCGGTGTTTTCCCAAGGCAGCACGAGCCATGTGTTTCTGTCCGGATAAAGATACATGTCGGTTTCTTCAATACGGGAGAACCCGTCAATCGATGATCCGTCGAACATGACATTGTTATCGAGTGCGTCTTTAAGCCCTCCTAGCGGTATTTCTACGTTCTTGATCACCCCGTGAATATCTGTAAAACACAAACGAATGTATTTTACCTGATTCTTTTTTGCATCATCAAGAATTTGCTGTTTCGTCATTTTGTCCATTAAATAGTCTTCCCTTCTGAAGCGTATTATACAATCATTATAGAGCACCTTTTATAGCAACTTCAAGAAAATAACGATGTAAACGGTATTAAAAAGGTCGTTTGACGCTTTTTAGCATCAAACGACCTTTAAATCATTTCTTATTCATACAACGGAAATTTTTCAGTAAGCTTTTTGACTTTGCGTCTGACTTCATCCAGTATATCTTCATTTGTAGGATTCATGAGTGTGTCATAAATAAGCCGTGCAACGTCTCTCATGGCGTACTCGTCAAATCCGCGTGTGGTAAGCGCCGGGGTGCCCAGGCGAATGCCACTTGTGATGAACGGTTTTTCCGTGTCGTTTGGCACTGTGTTCTTGTTGCAGGTTATATTGACGCTTTCAAGGACTTGTTCCGCTTCCTTGCCGGTAAGTGTCGTGAGGCTTTTGACTTCAACAAGGACCAGATGATTGTCCGTGCCACCGCTGATAACGTGAAAGCCGAGCTTCATCAGTTCATCAGCAAGCGCACTTGCGTTGGTTATGACCTGACTCTGATAGATCTTGAATTCCGGGGAAAGCGCTTCTTGAAAGGTTGCGGCCTTGGCACCGATGATGTGCATGAGCGGTCCACCCTGAATGCCTGGAAATATGGTTTTGTTGATTTTTTTATAAAGTTCCTTGTCGTTGGTGAGAATGAGTCCGCCTCTTGGGCCTCTCAGGGTTTTATGGGTTGTCGAGGTGACAACGTCTGCTACGTCACAGGGATTGTTGTGATGCCCTGTTGCAACCAGTCCTGCAATATGAGCCATATCGACCATGAGATAGGCCCCCACTTCATCGGCGATTTCTCTGAACTTCTTGAAATCTATTTCTCTTGAGTATGCACTCGCTCCAGCCACAATCAGTTTGGGTTTCAGTTCTTTGGCGATTGCCTTGACTTCATCATAATCGATTTGCTCGGTGTCTTCAGACACGCCATAACTGTGAAACTCGTAATCTACCCCGCTGAAATTCATCGGATGGCCGTGTGTGAGATGGCCTCCATGATCAAGACTCATACCAAGAACCTTGTCTCTATGTTCAAGAAGTGATCGGTATGCCGCCATGTTCGCAGTCGACCCCGAATGCGGCTGCACATTGGCGTATTTCACACCAAAAAGCGCTTTGGCTCGGTTACGCGCAAGCGTTTCAACGGTATCGACATACTCGCAGCCTCCATAGTAACGTTTTTTCGGATAGCCTTCCGCATACTTGTTTGTAAGAATACTGCCATCCACTTCAAGTACGGCCTTTGATACGAAGTTTTCAC
>JASMTQ010000019.1:0-22829 GCA_041694275.1 Caryophanales bacterium
AGTAAGCATCGAGTCTCAGTCCGGTTTTTTCATAAAGAAACTTCATCGACGTTGTTTCCTTGATTTTCTCACACTGCACATGGGCGCGTTTGTCCTGCCACATGATGGCGTTGTATAGACTTTTATTGTGTTTTGTCACAGGAATGATGGACGCCCTTTGCGAAGTAACGGATATCGTGTCAATTTCAATGTCGTGCTTGCTCGCGTAATCGCTTGTGGCTTTTAGCGTTTTGATTGAGGCTTCCTTCCAGGTTCTTGGATCCTGTTCGACTTTCTGGCCTTCGAAGATGGAATCATATGTAACCTGTTCGGTATTGACAATACGGCCGTTTTTTTCAAACAGAATCGCACGCATGCTCTGTGTACCTATGTCGAGTACAATGGTATGACTGTTCATGAAATCGTCCTTTCGACTAGACAAGTTTGTATCTGTTCATGTGTTTTATGATCGTGTCTTTGGCAACTTCGCGCGCTTTCACGCCAAGCTGAGAGAAGTGCACATTGTCGTTATGGTCGATGGTTTCTTTGAACATGTTGACGACACTATGTGAAATCTCCGTGTTGACATTGATTTTCGTAATGCCTTCCTTGATGCAGGCTTCAATGGTTTTCTCAGGCGTGCCCGATCCTCCATGAAGAACCAGAGGAATCGTTGTGCTTTTTCTAATTTCTCTGAGCCTGTCGACACTGATTTTGGGCTCGCCTTTGTAAAGACCATGCACGGTCCCAATCGAGACCGCAAGCGCGTCCACACCGGTTTTTTCAGTGAATTTGCGGGCTTCTTCAGGGTCTGTGTAAATCGTTTCACCTTCGTCCTCGTTCGAGTTCGTACCGAGTTCCAAAGCACCGAGTTCGGCTTCCACACTGACTGCGTACTTGTGTGCATGCTTTACCACGTCACGCGTGTTTTCAAGGTTTTCTTCGAAGGAGAGTTTACTGCCGTCATACATGACGGATGTAAAGCCCGCTTCAATGGCCTCGTGAATGATTGAAATATCATCACAGTGATCAAGGTGAAGCACGATATCGGTATCAAGGTCGACAGTCATGGTGCGAACAAGATTGACAACTTCCTTGAGGGCCATGTTCGCCAGGTATTTTTTGCCAAAAGCGATAATCGCGGGTGTCTTTGTTTCTTTTACGGCGTCAACGACCGCGCGAATGGTTTCATAGTTGTATACGTTGAACGCGCCAACGGCGTAGCCTTTTTCATACGCGTCTTCAAGGAGTGAATTAAGCGATGTGATCATTGACCTCTGACCTCTTTAACCCAGGCTTTGAAGTCTTCGTTTTCAAGGACTTCTGGGTTCAGTATGAAATTCGCCTTTTCACCTTTTAGGAATTTCTCCATGTCTTCCATGAGAAGGTAGGGAGAATTGGTGAAGACTTCCGTGGTCGTACCCGCAATGTGCGTAGTGAGCGTGACATTGTCAAGTTTTACCCAGCGGTTGTCCTTTTCAAGGGGTTCGGTTTCAAAGACATCGAGCGCCGCGCCTGCGATCTGTTCACTTTCAAGCGTTTCATGAAGCGCGTCCATATCAATGAGCCCTGCGCGGCCTGTATTGATCAAATAAGCCGTGTCTTTCATCATGTCGAGGTGTTTTTTGTCTACAAAGCCCTTGGTCGGCTCGACGAGTCTCAGATGCAGACTGATGAAATCAGATTCACTGAATAGAGTTTCCTTGTCAACAGGTGTGCATCCGCTGTCCTTGATGGACTCAGGGTCCGCGAAGGCGTCGAATACGAGCACTTCGACATCGAAGCCCTGAAGTTTTTGCGCCACCAGGCGTCCGATGTAGCCAAAGCCCGCAATGCCTATTTTTTTGCCTTTTAACTGAGGAACGAAAGACGCATTGGCGAACTCTTTTTGCCACCCGCCCTCTTTGATGGAGTGATGGGCCTTGGCGATGTTTCTGGATTCAGACAGAAGCATGCCGATTGCGAAATCACTTACGGCTTCCGCGTTTCTGCCCATGACGTTGAAGGCGAGAATACCACGTTTCGTGGCTTCTTCAAGGTCGATGTTCTCTTTACCCGCACGGGCAAGTCCAACCATGCGCAGTGAAGGCATTGCGTCCATCAGTTTTTTGCTGACGGGAACGAAAAGCCCAGTAAGCACGGAAGCGTCCGTGCCATGGTTCATGATCACTTCGGGGACTTCTTCAATGTCCGGACCGTGCTGTTCGACTTTGAGACGTCTGTCCTGAAGGGCGGGCCACTCTGTTTCCCAGTCGTGGGCTTCATGGGTTTTAAAATAATTGGATAGGTGTTTTTCGTAGGCACCGACGAATAGGTCGCTTGGGATCATCGGGTCGCCTGCTAGAAAAGCTTTTAAAGATTTCATTTGGTTCCTCCTGTGTTCGAATTTTGTTTGAAAACGTTTGATTACAGGGTCATTATAATAAAAAACGGCGTTGAAGTCAACACCGTTTGTGCGAATATGTTCTTTTTATGTGCGATTATGATTTCTGGAAGTAGTGGGCATATTTCGCTGCAAGCTTAATGGCCTCGACCATGCTGATTGGATTGGCCTTGTTCTTGCCTGCAATGTCAAATGCGGTGCCATGATCGACCGACGTTCTTAAAAACGGCATGCCGTTGGTGATGGAGATGGTTCTGTGAAAGTCGTAGGTCTTGGTCGCAATGTGGCCCTGGTCGTGATAAAGCGAGAGAATGGCTGCCCAGCGTCCATCAAGTCCAAGTGCGAAGATGGAATCTGCGCCGATTGGACCGATGACGTCATACCCTTCTTTTTGCATCTCTTCGATGGCCGGTATGATTTCTTCCATCTCCTCGGTTCCAAACAGTCCGTTTTCGCCACTGTGCGGGTTGAGTCCGGCGACGGCGAGCGTGCCTTCAACACCCAGGCGTTTGAGGGATTCGACACTTCGTTTGATGTAGTCTTTCACGCGTTCTTTTTTGACCATGTCGATGGCGTCTCTTAAAGACACGTGACGCGACAAGAAGAAGACGCGAAGCTTTTCGATTTCAAACATGGTGAGGGGATCGTTGGTGTCTGAAAGCGATGCGAGCATTTCCGTATGTCCGATAAATGGCACTTTGCCCGCTTTAAGGGCTTCTTTGTTGATGGGGGTTGTTGCTATGGCGTCGATCTGGTCGTTGTCAGAAAGTTCGACGGCCTTTTTGATGTATTCATAGCTTGCCTTGCCGCATTGGGCGCTTACTACGCCGTATTCAAACGTATCCATGTCAATGGTGTTGACAGGTACGACGTCCACGTGACCATGGGTGAAGCGTCCTTCTTTGGTATCCTTGAGAGGATTGAGTTTGAGGGAGAGACTGGCTTTTTCAAGCTCGTCTTCAAGAACGTTCGTATCGCCTATTAAAACGGGTCTGCATAGTGTGTAGATGGCTTCTTCATTAAGTGATTTGAGGGCGATTTCAGGTCCGATGCCTGCAGGGTCGCCGATTGGGATTCCAATGATGGGTCTATCCATAATTATCAACCTTTTCTATAAATTTTTTGATATCGTTAAAAGCGTCTTTTCCACCGATCATACCGCCTTTGGTAATGATAGGGGTCCCTTCCAGGGCGCCGCCTACGATGCTTCCATAAACACAAAGCGGCATGACCTGTCTTTTAAGATGAATGCCTTTTGCATCCACGTAATCAAGGAAGGAAAGGGTCGTGTCGCCCCCGCTTGTGAAAAGGCCGCCGATATCCTTGTGTTTGTCAAGAAGCCTTTCAAGAAGGCGTGCGAGATGCTTGTTTATGTCCTTGGATAGCGCGTCTACGGACTTGCCAATGTCTTTTGACAATTTGAAAAGATCGAGGACTTTTCTGTTGTCTGGGGCGTTGGTTGTATAAAGCACGTAGGGTTTGTCAGTTTCCTCGAATGCCTTTATGGCCTTTTGCGTGGCTTCATTGGCGGTTTCTTCGCTTATGAAGGCTTCAGGGTCCAGGGGAATGACGAGAAAGTCTTCATCGTTTTTGGCGTTTTTTATCTGGGTATAGGTCGTATCGGTCACGCTTCCGACCATGAATACATACCGCTTTTTGAGATTGCTCAGTGAGGCGACTGCGGCTTTGGTGTACGCATAGGTGAAGACACCCGGGTCAACGGTGATGATGGAAAGGTTGCTTTTAAGAAGCGCATGGGCTACCTTTTCGATATCCTCGTCGTTCAGAGCGTCGAAAATGACTGCGTCGTGCGTTTTGTAGGCCTCGTTGATCATTTTTAAAAGGCCTTCGTCATCCCCAAGGGCTTCCTCGGTGATGTTGGTGATGCTGCCTTTGAACTGTTTTTTGAACAGGTCTTTCACATTTGAAGTGTGAATGGGCATTTTCGGATCCTTGGCGACGTCCGTTTTTTCAAGCGGCGTGTCATTGACATAAAGAAGACCGTCCTTGCAGATACGCTTTGATTTTGGAAAACTTGGTACGATTGCGATTTTTCTGTTTGGAAACTTATCCTTGAATGCGTTGAGTTCACTTCCGAGGTTCCCTCTGAGCGTCGAATCGACGCGTTTGTTTAGGACAATCGGGTTCTCGTCTGTGAATGCGTCCAGGACATGGGACACGCGCTTGTAGGCCGTATCTTCATCAGTGGCTCTTGAATCGGTCCCTACCGCGATGCCGTCGTAGCCTTCTACGACTCCTGCTTCTTCAAAGTCAATCAAACTTAAAGTCGAGAAGTTCAGTTCATTTAGTAGGATGGCGCTTGCGTTCGCGCCTGTGTTGTCATCTGCGACAATCAGGGTTTTAAGCATGGGAAGACTCCTTTGTGTCTATGGGACAGTAGAGTGTAAAGAGTTTCGTTTTCTTGAGATCCACATTTCCAAGTTCTTCCTTGTCGAGATCCGTGATGATGGCGTCGAAGGTCTGAAGTGGGACGATCCTGTAAAGGGATTTTCTGTAGAACTTGGACGCATCAGAGACAAGTATCTTTCTTTCACTTTGTCTGATTGCGGTTTGCTTTATGAGCATACGGTTGAGCTCCGGAGTGCAGAGGTTGAGTTCCTTGTCTACGCCTGAAGTTGCTAGGATGGAAAGATCGATGTTGAACGCTTCAAGCATCTTCTGGGCGTGGGGATCGGTGGTGCTTCCGGTTTCTTTCATGATGTTGCCACCGAGAAAATAAACCGTGTTTCTGGTAAGCATCAGGTGTGCCGCAATGCGTATGTCGTTTGTAATGACAGTGAGATCGCTTTGTGGCATGATCTTTGCAATTTCAAACGTTGTGGTGCCTGCATCCAGATATACAGTGGAACTCGGTTCAATGAAATCAAGCGCTTTTCTCGCAATGCATTTTTTGGCATTGAGATGTTCTTCACGTTTTTCATGATACGCCATTTCCTGAAGCAGAACCTTGTTCACAAGCGCACCGCCGTGCGTTCTTTGAAGGTAATTTTCATCCTGAAGTTTTTCAAGATCTCTTCGGATGGTCATTTTGGAAACATTGAACTTCTCAGAAAGTTCATCGACGGTCACATTGCCCTTTTCACTGATGATTTCAATGATTTCTCTTTGTCTTTGGTTGTTTATCAAGGCGTTCGCCTCCTTGTTCGTTTATGTTTATATATGTTTGATTTAATGATAGCATACTCCTTTAAGTTGTGCAACTCAAAGGAGTAAAAATGAAAAAAACCTCTAAAATCAGAGGTTTTTGGCTTTTTCGGTTGTTTTGAAATGGGTTTTTGCGATGTTGTTAAGCATGCCTTCTCCAAATGTATCGATGATGGTGCGCGCCTGGATGTCTACTTTTTTTCCAGCGCCTTTTAAAAGGGTGACATCGATTTTCTTGCTGAGTCTTTCAAGTTTTATGAGGAATGCGTACCGCGCGATGATGCTTGCGATGGCCACACTCCCGTAAACCGCTTCAGCCCGTATTTTGAAAACATCTGGAATCACGGGGTCTTTAAAGGATTGAAGGTATCTCAGGTAAGTCTTTTTCTCGCTGAACTGATCAATGATGATTTCAGGCTTTCTGCCAAGTTTCTCAATCACGTTTTTCTGCGCTTCACAGTGCAGATACGCTTTAAGACTGTTGGCGTTGTAGCCTTTTTTGATCAACGTGTTGTATTTTTTGTTTGGAAGCGTCAATAGCGAATACGGAACGATTTTCATCACTTTCGGCGCAATGGAACGTATCATGTCATCGGAAAGGGTTTTGGAATCCTGGATTTTCAGTTTTCTTAACTTCTCGATATGGGTCTCATCAACATAAGCCGCCGCGACGGTAAGGGGTCCGAAATAATCTCCCACACCTGATTCGTCACTGCCAATTGAAGGATGATAAAAATCAACGCTTTCTTCTTTAACTTCGTCTTTTTTTTCTGTTTCAGGCGGTTCAAGACCGAGCATGTCGTGCCAATAGAAAAAGACTTCTTCAGCCCGTTTGCCTTGGAACATGACTTTGTGTGAAGTGTAAATCGTAATCGTTAGTCCTTCGTCTTTAATCCTCGCAATAACACTGCCTTCACGGTACGTCGTTATATAGGCTTTGTAGAAGTCAAGCATGACATCTATCTGACGAATATTCAAAGTTAATACAAAGTTCATGTTTTTCACTTCCTTTACTGTATTTTACCATGAAATTTGTTAAAATGATAGCGGAAAGAAGTGATGACATGGAATTCGATATGGACATTTTGGAATTTGACAAGATAAGGAAGCACGTCTCGGATAAAGCGAAAACCGTAGGTGGAAAAGACTTCGCAGGAAGGCTCCACCCTTTTTCTGATAAACCGCTCATAGAAAAACATCTTAAAGAGACGGATGAAGCGAGTGTATATCTAAGGCACAACCACGAACCGTCTTTTGGAGGCATCCGCCCAATCAAGGACGCCATCAAACGCGCGTCCATCGGAGGAACGCTTGACGACCAGTCTCTGCTTGACATTCTCAACCACCTGGAAACCGCCGTCAAAATCAAAAGAACCATGCTCACGTTTGAAGAAACCATCGATGAAAAATTCAGCATTACCGCCTACGCTAAAAACATCGAACCCTTAAGTGACCTAAGAAAAACCATTCAAGGCGTCTATGACACGGATGGTTCGATGAAAGACAGTGCTTCAGACAAACTAAGAAGCATAAGACAGTCTCTTAGCACCACCAAAAAACGCATCAAGAAAACCCTTGATGATCTCGTAAGACAAAAAAAGAGTCATCTTAGCGAACAGCTTGTCACCCTTCGCTATGATCGCTACGTTCTACCTGTGAAGGCGTCTGATAAAAACGCAATCAAAGGGACAGCGCTCGATTATTCTTCAAGTGGAGAAACCATCTACATAGAACCTGAAAGCGTGCGTGAACAAGGGGCTAAAAAAGCTCAGCTTGAAGCGGATGAAAAAAAGGAAATGGACGCTATTAGAACCTGGCTTTCAGGCAGCGTTGCCACACAACACGATTCACTCAAATACAACGACGACAATATCACATGGCTTGATTTCGTCTTTGCGAAGGCGCTTTATGCCTACCAAAGCGAATCGTACCTGCCAACCATCGGTGATACCATCCATCTTATCAAGGCCCGTCATCCACTCATCGAGAAATCCGAAGTTGTCGCAAACACCATCACTTTCGATGAAGGGGACAAGATGATGATCATCACCGGGTCCAACACCGGTGGGAAGACCGTTACGCTCAAAACCGTGGGTCTGCTTCAAATCATGGGCCAAAGCGGCCTGCTTATCCCCGCGCTTGAAGGCAGTGTCATCAAACCCTTCAAATCCATCCGCGCGGATATCGGAGATGAACAGTCCATCGAACAGTCGCTTTCAACCTTCTCTTCCCACATGAAGCGCGTCGCAGACATTTTAAAACACTACGATGACGACCAGCTCATCCTTCTTGATGAAGTGGGAAGCGGCACCGATCCAAAAGAAGGCTCCGCCCTCGCCATGAGTATTCTAACAGCCCTTTTAAACAAACATTCCCTTGTCGTTGCGACCACGCACTACCCTGAACTCAAAGCCTTCGCCTATACGAAGGAATTTGTCATGAACGCAAGCGTGGAGTTTGATGAAACCACGTTGAAACCGACTTACAGACTGCTCCTTAGAACCCCGGGTGAATCCCATGCTTTCCTTATTTCAAGAAGACTCGGTCTGCCTGAGGCCATCGTCAAGAACGCGGAAAACGACGTCTACACGTCTAAAAGCGAAGTCTCTGATCTCATCGACAAACTCAAACAGGAAGGCAAGAAAGTCGACCGTGAACTCAAACGCTATGAAGATCTCAACGAACATCTCTTTAAAGAAAAATCGAACATCATCAACCTGAAAGAAAGCCTTCAAAATGAAAAAGACCGCCTAAGAGAGACCATCCGTCTTGAAAACGCCAAGGAAATGAAACGGATGAAAGACAAGGCTAACAGTCTCATAGAAGAACTTGAAATGATGAAGGAAACGTCGTTCAAACAACATGAACTCGCCGAGAAAAAACACGACGTAAAAAGTTTGAATACAACTACCGAAGAAAAAGCCAAAGCGCCAGAAAGACCTTTAGAAAAGGGAGACACCGTCCGCGTCTTAAAATACAACCGGCCGGGTGAACTCGTTGAAAAACAGAAAAACGGATGGCTGGTCAACATGGGCACGCTTAAAAGTGTCTTCTCTGAAGATGAACTTGAGCTCATCAAGAGAAAACCTGAAACCAAAAAAACCCAGCCCGCCCCAAGTGGAAAAACCATCAGGAAGACCGTAAACAAGTCTTTGGATCTCCGCGGCATGCGTGTTGAAGAAGCCCGTGACACACTTGAAAAATACCTTGATGACATCGCCATATCCAATCAACCATACGCAACCATCATCCATGGTTTTGGCACCATGGCGCTTAGGAAAATGGTCAAGGACTATGTGAAGAAACACCCAATGGTCAAAAGACACCGCGACGGTGAAGCGGGAGAAGGCGGACAGGGTGCGACGGTCGTCTATTTCGACTAGCGAACCAAATGTTTTCGAGAATAAGCAATTTGATTGTAATCTCGCGTTTTAATTTGTATAATGGACTTGAATTAAATAAAGGAGGAGATTTATATGGCAATTGTATATGCTGACAGTTCAAACTTGGATGAAAATGTAAAAGAAGGACTTGTCCTACTCGATTTCTACGCTGACTGGTGTGGCCCTTGCAAAATGCTAGGCCCTGTTGTAGAACAAGTTGATAGCGAAAACGACGACATCAAAGTTGTAAAAGTCAATGTCGATGAAAATATCGGTTTGGCACAACAATATGGTGTGCAAGGCATTCCTTCACTATTTGTGCTTAAAGACGGCAAAGTCGCTGCACAAAAAGCGGGCTTCATGCCCAAGGATGCGCTTGTTGACTGGGTTCGCGGCGCATAAAGACAAAAAAAGCCTTGAAAAAGGCTTTTTTTTATGCGAATTTTCAATTGGGTTTCGCGTGGCTTTAATGTATAATAAACAAGGTGATAGATATGGACGGCATTCTCATTTTAAACAAACCAAAAGGCTATAGCTCACACGACTGTGTAAACATTGCGCGGCGTGCTTTCAATACACGAAAAGTCGGCCATTCAGGCACGCTTGATCCTGAAGCCTCAGGCGTCCTGGTACTCGCCATCAACAAGGCGACCCGCATCCTTGAATTTCTCAATCAGGACGACAAGCGCTACGAATTCGAGGTCTGTTTCAACCTGGCAACGAACACCCTTGATCATGCGGGCGAGGTCACAAAGAAAAACCTGGGCCATGCAATCGATACCGATGAACTTGATAACGCACTTGAGACATTTAAAGGCACCTACTATCAAAAACCACCCGCCTACGCCGCCATCAAGGTGAAAGGCAAGAAACTATATGAGTACGCACGCGAGGGAAAACCCATGCCTGAGGTAGCACCCAGAAGACTCACAGTCTACGATCTCGTCCGCATGAATGAGCCAAGTGAAAAAGACGGACGTGTGTATGCGCGCTTTGAAGTGTACGCTTCAAAAGGGCTATACGTGAGAAAACTCGCAGAAGACCTGGCAATGGCGCTAGGCACGGTTGCACATACCACCATGATTCACAGAACAAGTGCTGGGAATTTCACCATCGAAGACAGCGTCACGATGAAGACGCTAAAAGAGGGATCCCCTTCACTTATGAGCATGAATGAAGCGTTGTCCCACCTGACTGAAGTCGTTGCTGATCCATCGATGGCAAAAGATATTTCCCACGGCAAGCCACTCGCACTTACATCACGAGACCCCTTCATAAGAATGCTTGATCAGTCTCGGGCGCTCATTGCCATATACAAATATAAAGAAGACGGACTTTACAAGCCTAAAAAAGTCTTTATCAAAGGGGGCTAACCATGAAAGTCATAAAACTTGATCACAACACGCCAAAAGAAGAAGTCGCCGCCGCGATCGGCTTTTTTGACGGTGTTCACAAAGCCCACCAGACTTTGATACACACCATGAAACACCAGGCTAGAAAACAGGGACTCAAATCCGCGGTCATCACCTTTGACAAGCACCCCAAAAGCGTCCTTCAGTCCATCGACTACAAATACATCACACCGCTTTCAAGAAAAATAAAGAAAATTGAAAGTTACGACATAGACATTCTTTATCTCATCCGTTTCGACAGGGAAAAAGCCGCAATGGATCCACAGAAATTCATTGATGAGTTTCTAAGAAACGTACGCATCCTCGTATGTGGCTTTGATTTCACCTTCGGCTACAAGGCAAGCGGTACAAAAGATTTGCTTGAAAAACAATCGAGCTTTAAAACCATCGTGCTTGACAAACAGACCCACCACGGAGACAAGATAGGCTCAACCGCCATAAGAGCCGCCATTCACGAAGGCATGGTTGACCTGGTGCCATCGGTGCTCGGTGAATACTACACGATAGATGGCACGGTCATCCACGGATCCAAAAAAGGCCGGAGCATCGGATATCCAACGGCGAATATAGACACCCATGATTATCTCATCCCGAGAAAAGGGGTTTACGCTACCAGGACATATGTCAACGGTCACTGGCACGATTCAGTGAGCAGCATCGGCTACAACCCTACCCTCAACAAACAAAACACCCTCAGTGTGGAAAGCTTTATTTTCGATTTTGAAGAGGATATCTACGCGGCGTCGATCAGCCTCGTCTTCATCAAGAGACTTCGCGGTGAAATCGCGTTTGATTCAAAAGAAGCGCTGATCAGTCAAATCGATCAGGATGTGATAGATGCCAAGGCATCTCTCAAAGCATACCATGAAAAAAGACTGCCATAATTCCACAAAACACTTGCATTAATGCCAAGGTGTGCTATAATATCATCTGCGCCTATCTCACGGTTCAACGTTCTCCAGCGTCGTACTGAGACATAGGGGTCAATATAAAAAATAGGAGGAAATCAAATGGCACTTACAAAAGAAGAGAAACAAAAAATCGTCGAAGAGTTCCGTCTTAAAGACAATGACACAGGCTCTCCGGAAGTTCAGGTCGCAGTCCTTACAAAGGAAATCACTGAACTGAACACCCATCTCAAAACCCACAAGAAAGACCACCACTCACGTCGTGGACTTCTTATGAAGGTCGGACGTCGGCGTCACCTCATGAATTACCTGAAGGAAAAAGACATCCAACGTTACCGTAACCTTCTTAAAAAACTCGGACTAAAACGCTAAAACCAAAATAAGCGCTCAGGCGCTTATTTTTTTATAGAGCTACCGCTTTCCTCTTTCACAAACAAAGCCTTTCCCTTATAATGGTAGTGAGTGAAAAGGAGGAAAAGACCATGAAACATCGTGAAAAACTTCATGAATGGCTGCTTAAACTGGGCATACTCACATTGACCCTTGCTAGTATATGGCTAATAAAACTCGTATTCGGAAATTTCATAGCCCGGTTCATGGATGCCTTCGTTGCAATCCTTTTACCGTTTTCAATTGCGCTGTTCATCAGTTATCTCGTAGCGCCTCTATTCAGATTCATGGAGAAAAAACTTCACTTCAAATACCGCATCGTGAACACGGTTCTTTTGTTTGTGGCGGCTGCTGTCTTGTTTTTCTTCTTTGCCCGCTACATCGGTATACTGATCTATGAACAGGGTGTGACGTTTATTGAAGAGGACTGGCCGGATGTCAGCGCGGCCGTTGAAGAATTCTTCAACTCAAGAGACATCCTCGTTCCCGTATACGACCGCCTTCAGTCGCTGCTTAGTTTTGATGTCATTGAAACGATTCCAGTCGATTACATAAGCGTGTTTGAAAGCATAAGTACCATACTCATTACCATTGTGCTTGTCCCGGTATTCCTGTTCTTTATCTTGAATGACCGTCAGCGGATCTATGAAAGCCTCATGGCCATGGTCCCAAAAAAATACCGTTATCACGCGATTGAACTCACCAAGCGAGCAAATTATGTAACCGAACAGTATTTCAATGGCCGGTTTGCGACCATGATCATCATGACCATCATTTCATCCATTGTGTTTTTCATCATGGGATTTGGCGAACGCTCGATATTCTTTGGGTTCATGATCGGATTCTTTGACATCGTTCCCTACATCGGACCGTTCATCGGTTCGCTCGTTCCTTTTTTATACAGTCTAACCGATTCCACCCTCGCCTTTGGAGAACTCGCTCCGATCATGACACTGGTCATCGTCATCATTCTCCAGGTACTAGAAAACAATTTGCTTCAACCCATCATCATGTCCAATGAAACAAAAATACATCCTTTGCTCGTACTGAGTGCCTTCATATTCTTTGGGTATCTACTTGGCGTGGTCGGCATCATCCTGGCCATTCCGATTACCGGAATGCTTCGATCAACCGCCCAATACATCAAGGAACAAAGAGCCCCAATGCCCGAACTTGAAGAAGAAGAAAAGGAACATCTAAGAGAACGACCAAGCAGCACTAAGAACAACGATAAAAGAGAGGAAGATTAAATGCATATCATCAAAAACGCCACACTCTACACCATGAACAAAATCAACGGAGAAAACGGCTATGTCGCCTTTGAAAACGGCAAAATCAGTGAAGTCGGAAGAACCTTCGATCCCAGCCGTTTCAAGAATGCTACCATCATTGACGCCGAAGAAAAAATCGTGACTCCGGGACTCGTCGATCCTCACTGTCATATCGGCATCATGGAAGAAGGCATTCAGTTTGAAGGCAACGACGCCAACGAAATGACCAACCCGATCACCCCTGAACTAAGAGGCCTTGACAGTGTCTATCCCAAGGACACCGCCTTCAAGTATACAAGAGAAAGCGGCATCACCACGGTTGTTACAGGTCCAGGAAGCGCCAATGCGATTGGCGGAACCTTCACAGCGCTTAAAACAGTTGGAAACACAGTTGATGAGATGATGCTAAGAGAAGAAGTCAGCATGAAAATGGCGCTTGGTGAAAATCCAAAAAGAGTCTATTCGGGCAAACAAAAAGCTCCGGCTACAAGAATGGCCACAGCCGCCCTCATCCGCGAATGGCTCATGAAAGCCCGTGATTACCACGAGCAGATGAAACGCTATGAAAACGGTGGAGAAGACGCCAAGAAACCGACCTTTGACATGAAACTGCACAGTCTTTCCCGTGTCTTTGACGGCCTCAAGGTCAAGATTCACGCGCACAGAAGCGACGACATCATGACCGCGATACGCATTGCCAGGGAATTTGGGCTTGACATGAGCGTGGAACACGCCACTGAAGCGTACCTTATCCCAGAAGCCATCAAAGAAAGCGGTGTACCGCTAATTTTGGGTCCGACACTTGGCCACGCGTCCAAATACGAACTCGTCAACAAGTCGTTTGAAAGCGGCGCCACCCTTGAAAAAGCGGGCGTCCCCTTCGCAATCATGACCGATCACCCTGTCATAACTACTGAAAGCACGCTCATTCAGGCCGCGCTTTACATCAAACACGGACTCAGCGTCAAAACCGCCATGGAAGCCATCACCATCAACGCCGCCAGAATCAACGGCATCGACGACCGCGTCGGCTCCCTTGAAACTGGCAAAGACGCAGACATTGTCATTTGGGACAATGATCTTTTCAATATCATGACCCGTCCGGAAAAGGTCTTTATCAATGGCCATTCTGTACACGAAAAGGCATAGGAGGCTTCGCATGTCAGACTTTTTGGCTGAATTCCCAGCATTACTGCTTTATCTGATTATCTTCATCGTCAAAATCATTGAAGTGTCAATGGCGACTGTAAGAATCGTGATGATTACCAAAGGCGAAAAAATAAAAGGGAGCATTATCGGCTTTTTCGAAGTGCTCATCTGGGTGGTATTGACCGCAACCGTGCTTGTTGATGTCACTGAAGATCCTTTCAAGGTCATCGTGTACGCCCTCGCCTTTGCGTTTGGAAACTACTTCGGCAGCATTTTTGAAAGCCGGCTTGGCCTTGGTACTGTGAAAATCGAAGCTGTCGTACCAAAATCCAAAGGCAAGGAAATTTCAATCGCACTTAGGAATATGGGCTTTGGTGTCACCGCAACGGATGCTTATGGGCGTGATGAAAGACGCGAGATTCTCTATATGCACGTCCCAAGAAAGAAAATGGAGAAAACCGTCAAACTCATCAAATCGTTCGAAGGCAAGATGATGATCACCATCAATGAAACCAAGCCTGTGTATGGTGGGCATGGAATCCTCAGAAAATAACGCAATCACCCCTTGCGTTTTTTCTATATATACCGACCTAACTCTATACGAAAAGCATAATTTATGATATTATGATTAAAGATAATAATAGTTAAAGAAAAGAGGAAACAAAACAATGACAGAAGCCAGAAAATTCGAGATGGACTTCAATGGCAGAAAGCTCGTCGTAGAAATCGGCGAACTTGCCAAACAGGCAACAGCCGCAGCACTCATCCGGTACAACGATACCGGTGTTCTAAGCGTCATGCAGGCATCAAGAGAGGCAACTACCCTTCCTTTCTTCCCACTGCTTGTAAACTATACGGAGAAACTCTACGCCGCAGGAAAAATCCCTGGTGGATTTTTGAAGCGTGAAGGCCGCCCAAGCGACCTTGAAACACTCACTGCGCGTCTTATCGACAGACCAATCCGTCCACTTTTCCCAGACGGGTACAGAAAAGAAGTGCAAATCATCAACACCGTCATGAGCGGAAACGTTGATTATTCACCACCAATGGCCGCGATGCTTGGAAGCTCGCTTACCTTGATGCTTTCTGATCTTCCATTTGATGGTCCGATTGCCGGTGTGCAGGTTGGACGTGTCGAAGGAGAATTCGTACTCAATCCAACAGAAGAAGATCTTACCTATTCCGATATCGATCTTATTGTCGCTGGAACCAAGGACGCCATCAACATGGTTGAAGCCGGTGCGAAACAAGTCGATGAAGAAACCATGCTTGACGCAATCATGTTCGCACATGAATGGATCAAGAAACTTTGCGCTTTCCAAGAGGAAATCGTTGACGAACTTGGTGAAGAAAAAGAAACCTACGTTCCTGAAGCCCCAAATGAAACGTATCTTGAAGACGCAAACAAGAACTACAAGGACCGTGCCATTGAAGCGGTTAGAACCTATGACCGTGAAAAAAGAGGCGACCTCATCCGCGAACTCAAAGACGAAGTGGATGAAAACGTTGAAAACACCTACACCGAATCAACCGAAGAAGAAAGAAAAACCATCGCAAGCACCCTTAAGGACATGATTGATGATTTCGTCAAAAACGAAGTGCGTAGAAGCATCGTTGAAGACAAAATCCGTCCCGATGGTCGCAAACTTACAGAAATCCGTCCTCTCTCAAGCAGAGTAGACATATTCGAACAAACACACGGAAGCGCCCTTTTCACCCGTGGACAGACCCAGGCCTTGAGTACCACGACACTTGGCGCCCTCGGTGAACACCAAATCATCGACGGTCTTGGTGATACGGACAACAAACGCTTCATGCTTCACTACAACTTCCCGCCTTACAGTGTGGGTGAAACCGGCCGCTACGGACCTCCAAAACGCCGCGAAATCGGACACGGAGCCCTTGGTGAACGCGCCCTTCTTCAAGTCCTTCCAAACGAAGAGGATTTCCCATACACCATCCGTGTCGTATCAGAAATCCTGGAAAGCAACGGTTCAACTTCACAGGCAAGCATCTGTGCGGGCTGCATGAGTCTTATGGCTGCGGGCGTTCCAATCGACGCACCGGTCGCGGGAATCGCGATGGGTCTCATCAAAGAAGGCGAGAACTACCGCGTACTCACCGATATCCAGGGTCTTGAGGACCACCTCGGAGACATGGACTTCAAAGTCGCAGGAACCAAAACCGGCATCACCGCCCTTCAAATGGACATCAAGATTGAAGGCCTATCTAAAGACATGCTCAAAGAAGCCCTTGAACAGGCTAGAATCGGACGCCTGGAAATTCTTGACAACATGCTCAGTGCCATTCCTGAAGCACGTCCTGAAGTCGCTGAAAATGCACCGAAGGTCAAAATCATGGTCATCGACCCTGACAAGATCCGCGATGTCATCGGCCCAGGCGGCAAGATGATTTCCAAAATCGTTGAAAACAACGACGATGTCAAAATCGACATCGAACAAGACGGTCGCGTCACGATCATGCATGAACGCGTCGAACCCATCAATAACGCCCTCAAGGAAATTGAAGACATCGTTCGCGTTGCGAAAGTCGGCGAAATCTACGATGGTAAAGTCAAACGCGTTGAAGCGTATGGCTGCTTTGTGGAACTATGGCCTGGAACCGAAGGACTTTGCCACATTTCAAAACTCGCCCACGGGCGCGTAGAAAAAACATCCGATGTCGCAAACGTCGGCGACACGCTCAAAGTGAAAGTCATCGGCATCGACGACAGAGGCCGCATCGACCTATCACACAAAGCGGTCCTTCCAAAACCGGAAGACAAGAAAAAATCACAGTCAAAAGAAAATAAATAAGCACCTTTAGATTAACCATTAATTGGTGTATAATGTAAAAAGACCTCGCGTCCTGACAATCGAGCCTTCATAGAAGGTTAGGAAAGTCCATGCTAGCACAGACTGAGACGTCTGTAGTGTTCATGATCGCGGAAACCATAACGCGGTGCGCCTTATGGCGACGGCCGGGAAAAAAGCCCACTGGGTTTTTAGTACCTTTAAAAGTGCCACAGAGACGAGTTTCACACGCAAGTGTGGAAGTGGAACGGGTAAACCCCATGAGCTAGCAACCCAAACTTGGTAGGGGCACTCTGCCTGAGGAAATGAACTTAGGGCGGAGGCGTGTAAGCGCAGATAGATGATTGTCACCCGTAAGGGTACAGAACATGGCTTATGGGACGCGAGGTCTTATAAAAAGACGCCTTCCGGCGTCTTTTTTACTTACGCTATGTTTGATAATAAAGCCCATTTAAGGTAGAATATAGTGTACGCCTTGAAAGGAGTAAACACAATGGCTAAACCCTCAATCGAGGCCGTAAAGGCCCACCAGAAAACCATCCGCAACTTTTCCATCATCGCGCATATCGATCATGGGAAAAGCACGCTTGCGGACAGAATTTTAGAAAAAACGAAATCCATCACCACCCGTGAGATGAAAGCCCAGCTTCTCGACTCCATGGATCTTGAGAGAGAACGCGGCATCACCATCAAACTCAACGCGGTGGAAATCAAATACACGCATACCGACGATGAAATCTACACCCTGCATCTTATTGATACACCGGGGCACGTCGATTTCGCCTATGAAGTATCCAGAAGCCTGGCCGCCTGTGAGACGGCCCTTTTGGTCATTGACGCGGCGCAGGGCATCGAAGCCCAGACCATGGCCAATGTCTATCTCGCGCTTGATAATGACCTTGAAATCATCCCTGTCATCAACAAGATCGACCTTCCAAGTGCAAATGTGGAAGGTGTCAAGAAAGACATCGAAGATATTTTGGGCATTCCTGGAGAAGAAGCGATCCTTGCAAGCGCCAAGGAAGGCAAGGGCATTGATGAAATTCTTGACCGCCTCATCGACTATGCACCAGCTCCAAAAGGCGACCCTGAAGCCCCGCTTCAGGCGCTTATTTTCGATTCCATCTATGATCCCTACCGCGGTGTTATTCCTTCAATCCGCGTGGTTGAAGGCATGATTGAAAAGGGTGATACCATTCGCATGATGGCCAACGAAAAGGAATACACCGTCCTTGAAGTCGGTGTCAACACCCCGAAACAACAACCCAGAGACTACCTGGGCCCAGGCGATGTAGGCTACGTCGTCGCGTCCATAAAATCCGTTGAAAACGTACGCGTGGGTGATACCATCACCCATATAGAAAACCCTGCAAGCACGCCACTTCCAGGGTATAGAGAACTCACGCCCATGGTATTTTGCGGACTGTTCCCAACTGATGCCAACCGCTACAACGATTTACGCGAAGCGCTCGAACGTTTAAAACTGAACGACGCCTCCCTCAAATACGAACCGGAAAATTCTCAGGCGCTCGGGTTTGGCTTCAGAACCGGATTTCTCGGCATGCTCCATATGGAAATCGTCCAGGAAAGACTCGAAAGAGAATTCAACCTTGAACTGATTGCGACCGCACCTTCTGTAATCTACAGTGTTCACATGAACGACGGATCGACCAAGGTCATCGACAATCCCGCGGACATGCCAGAACCTCAGTTCATTGACAAAATAGAAGAACCCTTTGTCCATGCGACCATCATGTGTCCCAAGGAATACGTTGGAAACATTATGGAACTCTGCCAGAGCAAGCGCGGAGAATTCGATACCATGGAATACATTGACGACAACCGCGTACAGATTCTCTATGATCTGCCGCTTCTTGAAATTGTCTATGATTTCTTCGACAAGCTCAAGTCTTCTTCAAAAGGCTACGCGTCCTTCGATTATGAATTCAAGGGAAGAAGAGCCTCCAAGCTCGTCAAAATGGACATTCTTATCAACGGTGAAAAAGTCGACGCATTAAGCGTCATCGTTCACCGTGATTTCGCATTCAGACGCGGAAAAGCGATTGCGGAAAAACTCAAGGAAATCATTCCAAGACATATGTTCGAAGTTCCAATACAAGCCTCCATCAACAACAAAATCATCGCCAGAAGCACCATCAAGGCGATGCGCAAAAACGTCCTTTCCAAGTGTTATGGGGGAGACATCTCAAGGAAGAAGAAACTCCTTGAAAAACAAAAAGAGGGTAAAAAGCGCATGAAGAACGTAGGAAGCGTCGAAGTCCCACAAGAAGCCTTCCTCTCGGTTCTCTCGCTTGATGATTGATATGGACGCACTTTATATCCACATCCCTTTTTGCGCGCAGATTTGCGCGTACTGCGACTTTGCGAAGGAAATCACCAAACCACAAAAACGCAAGCGTTACATGAAAAACCTCATAACAGAAATCCAGTCACACGAATCCGAGCTTTCAAACGTCACTTCGATATTCATCGGTGGTGGAACCCCGAGCATTCTCGATGAAGAGGATTTAGTAGGCCTTTTCAAGACACTAAAGAAGAGTGTAGGACTAAGAGAAGTCATAGACATCACCATTGAAGCGAACCCAGGCGATGTCACCCCAAGGTTCGCAGAGCTTTTGAAATCTTTAGGCATTACCCGCGTATCACTTGGGGCACAGAGTTTCAACGAAAAACATCTCAGGTTTTTAAAAAGAACCCACACCCCTGAAGATATAGATAAAGCCGTTTTCAATTTAAAAGAAGCGGGAATCACAAACATCAATCTGGATTTGCTTTTTGCGATACCCGGCCAAACCCTTGAAGAACTCAATTATGACATTGATAGAGCGTTGCAACTGGATTTGAGCCATGTATCTTATTACAGTGTCATCATCGAAGAAGGCACCGCACTGGCGCTTTGGATTGACAAAGGGCTCGTTCAGCCTGCAAGTGAGAATCTTGAAGCGTCCATGTTTGAAACCGTGATTGACACACTAGTAGAAAAGGGCTTCAACCACTATGAAATCAGCAACTTCGCCCGTCCTGGCTTTGAATCTGTTCACAACACCATGGTATGGAAATCCCATGACTACCTGGGTGTAGGCACTGGTGCCCATTCCAACTGGCGAGGCAGGCGGTTTTACAATGTCAAAAGCATCAAAAAATACAACGAGCGCATTGAAAACGGTGAATATCCAGTGATGGAACATTATCCACTGGAACCCATGAAAGACGCCCTCCTTATGGGCCTCAGGCTCATGAATGGCGTCGATATGGATTGGTTTGAAAACCGCTTTGGCGTTTCATTGCTCGAAGCGTTTGAAATGCTTCATGAATCACTTGAAAATGGCCTCCTTGAAATTGAAAAGGGTCATCTCAAATTCACCCGCAAAGGGCTTTTCCTTGGCAATGAAGTATTTATGAAACTTTAAGGACGTGACGGTATGTTGAAACAGCTTTTAAAAGAGTACGAATACGAACTCAAATCGACATCAAGACTGTCAAAACATTCCCTTAGTGCCTACCTTGCAGATGTAGGGGGCTATGTGGATTATCTTTTGAAGCGTGAAATAAAAAATCCCGCGTCCATCACCAAGGAAACCGTCAATCGTTATATAATGACACTCAGGAAGAAAAAACGCGCCCCATCGACAGTATCGAGGAAACTATCCGCCATAAAGGCATTTCATCAGTTCATGCTCGATGAGAAACTCGTGGATGACAATGTCATTTTGACGGTGCATCGTCCCAAAAAGGAAGCGCATCTTCCTGAAATCCTCACCATCGAGGAAATGGACAGACTGATCGAAGCCTCAAGAGGAGAAACGCCTCTTGAAATCAGAAATCTTGCGATGCTTGAAATGCTTTATGGAAGTGGGGTTCGAATAAGCGAACTCACAAACCTTCACACCGATGACCTTCACATCAACGAAGGGTTCGTGAATGTGACGGGCAAAGGCAACAAGGAAAGAATCGTTCCGATTGGCTCCTCAGCGCAAAAGGCCCTTAAAAGCTATCTCGAGTATGGACGACTCAAACTTTCGAAAAACCCAACGCCTTATGTATTTCTCAATAACAGAGGTGGCGTGATCAGCCGCGTGGGTTTTTTCAAGATTCTAAAGCGCCTTGCAGTAAAAGCGGGTATTGAAAAAACCGTGAGTCCCCATACCCTTCGACACAGCTTCGCAAGCCACATGCTGGAAGCGGGCGTGGATCTACGCTTCGTACAGGAAATGCTTGGTCATACCGACGTATCGACCACGGAAATCTACACCCACATCAACAAACAACAACTCATTGCGGTTTACGACAAATTCCATCCGCATGCATATAAAAGGAGAGATTGATTACTATGTTCAAAAGAATCTTCACCATCGTCATTGACAGTGTCGGCATCGGTGCTTTGCCCGATGCAAAGGATTTCGGTGACGAAGGCACCAACACCATCAGAAACATAGCACTTAGTGAGGGTGGCATCACCCTTCCAACCATGGCGAGTCTGGGCTATGGGAACCTGAGTGATATTCCTGGTGTTCCGAAAGTCAAGGACACGATTGGAAGCTATACAAAAATGGCTGAAATTTCAAACGGTAAAGACACCATGACCGGCCACTGGGAAATCATGGGGCTGAAAATCGAGACACCGTTTAGAACCTTCACCGATACAGGCTTCCCTGAAAGTCTCATCAAAAAACTTGAAGAGAAAAGCGGCCGCTCCATTGTCGGCAACAAAGCCGCAAGCGGCACTGAAATCATCAAAGAACTTGGACCTCACCACGTTGAAACCGGTGATTTGATCGTTTATACGTCCGCAGACAGCGTACTTCAAATTGCGGCACATGAGGATGTTGTAAGCGTTGAAGAACTCTATGACATCTGTGAAACCGCGCGTGAACTTACAAGAGAAGACCCATACACACTTGGAAGAATCATCGCCCGTCCTTTCAAAGGAGACGCGGAAAACGGATTTGAAAGAACTGCGAACCGTCATGACTACGCACTCAAACCATATGGCAAAACCACGCTCAACTACCTTGAAGAAGCAGGGTATACCGTGGCCGCCTTTGGCAAGATTGAAGACATCTATGACGGGGAAGGCATCACGGAAAGCAAGAGACAAAAGGACAACGACGAAGGCATGGCCAACTTCACCGAATATGCCAAGCGCTCTTTTGAAGGGCTTGCCTATTTGAACCTTGTGGACTTTGACGCGAAATACGGACACCGCCGCGATCCTGCCGGCTACAAAAAAGCCATGGAGGCCTTCGACGCAGAGCTTGAAGTGCTCATGAAGGAAATGAAAGAAGATGACCTCTTGATGGTGACCGCGGACCACGGGAACGATCCGACTCACACGGGTACGGACCACACGCGTGAATACGTGCCACTCCTTGTCTATTCACCATCCCTTAAAGGGAAGGCACTGCCTGTACGTGAAACGTTCGCCGATATCGGCGCGACCATTTCAGACAACTTCAGTGTCACCATGCCTGATCACGGCAAAAGCTTTCTTAGTGAACTCAAATAAGTGTTTGAAGACCGCCAAAAGCGGTCTTTTTTTTGCAAGAAAAAAGAGGCATTTCTGCCTCTTAAAGGTCGTTTTGATAACGGGATTCAATGTCTTTGAGAATATCTTTTAGTTTATCCTGTTTTTGTTTTTTGAGCTGCTTGAAGGTTTTATTTTGTGAGACAGAGACCTTTTTAAGGAAGCGTTCATACGCTTTGAGTGCGGGATTCAGTGCGTCGTCCATGGCCTTTTTGGTTTTCCTGAGGGCATCCTTGTGGCTCGTCATATGGGTGTTGAAGCTGTTTTCAAGCGCTTGAAATCACTGGATTTGCGTTTCTTTTTCAAGGAATCAAGCATCTGAAATGCGTAGGACGCGGTATCCTTGATGGCTGGGTCCTTGTCGATTTGAGTGATTTTTTCCTTGAGTGCGTTCGCTTATTCATCAAGCGAATCTATGGAATCATCTATTG
>JASMTQ010000020.1:0-6091 GCA_041694275.1 Caryophanales bacterium
TGAACAGGCCGTCAGAACCCATTTGAAACCATCGTTTTTGGACTCGAAACTCGATAGCACCCTGAAGACGGAAACCTTCTTTGAAACACTGCTTGAAGAAAGACTGAGTGTCATGAGTGAATCAAGTGATCTCATGGCCCTTGTCATCAGGGAAAGTCTTTCAGGCAACCTGCCTGAAGACTTGAACTTCTCAACGATTGTATTCAAAGCGTTGAAAAAAGTCCTTGAAAATCACAAGGATCATCACGCGCTTTTAATGGACACGGAAGCCTTATCAAGAGTCATCGTGGGTTTGCTTGTCTCCTACGTGCTGTTGCCTCCTCAAAAATCGTTCAAGGCACTGAGTGAAAAAGAGAAAAAGGCCTTGCTTAAAACCCATGTGGACATGCTCATGGAGCCAATCAACAAACAAGGACGTTAAAGTGTTCTTGTTTTCATTCTGAGCATTGAAATTGTCGAGTTCTCGCCCTTGCAATGCCTGTCTTAATTCGGTATAATATGGTGTAAATCGAAGATGGAGAATAGTAAATGTCTTCATGTGAACAAGAGAGGTCACGGTTGGTGCAAGTGACTCACATGATCATTGAAGCTACTCCGGAGAGATGGACAAACCCATCCGCGGCCCAGGCGTTATTGGTTTGAGTGCTTATGAAGCAAGGTGGTACCGCGGAGCAATTCGTCCTTACATGTTTTTAGGGACGTTTTTTTATTAATTGAGGAGTGATTGTATGAACCATTTGAGTGGACACGACATTAAAAAGACCTGGCTTGAATTTTTCAAGGCCAAAGGGCATAAAGTGGAAGAAAGCGCGAGTCTGGTACCGATCAACGACCCGACGCTTCTTTGGATCAACGCGGGCGTAGCGCCGCTTAAAGGCTACTTTGACGGATCCAAGGTTCCAAGCAACCCGAGAATCGTCAACGTGCAAAAATGCATCCGTACCAACGATATTGAAAACGTCGGGAAAACCGCCCGTCACCATACGTTCTTCGAGATGCTTGGGAACTTTTCAATTGGAGACTATTTCCGCGATGAAGTGATTCCCTGGGCAGTCGAGATTCTCACAGACGAGAAGTACTTCGGCATTGACCCTGAAAAACTCTACATGACCGTGTATCCGAGTGATGATGAGACTTATGATAAATGGGTCGAAGCCGGCATTGAGAAGTCCCACATCATCAGAAGTTATGAAAACTTCTGGGAAATCGGACCGGGTCCATGCGGACCCTCCACGGAAATCTTCTTTGACAGAGGCGACGCTTACGGAAAAGAAGACCTTTCCATGATTGAAAAGGACATCGAAAACGACCGTTACGTGGAAATCTGGAACATCGTGCTTTCACAGTTCAACGCCAAAGAAGGCTTGAAGCGTGAGGAATACCCTGAACTTCCGAGCAAGAACATCGATACGGGCATGGGGCTCGAACGCATGGCCACCATCATGCAAGGTGTAGAGACGAACTTCGAAACCGACCTCATCTACCCCGTCATCGAAGACCTAGAAACCCTATCCGGCAAATCATATGAAGGTCAGATGTCTTTCAAAGTCATCGCCGACCACATAAGAAGCGTCGTGTTCGCACTTAGCGACGGCGCAACATTCTCAAACGACGGACGTGGCTACGTCCTAAGACGCTTGCTGCGCCGTGCGCTCAAGCACGGAAGAAGCCTGGGCATTGAAGGGGCGTTCCTGAAAGGGTTGGTTGATACCGTCGTCTCAATGATGAAAGAAACCTATCCATACCTTGAAAAAACCAAGGATTTCGCCAAGAAGATGATTGAAAAGGAAGAAGCACAGTTTCTCGATACCCTCACTCAAGGTGAAAAAATCCTCAGTGACATCATGGAAAAAGAAGGCACCATCATCGATGGTGCGGACGCGTTCATGCTTTATGATACCTACGGCTTCCCAGTAGAGCTCACCAAGGAATACGCGGAGAGCGCGGGTATGGAAGTCGATGAAGAAGGTTTCAAGAAACACATGGCCGAACAAAAGGAACGCGCAAGAAACGCCCGCAAGAATCTCGTGGGCATGCATGACCAGAACGAAGCGTATCTGAACTTCAAAGAGGAAAGCTTCTTCGTAGGCTATGAGACTACCGAAGTCACAAGCAGAATCATCAAGGTCTTTGAAGACGGTGTCGTCGCCAAGGAAACCCCATTTTACGCTGAAAGCGGCGGACAGATTTCCGATAAGGGCGTCATTGTCAAAGGAGACCAGGTCTTCAGTGTGGAAGACGTACAGAAACTGCCAAACGGGCAGTTCCTGCACATGATCACGGACCACACCCTTGAAGAAGGCGATGAAGTGACCCTGCATGTCGATGAAGCTTCAAGAAAAATGACTGAAGCCCATCACTCGGCAACCCACATTCTTTTCAGTATTCTTCGTGAAGAACTCGGCGAACATGTCATGCAGCAAGGCTCGCTCGTAGGCCCTGATTATCTAAGATTCGATTTCAACCACTACGATCTACCTACTGAAAAAGAACTCATAAAAATCGAAGACTGCGTCAACGACAAAATCAAAGAAGCGATCGATGTCGACGTTGAACACGTCGATCTGAACGAAGCCAAGAAACGTGGTGCCGTCGCTGAATTCGGTGAAAAATACGACGATGAAGTCCGCATGGTCAACATGGGCGTCACACTTGATCTTTGTGGTGGTACTCACGTATCCAATACCAGAGACATCGGACAGTTCGCGATTGTGAGCGTCGAATCCAAAGGCTCAGGCATTTATAGAATCCTCGGGCTTGCGAATGGACGCGTGCCAAATATCTCTGAATTCATGCGTGGCTTTGAATCCACCTTGTCACATCTTAAGGACAAGGCCAAAAATATCCTTGAAAAAGCAGAAAACGAAGAGATTGAGCTTTCATTTGAACCTGAAGAGGCGCCCGTCATCAAGGGAAGCTACCGCGACGTCATCAACATGAGACAGCACGTTGAACACTACCAGCAAGCCGTCAAGAAACTTGAAAAGACGTACGCGGACTTGCGCCAGAAGGCAAGCCTGAATGAAGTGGACACGTATCTTGACCAAGTCGATGAGAACGGAAACCTCGTCCTCAAAGTAGAGGACCTCAACCCGAGAGACGTCAAGGCCCTGGCAGACCGCCTCATGGAACACATGAAAGACGGCGTTGTCTTCATCGCCGACCACGTTGATAACAAACTCGTGTTCGTCACGAAAAGCGCAAGTGACGTGCACGCAGGCAATCTCGTCAAGGAAGCCGCGCGCATTGCGGGCGGTGGTGGCGGAGGACGCCCTGACTTCGCCCAGGCCGGGGGAAGAGACACGTCCAAAATTGATGATGTCATCCAGTATGTTAAGGAGACCCTCGATGAAAAAACTCGGGCTTGATCTTGGAGATGCCTCACTCGGCATCGCCATCAGCGACAGAGAAGGGAAGTTCGCCCGCGGGCTTGAAAACCTCAAGTTCAGAAACGGCGATACGAATACGCCCCTAAAGAGGGTGTTAGACTTGCTTGAAAAAGAACCAATCGATACCATCATCCTCGGGTATCCCAAAAACATGAACGGCACCATCGGCCCCCAGGCGGAAAGCTGTGAAGCGTTCAAGGCGATACTTGAAACACGTACCGACGTCCCCGTCAAACTCTACGATGAACGTCTCACCTCACGCATGGCGAGTTCGATGATGATTGAAAAGAACATGAAAAAGAAAAAACGCAGGACCAAGATTGATGAACACGCCGCAATCGTCATCCTGCAGGATTACCTAAATTCAATAGATAAAGGAGAGTGAAACCATGGAAGACAAAACCTTAAGAGTCATTGACGAACAAGGCAACGAAATGGATTATGAAATCGTACTGACATTCAAAAGCGACCAGACCGGAAAATCCTATGTCGTATACAAGGAACCAGGAGAAAGCGACGAAGTTTACGCCGCGTCTTATGACGAAACCGAAACCGACGGTGGCAACCTGAACCCGATTGAAACCGACGAAGAATGGGACATCATCGAAGAAGTCCTGGAAACGTTCCAAGAAGAAGATGACCCTCAGTGAGTTATCTGGATGACCTGAATCAGAAGCATGATGAAGATCTCAAGACACTCAGTCTCTATGCAGAAGAAAACAGTGTCCCCATCATCACCGATGAGGGACGCCGTTTTTTATCGCAGATGATTCGTTTGAACCAGGCGAAAAGGGTTCTTGAAATCGGCACCGCCATCGGCTATAGCGCGATTGCGATGGCCAAAAACGACCCGTCTATTCAAATCGTGACCATCGAAAGAGACCCGTCCATGCAAAAAAAGGCCAAGGCTTCATTTGAAGGAACAGGCCTGGATAACCAAATCACGCTCATTGAAGCGGACGCGCTTGAGTATGATGAAAACGCGTTAAAGGGCCCTTTCGATCTTCTGTTCATAGATGCGGCGAAAGCGCAAAGCGAGCGTTTCTTTGAAAAGTACGCCCCCCTCGTTAGAAAGGGTGGTCTCGTGATTACGGACAACCTTCTTTTTCACGGACTGCTTGAAGCAGACGCGCCAAGAAGTAAAAACCGCAATACGCGTCAGCTCATCAAGAAGATTGATCGATTCAACCACTGGGTGTTAAATTGCCCGGGCTACGATACACAGATTTATTCCATCGGAGACGGCATGAGCCTGTCCATCAAAAGGATTGATTGAATGAAACTATTTGTAAAAAGCGATGAAGCGCTTCTAAAAGCCCTTCTCAAAAAGGACATAGACGGGGTGATTTTAGGCATTCACCCATACGCGCAGCGTATGAGAGAAAGCTACACTCCAGACAAGCTCGAGAGTCTCGCCGCCCAGGTGAAGGCTTCTGGCAAAGCGTTGTGGCTCAGTCTGAACGCGATTATCCACGAAGGGGATATCGAAGCGCTTGAATATATCTTTGAAAAACTCGTCAACATTGAGTTCGACGGCCTTCTTTTTACAGACCTCTCCGTTGTGAAACTCGCAGAAACTTATGGACTGAAGGACTTGCTCATCTATGACAGCGAAACCTACGTCACGAACTCTGAAGACGTGCACTTCTGGGAAAACCAGGGCATCAGGGAAGTCGTCGGTGCGCGCCAGCTTACCATAGATGATATTGAAACGCTTTCCAGTAAGGCAACGATCCCTTTTGCGATGCAGCTTCACGGATATGTGAACATGTTTCATTCAGCGCGAAAACTCGTTGAAACCTTCCTTGACCATCAGGGTGAAAGCAATCCTGAAAAGCACAACGAAGAAGCCCTCACCATGGTTGAGAAAAAAAGACCTGAGGACCCTTACCCTGTTTATCAGGACGCCTTTGGCACCCACGTTTTCAGAAGCAAGCCCATGCATGCGTTCAACGTGTTTGAGCGGGTGAAAGCGTCCATTGATACCTTCATCGTAAGTACCGTGCTTTATGAAAAAGCGCGCGTCTTAAGCATCGTCGATGATCTCATCCTTGCGAACAATGAAGGCGTAGATGATGTATTGCTCAAACGCTACACCGACCACGACGAAGGCTTCCTTCACAAGAAAACCGTCTACAAACAAGGAGGCGACCAATCATGAAAAAACCCGAACTCCTTGCGCCTGCAGGCGATATGGAAAAACTCAAAATCGCTTTGATGTATGGGGCGGACGCGGTCTTTATCGGCGGAAAAGCCTTTTCCCTGCGTGCACGCGCATCCAATTTCGGACTGGACGACATTGAAGAAGCCGTCAAGTTTGCGCATGCCCGTGAGAAAAAGATCTACATCACCGTCAACATCTACCCCCACGAAGAAGACCTTGAAGGACTCACTGACTACTTAAAAGCGCTTGAAGCCCGCAATGTCGACGCGATCATCGTCGCTTCACACGCCGTGCTTCGTGCAGCCAAGATGCATACCAACCTTGAAGTCCATATCTCAACTCAGCAGTCGGTCACGAACCACCTGGCTGCGGACTTTTTAAGAGACTGTGGCGCCGAGCGCATCGTGCTCGCCCGTGAAGTCTCCCTGGATGAACTAAGACCGCTTGCCAAAAAGGCGAGCACCGAACTCGAAGTCTTCATCCACGGTGGCATGTGCGTCTCCTATTCAGGGAAATGCACGCTTTCAAACACCATGAC
>JASMTQ010000021.1:0-4608 GCA_041694275.1 Caryophanales bacterium
ATGAAATGATCTACAGAGTCAACATTGAGCGTAAAACCAGTCAAAGTATATTCGAAACAACCGTCGATGCTACCATTATCATTAACATCAATTATGGAATAACTTTCTTCCTCCGGTACGGTTGAAATATCGTATTGAATTTCCTCGACTTTGCCATCAAATTCTATGTCTTCACTTTTTAAGTTTCTAAAGTTGTCTTGGACATTCACATCGCCATCGTTATTATAATTGTTGTCGTCGTCACTATATTCACATGCCGGTAAAACCAAAAGAGTAACTAAAAGTAGAAGTAAAATAGCAATATTTTTCATTTTCACACATTCCTTCTTTATAATATTCATCCTAATATTTATATTACTATTAATTAATGATTAAGTAAATGAAACTGTCAGCATGTTTTTTACTTGCACTTACACTATTCTATGTTATAATTTCTAATGTAATTGAATATCGGGAGCTGGTATAACTGGCTGAGAGGGCACTATGAGTGCCGACCGTTTTACTTATTGGATAATGCCAAGAAAGGATAATCAACATTCTTATCTTAGGTATCTATCCTAAGATATTTTTTATTTCTTAGGGTAATACTAATAATAGATATATGCTGGTGTATCGATAAGTGATAAATATAAGTCGATAAAACAGGGTCATTTTTAAGGTTAATGGCTAATGCCAGCGTAGGATAAATTTTCTAACGAAAGTTTTGTTCTGCGGAACAGAACTTTTTTATATTTTAAGGGGGAATCAACTTGGTAACAAACAAATGGCTAAACACACAAGTTATCGCAGAAATTTCAATCATGCTCGCACTGGCTGTTGTTTTTCAGCTCATTGCGATGGTCATACCAAGACAACCACAAGGCGGTAGCATCAGCATCACCATGCTGCCTTTGATTATTCTAGCCTATAGACACGGCCTCAAAGTCGGAATTCTATCAGGCATAATCTATGGTATTCTCGATGCCATGATTACCGGATTCTCATTCGTAGGGATTCACTGGGGCGTGCTTTTTCTTGATTACATCCTTGCATTCGGATCCATCGGGCTCAGTGCGCTTGTATTCAAGATCGACAAAAGAAGTCTCAAGATTTTCATTCTCGGGACCATTTTAGGCACCACGCTCAGATTTTTCTTTCATTTCCTTTCAGGTGTCATCCTGTTTGGAGAATACGCACCTGAAGGGCAACCGGTCGTAATCTATTCACTCATTTACAACGGTTGGTACATGGTGCCTTCCATCGTGCTTACAACCATCATCGGCGCAGCGCTTTATGTGCGCCTCAAAGAAACAATGCTTAACGCGTAACAAACCATTCCCCTGTTTTATTGGCGAAGGGTCCTTTTGGGCCCTTTTTTTAATGATTCACTTTTTGTCTATCATTAAGGGGCGTGATTCATGTATAATGAAAGCGGAGGGATACCTATGAATATATGTTTTGTTGGCAGTGAAGCAACCCCTTTTAGCAAAACCGGTGGCCTCGCGGATGTGCTTGGAAGTCTTCCAGGTGCAATGAAAGCACTCGGCCACGACGTTTCACTTATCATACCAAAGCATCTCAGCACTAAAGAACGCTTTGACGGTGATTTGAAGACAGTAGATACCGCAAGAATCCCCGTTGGGCAAAAAAGAGAATATGCAGGCTTTCAGCACATGGATTTCAACGGTATTGACGTATACGCCATTGACAACGAATATTACTTTGGCTACCGTGAAAATCTCTACGGAGATTTTGATGACGGTGAACGCTATGCCTATTTCAACCATGCCGTGTTAAGCCTTATCAAGACCCTTGAACTCAAGGTGGATGTACTTCATCTAAACGACTGGCAGACAGGGCTCATCCCCTACATCCTTGAAAAGGACAATCCTCTGCCCTACAGGCCCGCAACAGTCTTTACAATACACAACATAGCCTACCAGGGACAATTCGACAAAGGCCTCATTCCCTACCTCAATGTCGCGTATGACGACCGCCTCGAATTCGATCACGGCATCAATTTTTTGAAAACCGCGATTGTGACCGCAGACCTCGTTACGACGGTTTCCAAAACCTACAAGGAAGAACTGAAATACGCCTATTTCGGCTATGGCATGGAAGATTTGCTCGCGGATAGAGGCGATAGGTTCAAAGGCGTCATGAATGGACTTGGCTATGAAACATTCTCGCCTTCAAAGGATCCACATATCGCCAAAACGTTTGATTTGCACAACTATATAAAAGGCAAAACCTTCAACAAGACGATGCTTCTAAGACAGTTCAACTTGGAACCAAGTGAAAAACCGCTCTTCGCAGTCGTTTCAAGACTCGCCGAACAAAAAGGCATGCCCCTTATTCTAGAGGCGATCGAACCCTTCCTGGAAGCCGATCAGCTAAGATTCGTCGTACTTGGTAGCGGGGATACTGATATCGAAGACGGATTCAACGCGCTAAGAGAAAAACACCCTGAGAAAGTCGGAATCTATCTGGGCTACAACGATTCCCTTGCAAGACAAGTCTACGCAGGCAGCGATTATTTCCTCATGCCTTCACGCTTCGAACCGTGTGGGCTTTCACAGCTTATCGCCATGCGCTATGGTAGTCTTCCCATTGTAAGAAAGACAGGCGGACTCAAAGACAGTGTCATTCCTTACAACAAGTTCACAAACGAAGGCACAGGCCTTGGATTCGTGAATTACGACGCCTCTGATTTATACAGATCCATACAGGAGGCATTGGTCCTTTACGAAGATCAAAAAGCATTCAAGTCCATTAGACGCAAAGCCATGAAACAACGCTTCAGCTGGGAAAAAAGCGCCAATGAATATGAAACGCTATACAAAACGATTCTGAGGAGGCCATAACATGGAAACACTCGCACTTATTCTAGCCGGAGGACGGGGTTCAAGACTCGATCTTCTGAGCGAAAAGAGAGTCAAGCCGGCCGTACCGTTTGCGGGCAAGTACCGAATCATTGATTTTTCTCTTTCCAACTGCAGCAACTCAGGCATCTATCACATCGGAATACTCACTCAGTACCATCCCCTGTCACTCAATGAGCACATCGGAGTAGGAAAACCCTGGGACCTCGATAGAAGAGACACCCGCATTTCTCTGCTTCAGCCGTTCAAGAACTGGTATTCAGGAACCGCAGACAGCGTCAAGCAAAACGTCGAGTACATTCGCCGTTCAGGTGCCAAGTACGTCATCATTCTTTCTGGTGACCATGTCTACAAGATGGACTACAGAAAAATGATCAACGCCCACAAGGAAAAAAATGCGGACCTCACCATCGCCGTACAGAAAGTTCCTTGGGAAGATACGCACCGCTTTGGTATCATGCGCACCAACAAGGATGAAAAAATCATCGATTTTCAGGAAAAACCGTCCAAAACCGATTCCAACCTTGCGTCCATGGGCATCTATGTCTTCAACACCGATGTGCTTTTAAAAGCGCTTGGTGAAGTAGAGGACGACCATCTTGATTTTGGCAAGCACATCATTCCCCATCTCATTGGCGGGGAAGTCTATTCCTATCTTTACAAGGGGTACTGGAAAGACGTCGGAACCTACGATGCCTACCTGGATGCGAACCTTGAGCTCACCAACACCGTCGACAAGCTCCCCCTTGACATGTACGATAGAAGTTGGCGCATCCATACGAAAAGTGAAGAACTGCCAAGTGTCAAAATCGGCTCTAAAGCCGAACTTTCGCAGACACTCATATCAAACGGCTCGATTGTTGCGGGAACGGTGAAACGAAGCGTGCTTTCCCCAGGCGTCATCGTGCATCCGGGTGCGACTGTTACAAACAGCGTGCTTCTCAATGACGTCGAAGTCCTTCCCGGTGCGGTGATAGACCACGCCATCATAGACAAAAACGTAGTGGTCGATCACAATGTCCTAATCGGTCACGGGGATGATTACCAGGCCAACAAGGACCGCCCGGATCTCCTCTCAAGTGGCATCAACGTCATCGCCAAAGGGGTAAGAATTCCTGAAAACACGGTCATTACGAGAAACTGCCGTATCTTCTCGGGTGCCACATTCAGTGAAAAGACCCTCAAAAGTGGCACCACGTTAAAATAAAAAAGACCTTTTTCAGGTCTTTTCGATCCACAAGTCAATAGCTTTTAAATAATCAAGTCTTGGTCTCAAGCCTTCCCTGATGGGGAGGCTTTCTTTTTTGAGTTCTTCGTGGGTCATGCTTTTGCGTCCCCTGATGGCTCGCTTGACGTAATAAGCAAGCGCATTGTAAGGAAGGAGCCAGTAGGTATCGTCCGTTTTCAGATGGATGATCAAAAACGCAAGCCCACCGTGTTCGTGCACGCTTTTCAGATGTTCAATCTGATGGGCGTGGATATTTTTAAGAGGAAAGGAGGTCTTGTTTCTCGATTCCTTTACATCAAAATCGATATAATAGCCTTTGTATATGCCGTTATAATCGGTCGTCGAAGGCGTCTGGTAGTAGGCTTCGGTGATTTTAGCCTTGTTTCTGGAAGGATAATGCACACTGACAATCTGGACAGGGGTCGGTTTCTTGTGAATGATCGCCATGTCCCGTTCAAGATAATAAAGATTGGACGCATTGACGATTTTCTCAAGGGTCATACCCCGGTTTTTGACACT
>JASMTQ010000022.1:0-8179 GCA_041694275.1 Caryophanales bacterium
TCTTCTCGCCCACACCTCACGGTGTGAACCTTGCAAGTCGCTTTTGGGTTCGTTGGCAACTACGCCCCTTGTGGACTTTCACCACAGACAAACGGCATGCCCGTCATACTAAAAAAACACCCCTCAAAATTTGAGAGATGTTTGAAAAAGTTAGATTTCCTTTATGAAAGCGATTGACAATAAAGTGCGACGACGTGATCGACGAATTCCTTGATGACCGAATCGTGATGGACTTCTTCTGTATAGATATCCGGATTGTATACGTCAAATGAGAATACGCCGAATATGAGCGTCACCATTGTGGACGCAATCATTTGCGGATTGCCTGTGAACGTGCCTTCGTCTTTTTTCTTCTGAAGATAATCACGCATGAACGCTACGTAGTTAATGGAGTTCGTGAACGTTTCGCCTTCTTCAGCGATTTCCTTGATCTGGATCTTGTAGACGTCGATGTTGTTTTCAAGAAACTTGTAATAGACATCGGCAAAGATGTAAAGATCTTTTACGAGCTCACCCGTGATTTCCTGTTTGATCTTGTCAATGATGTTTCCTTCAAACGCGAAGTTCGTGATGATTTCCTGAAGCAGTTTGCTTTTGGTCTCGAAGAGTCTGAAGATGGTGACTTCGTTGACCTTGGCTTCTCTTGCGATCAGTTTGGTTGATGTTTCGTTGTAGCCCTTTTCAGAAAACAGTCGTTTTGCGGCTTTCAGTATTTTTTCTTTTGTTTCTAACATGCCTATTGCCCCTTTTCCCTGGATATGTGTGCATAAACACCGAGTAAGAGTTTAGCATAAACGGGTGAAAAATCAATGCATAGGCACTGTGATTCAAAAAAACTTTAGTGAACTGCCATCTTTCATCAAAAAATCAAATCCGTTAATGAGTCCTCTTTTACAATTCCATGATAACACACAGGTATATCAAAATAAACACAAGGCCTTTCTTGAGCGTTTCTTTGATGGTTATTATAAATGAAATTATTCTTTTTTTACTTTAAAGTCACCTTGTTTTTGCCGGATTTTTTGCTTTCATACATGGCTTTGTCCGCGCGCTCGATTGCATCTTCCAAGGATTCGTTTGCATGCACCATCGTGGTTCCCATGGACATGGTGAAACTCAAGGGTTCCTTGGCGTGATCCACTGTGGACGCTTCAATCATGCGTCTGAGTTTTTCAGCCAGTTCTTTAAGTGCTGTTTCATCGGTATCATAGACGAGCACCAGAAATTCTTCGCCCCCATACCGGATGATGATATCAGAGATTCTTACGGCTTGAGAGAGCGTTTTTGAGGCCACTTCAAGGGCTCTGTCACCAAGGGCGTGACCATAGGTGTCGTTAAAGGTTTTGAAATTGTCTATGTCCATGAAGATGAGACCGTAGTTCACATCTTTTGAAGAGGCCATGAGTTCAGGGACGTGTGAATCCAGAACCGCTCGGTTGTTAAGGCCTGTCAAGGTATCGGTCATGGCCTGTTTCTTGTAATATTCAAGACTTTGGCGGAAAAGGTTGTCCTTTTCAAGTGGGGTGAAGATTTCAAGCGCACCGACTACTTTTCCTTTTTCGATCACGGGGAGTGTCTTGACGCTCACCTTGACGCGGTGCCCCTTTTTGTGATGAAGATAGACTTCTGCATGATTCACCACGCGGTTTTCAATTGAATGCATCAAGGGGCATCCGTGAAAACAAAGCCTGGTACCGTCTTCTGATACGTGGTTCAAAATATTGTCATAACAATATGACCCGACAACTTCATCTCTTTTGAAACCCGAAATGGCTTCGGACGCTTCGTTGAAATAGACAATTTCTCTTTCAGGGCTTACAAAATAAACCCCTTCATCAAAGTGCTCGAACCAGTCAAAATATTTCTCGATGTCCATGGTATCACCTTTTGGTATGTCTTGACTTGTCCCTTAAAAAGCGATTCATCCAAGTTTGATTATACTTAATTATAACGCTTTGCGCTTTGTTTACCTAGACATTATTGCGATGACTTACTGCCAGGTAAGTGTACTGCCATCGTAAATGCCATTCCCTGGTACCTGATTGTCCCCTGTTTGTGCGATTTTGTCGTCCCAGTCGAACGTGGTGGTCCCTTTAGGGAATGACGCGAGCAGGAACCACGAATGCCCATCCGGAAGATCAAATGTAAAGGTGGTGTCTTCAAGCGTGCCTTCAACCCACTGACCGTCTCCACCTTCAGGCCAGACCCAGGCGACAATGGTTTTGTTTTCTATGTCGGACGGATCAAGGTCGTTGACAGTGACTTCATCCACTGATACATTGGTTTTCTGGTAGGTATAGGTTTCGGTTATTGTATAGTCATTGTAAGAGGCTTCCACATCCACGGTAATGGTGGCGTTTGGATCAGGGTGGGTCAGTTCAAGCGTCTGTGACCCTTCAAACTCAACCGGGGTTTCTCCGTTGACACTGTAGGTAGCTTCAGTGACGTTGTAGGCGTTAAGGGTAATGTTTAGAGAATCCGAGAAATCCCCACGTTCATAATCATCGGATACATAGATTGCGGGTTTGGGTTCATAAGGATTGTTGTAGATGGCCGCTACACCCGTTTCTCCTATTTCGCCGCTTAAAAGACCGTCTTCTACAGTGAAATACGTTTCACTGATCTGGTCTTTGTACTGTCCATCAGGCAAGTTGGAAACACGTATGTCTTCAACGGTGTTTGAGCCATCAATATTGACAAGCATCAGACCAAAGGCATCCTCGCTGTAGCGTTCATTCATGAAATAGCCATCGCTAGAACTCATTTCCTCTTCAGTTCCAATGAAGAAGTTGTTGAAACGGTTGGATTCACTTACGACTTCGCTTTTCCATGTATAGGTACTCACTTCACCCATCAAGGCTGAAGTGCTCGGGCGAGCGAAGTAAAGAGACGTTGCGCCTTTTCTTGATGCTTGAACGGCGTAGGTCTTGTTGATGATGGACGTATCCAGAGAATTGGTATGTTCCGCCGCAAAGTCGTCATGGCTTTCAGGCCAGAGTAGAGTTTGATCTGCATCGACCCCACTCAGATAACTGATGGAGGCGAGTTGGTCTGCGTTCTCATTTCTAACGGCGTTTCTGATTTGATCTGAGACCGTGTTGGCCGTAACCCCCATGTAAGGGGTGTAGTCAGTATAAGAACGCCCGCTACCTGCAGTATTGAGGATTTCACCGTAAATGAACAGATCATCTGCCGCATACAGTTCTACGCCTTCAATCACTTCAGGCCAGAAATCGCTCGCGTATTCACCGTCTTCAGGGGTTTCTATATGTTTGGCCGCATCAAATCTGAATCCGTCAACGCCTGCGTCCACATACTCTATCAAAAGGCTTAATACCCTGGCTTGAACGTGGTCGTGTTCAGTCATGAGATCAGGGAACCCACCCATTGCGCCTTGCGTGACCGCTTCAAGGGAGTTGTCATTGACATACCCGTTGTTGGTGTGGATAAGGTTTTCCTGATAAATCGTGGGCTCGAAGGCTTCCACGTTTTCATTCAGGGATTCATTGGTTCCACCGGCCAGATGGTTCGCAATCACATCGACAATGATCTTGATGCCGTATTCATCTGCGGCTGACGTCAGACTTTCAAGGTCTTCAAGGGTTCCGATTGAATGGTTTTCAGTCGCGATGGAAAAACCAAGCGGTTGATAGAGTTTCCACCAGCTCGATCCCCAGAGCCCTTCCCCAAAATAATCCTTTTGAGGCTGCATGGGTGAAATCTGGATGGTGCTGAATCCTGCAATCGCAATCTCTTCAAGGTGCGCTTCGATATTGGACATGGACCAGTTCCATGCATGCAAAATCATGCCGTCCTGTGAATCAGCTGCAAGATAGCCGTCTTCCACAGTCGGTGATTGTACACTCAGATTTTCTTCAGGGGGTGTAGCTTCATTGCCTGGGTCATCATTGCCTTCATCCTGACAAGCCGCAAGTGCGCCCAGTAACAGAACAAGACTTGTAAAGCCGATTATTTTTTTCATCATTGTTATTCTCCGTTCGATTATAGTGTTTAAGTCACGAGCATTGTACCATACTTAATCGTAAATGAGCACGCCGTTGTATTGGTATTGCATACCATTGGGTGCTATAATAAAAGTAGAAACTCAGAAGGAGGCAACATATCATGGGATTATTGAAACGTTTATTCGGTAAAAAGGATTCAAAGAAAGAACCGACGCAACAACCAGAGAAAAAAACAGAGACCAAAAAGACCCCCGAAGCTAAAAAAGCGGACCCTGAAAGCAAACAGGATAAGAAAAACGCGCCCAAGGAGCCCGCTCGCAAATATCACGTATCGCTCAACAAGGACGAAAAAAGTGAGTCCTACAAAATGTGGCGTGTCCGCAAGGAACAATCGGAAAAAACAATCAAGCATTTCAAAACCCAGGCAGAAGCCATCGACTACGCAGAAGATCTTGCCGAAGAGGCTGATACCTCGGTTGTGATTCACAAAAAAGATGGTACCATTCGCAAACAGGACTATAAGAAGAAAAGCTGAAAATTAAGAAGGTAGCCAAACCAGCTACCTTTTTTAGTGCTTATACGCTATCTTGATTGAGTCTTTTCCTGATTTTTCTAAGAACATAGGACGCATAGAGAAGCGTAATCGCTACCGCAATCCAGTTGATGATGACTATGCCCCACCAGACACCGTCAATGCCCATGGAGAGAATCGTACCAAGGAAATAAAAGAGTCCGATTGGCACGAGTTGTCTGAAGACTCCGATATAAAGCGCGTACGCTGGGTGTTTGACTCCTTGTAGGAGTGCAACACCGACATTGAGGAAAATATAGCTAAAAAACGCAAACGCTTCAATTCTCAGATACCTCGCCCCAGCATCCACGACTGCCTCTTTGTCATCGAAAAATGAAATCAGAAACGGTGCGAAAGGCACAATCAAAAGCACCCCGACGCCCATGATGATGAGCCCTCCGATGGTCGCGCGCTTCCATACCGTATAGATTCTATCTATGGACTTCGCACCGAAAGACCTTCCGACCAGTGATATCACCGCCACGTTGATACCAACAGCCGGCACGAGTGCGAGCTGTTCAATCCGTATGGCTACCCCGTAGGCCGCAAGCGTATTCGTACCTCCATAATACTGCACGTAATAGTTGATGACGAATACGCCAAGCGCGATGGTCGCATTGTTCATCGCACTTGGGATGCCCTGCCTTAAAATGTCAATCGCGGTTCTTCCACTTACTTCGGGATCCTTGAAGGCCGTATAATTGACCCAGGGGGATTTTCGAACCTGCATGTAAAGATATACGGTTCCTCCCATTTGCACGAGTACAGTCGCAAGCGCAATCCCCGCGGTATCCATCCCGGGGATGAACCAAAATCCATTAATCAGGAGCGGATTGAGTCCGATATTGACAATCGTTGCGACGATGAGGAAATTCCTGAACGGTTTGGAATTCCCTTGTGCATAAAGCACACCATTAAAGATGAAGTTGATCATGAAGAATACATACCCAACCATGACCGTTGTAATGTAGCGCATTCCGTAATCGATGGCCGCTTCGTCCGCACCCTGGAAGGTGAAGACCAATCGTGAAATCGACGGTGCGATGAATGGAATGAGCACTCCGAAAAGAAGGGCTAGCAAAAAGCCGTTTTTAAGGAGTTTCAAAAACCGTGTTTTATCATTTTCGCCTATCGCAATAGAGGAGAGGGCGTTCATCCCCGCTCCCATCCCACTTGCAAGCGCAAGCAAAAGCATGAATACAGGAAAGGCAAGCGTCATGCCCGCAATGGCGTTCGTGCCAATGGTACCCGCGTAGTAGGAATCAACGACATTGAAAAGCGTATTGAAAAGAAAGCCGATTGCCGCAGGAAGCGCAATTCGTCTAAGCTCTCTGTTTACTGGAGGTTTGGCCAAACGTTTTTCAGACATAGACATGCTCCTAACTTATTACCTTCATTATTACATATTCAACTATTTTATTAGACACTGAAGCATAAATAATTACCAATGTTCATTCACTCGAGTCATACCTCTTGACTCCATTGCAGTAGAGTGGTAGAATAATCCATACATCTTTACAACATTATTAAAATAACATCATAGACGGATAAAACGCATTATCCGTTTTTTTAAACCCTCTACACTATACCGCGATAGAGCAAAGGAGTAATACTATGGCCCCTACTTTTAATCTTGAAAATCAACTGACCTACCTCAAAAACAAACAATCCCTACTCAATACGATTACCACGCTCGCAAGCAACGACGGCTACGTCCTCTTTGAAACCGAAGCGTTTGAATCCTATGAAAGTTTCAAACGTATCAATGACCGCATCAATCCCGATGAAATGGTCAAGGTCACCAACAACGGAGGCGAAATCCTCATCTTCCGTCCCGATGTGACCACCCAGGTCATCGATCAGCTCATCCCAAGGTGGGATGGCGTGACGTCTCTCAAGTTCTACTACGACACAACCATCTACACCCAAACAGAAAACGGAATCGAGAGCAACCGTCAGTTCGGCGTTGAATACATCAGCAAGAACACCGAGGAATCAGACAAGGCCGTCTTGTCGCTCGCTACAAGTATCCTTGAAAAGACAACTGAAACCTACGCGCTTGAAATCGGCAATCAACGGTTTTTAAACGCATTGTTTGGTTCTCTCAATCTTGAAACTGATGATCTCAGAACTCTAAAGAACCTCATAACCTACAAGGACCGTTTCCAACTCGAAACCTTCGTTCAAACCGTTTCCCTTAACTCGAACTATGAAGACCTGCTTAAAAACATCCTGTCGTTGGAAGGCAGTATGAAGTCCATTGAAAAAGCCTTGAGACCCTACACGCTATCTCCAGACATGCAGAAAGCCCTCGATGAAATCAAAGCGGTTCTTCCACTCATGAACGGCGCGAACGTCACCGTTGATCTCTCACTTCTTTCTCAGTTCGACTACTACGAAGGCATTGTGTTCAAAGCCTACATCCCAAGCGCTTCTGATGCGATCATGAAAGGCGGACGCTACGCACCACTCAAGCGTGATGCGAGCGCCATTGGCTTTTCCCTAGATATTGCACCGCTACTTAAAGGACGTGTTCCCAATGAATAAAGACAAACTCATCATCGCACTTCCAAAAGGAAGACTCGGTAAAAGCGCCATTAAAAAACTGATTGCGACCGGCATCGACCCAAAAATCGGTGAAGAAACACGCAAACTCATCGTAACCGATGAGACCAACAACATCGATGTCATGTTCGTAAAAGCCGGAGACGTCATCACCTATATCGAAGAAGGCGTGGCCGATATCGGGGTTGTGGGCAGTGACAACATCCTTGAAGAACGCCCGGATATCTACACCCTCAAAGACCTCGGATTCGGCCAGTGCAAATTCGCTGTCGCCGGGTTCAGGCAAAACCCTTATCCCGTAGAAGGCAGACCGCTCAGGGTCGCAACCAAATACCCAAGTGTCGCAAGAAGCTACTTCAAGGAAAAAAGACAGCCCATTGAAATCTTTTATCTGAGCGGATCGGTGGAACTCGGTCCAATTGTTGGTCTTTCCGATGTCATCGTCGATATTGTCGAAACCGGCAATACCCTTAAGGCGAACGGCCTCAGTGTCTTGGAAGAGATGATGGATATCTCTGCCAAACTCATTGCCAACAAGGGCAAGTACCGGTTCAAGATGAACCGGATTAACACCCTTATGGATGCACTTGAAAGGACGTGAACCCATGATTGACATTCTAAACGCAAACACGAACACTGAAGAGATTGAAACAATACTGAATCGAAGTCAATTTGATTTCTCCGATGTGAATGACACCGTCGATTCAATTGTTCGAGACGTGAAGGAAAACGGGGACGCGGCCTTGTTAAAATACACCCGTAAGTTTGACAGTGCACTTGTCACTGAGTTAAAAGTAAGCGCAAATGAAATTGAAGCGGCCTTCGAAAGAATAGACGAAACGCTTAAAACCGATCTCAGAAAAGCCGCAGAAAACATAAGATCATTCCATGAGAACCAGGCACCAAAAACACGGACCATCAGGGAAGACGAGACTGTCACCCTAAAAGAACTCATCCGTCCGATTGAAAAGGTCGGCATCTATATTCCGGGTGGTACCGCCGCGTATCCTTCCACCGTCCTCATGAACGCCATCCCGGCGGTCGTCGCAGGGGTCAAGCGCATCGTGATGGTCACCCC
>JASMTQ010000023.1:0-17729 GCA_041694275.1 Caryophanales bacterium
GGTGAACTCACACTCAAGCACTATATTGTGCTTGGAAACTACAAAATCCATTCATCAAAGGTTCAGGAAGATATCACCGCCATCCTTGAAAACAAAACCTATAACGAGCTTTTGGAAGGCCTTATCGATGATCCTTACAAACCGTATGACTATTCTAAAAAGAACCCTTTTTCAAGCGATGTCAAAAGCACGGTAGAAGAAAAAAATCTCACTTACATAAACGACCTCAACTATTCTCAGGAAAAGGTCCTTGGCCTTTTAAACACCCATGACAGTCTCGTTATCTGGGGACCTCCGGGTACCGGTAAAAGCCAGACCATCACCTCACTTATCGCGCGTCAGATAGAAAAAGAGGAAAACGTGCTCGTAGTAAGCGAGAAAAAAGTCGCCCTCGACGTTATCAAAAGCCGTCTTGGCTACGCGACCAAGTTTGCGCTTTTCATGGACGACGCTGAAGACAAACAGGCGTTTTACGGACAACTCAAAAACCACATCGATCCCTTGCCTCCCGTTAGAAACCTCAACAACGACAAGGACACCTACGATGAAAACATCCAGAAGATCCTTACCAAGATGGATGCCATGCATGACGCGTTTTACAAACAGACCTATCTGGACGTTCCAATCTACAAACTCTACCCCAGGTTTCTTACAACGAAGAAACTGAAAGACGACCTCTTCCCTGAAACCGTTCACGAAACGTTCAAGGAAACGTTTGAAGACTTCAAGGTGTCCGAACTTGAAACCCTTGAAAAGACCTTTGAAAAGACCGACAAACTAAAAAACATCCTCATCTACAAATACGCGATTGATACCTATCCGATTTTAACGAAGATGAACCTGCAGCTTACAAGAAGTGAAAAACTCAAGCGCACCGATTTCTACAAGGCCTTTGAAAGCTTCAAGGAATCGTTTGACCATGCGTTTTTCTTCGGCAAGAGAAAACTCAAGAAAGCGTTTATCGCCAATCACATCGAAGATCTTGACTATTTCTTCCAAAAAAAGCGCCTGCGAAAGAAGTTCATGCTTTCTCTCATTCACGACAAGGGGTTTTATGAGTTCTTCAAGACCCATTTCTCCAAATTCGAAAAAGCGGCCTATCAGATGAGCAATTTAAGCGATATGGAACTGAGCTATATCGACATGCTGCTATACAAAACGCCCTTCAGAGAGCTTAAAAAGGTGCACCTTAGACACACAGACATTTTCGATGCCCTATATACCGGCATCATCGAGAAGTTCGAAGCCATGAACCAGGACAAGGTCTACGACCTCAAGCACTACAAAGAACTCATGGAAGACCTTCAAAAAGCCGTCCAGGACAAACTTCAAATGAGTGAAGAAACCTTCTCCATGGCTCTTTATCAGGACGCACTCAATTTCTCGAACTCCAAACGCATCATGGACATCAAAAGACGGATTGATCAATCCAAACGTTTGAGTGTTTCCAAGTTCATAGATACTTACCAGCTTGAACTTTTCTCAAACATCAAAGTGTGGATGATGACGCCTGAAGTCATCTCTCAGATCATTCCTCTCAATTTTGCGATGTTCGACCTCGTCATCTTTGATGAGGCTTCACAGATGTTCGTTGAAAAAGCGATTCCAACCATTTACAGAGCCAAGAAAGTGGTCATCGCCGGAGACTCCAAGCAGCTAAGACCGTCTTCACTCGGACAGGGTCGCCTTTCAGAGAGTGACGATCTTGAAGAAGATGATTCACTTGATATCACGCTTGATGCGCAGAGTCTGCTTGACCTCGCCCGCTACAAGTACAAGGAATCCATTTTGAACTACCACTACCGTAGTAAATACGAAGAACTCATAAGCTTTTCAAACCACGCCTTTTATGATGGCAAACTCATGGTCTCGCCGAACCAGGTGAAACCGAAAAAACCACCGATTGAATACGTGGTTGTCGAAGATGGTCTTTGGGATAAAAGAAGAAACCGCCCTGAAGCCGAAAAAGTCGTATCCATCATCAAAAAGGTCCTAAGAGAAAAAGACCCTGAAGAAACCATCGGTGTCATCACCTTCAACACCGCTCAGAGAAACCTGATAGAGGACTTGCTTGATGAAGCGCTTTTCAAAAAAACACGTTTCGCTTCTCGTCTTGAAAAGGAAATGAACCGCTTCGAAGAAAGCGAAGACCAAAGCCTGTTCGTCAAAAACATTGAAAACGTGCAGGGGGATGAAAGAGACATCATCATCTTCTCGACTGCGTACGCCAAAAACCGTGAAGGCAAGTTCCTAAGACAGTTCGGTTGGCTCAACAACGAAGGCGGACAGAACCGTTTGAACGTTGCGATTTCGCGTGCCAAGAAGAAAATCTTCATGGTCACGAGCTTCTACCCTGAAAGCCTGCATGTAGAGGACCTGAAAAGCGCAGGCCCCAAAAGACTCAAGGCCTACCTTCAGTACTGCCACGCCATCTCAAGAGGCAACTATGATGGTGCGAAACAGGTACTTGAACAACTCTCCGATTCTGAGATTCTCATGAAAGACGGAGATTATACGGCACTTCAAAGAAGCGTGCTTGATCGCCTTGAAAAGGAAAAACTCGAAATTCACCCAAATATCGGAATCGGAAAATACAAACTCGATTTCGCCATCGAGGATGAAACCACCAAGGATTATACGCTTGGCATCATTTTAGACATGAACGAAGAAAGCCATGCATCGGATGTAAGAGACAGCCTTTACCATCAGGAGAAGTACCTGAAAGCCAGAGGCTGGAACATCAAGCGCATATTCGCACCAAACTGGTACAAGGATGCCAACAAGGAAATGCGTGAAATCAGAAAAATACTCAGAGAAGCAACTTAAAAGAGTGAGCCCGCGGGCTCACTCTTTAAATTTCAGTTGTCAAACTTCGGTGGGATTCGTTTGTTGGTCAGGCTTTCGTAGGTATGTGCGAGAGGAAGCAGGGTCTCTTCACTGAACGAAGGCCCTATGAAAAGAAGGCTTCTTGGGGTTTTGTCCGTGAACGCTTTTGCGGGAACGATGACGGAAGGGAGACCCGCTTGTGGTGGGTAGCCCGTAATTTTAGTGGTGATGAGCGCCTCGATGTCGTGGGTTTTAAAGAGGGCTTTGAACGTGTCGCATTCATCATCAGTGGCTTTGCGTGCGCTTAGGTATTCAGGGTTCTTGAGGGTTCGATCAGACCCGAGCGCTTCAAGGAAACGGCCCTGGCCATGCTTGAGGTTTCTTTTAGAGTCCGTGAAGTTGAACGCGACGATGTCTGAGAAGGTCTTGATGTCGGTGGCGCCTCTTATCGTGCTTAAGAAGGCGTTCATGTCCCTGTGCATTTCAGGACTGAGAGTCTTCGTGTTGTCAGGAAGGGCGTATTTTTTTGTGATGGTCTTGAATGTGACGCCTTTTTTCTCAAGCAAAGTTCGGGCTTCGTCGAGGATTTCTTTTTCTTCGCCTTTTTCCTCATGCCCTTCAAAGGTTAGAACGCCGACTTTGAGGCCTCTTACGTTCTTGTCACAGGCCTTGAGAAAATCGGTCTTTTTTTCAGGGATGAGGCGTGTGAAGGTGTCTTCACTGTCTTTTCCTTTTAGAATATCCAGAAGCATTGCGCTGTCTTTCACGGTGCGGCTCATCGGTCCGGCGGTGTCCTGGAGGCTGCTTATTGGGATGATGCCGTGTCTTGAGACAAGCCCGAGCGTCGGTTTGATGCTTACGATGCTTTGACGCATTGCGGGACTCATGAGGGATCCGTTGGTCTCGCTTCCAATAGAAAGTGGGACGTAGTTGGCCGCGACTGCGACCGCGCTGCCCGTAGAAGAGCCAAGCGGATCAAGCGTCTTGTCATAAGGATGGATCACCTGGCCATGCAGTGACCCAAACCCCGAGGGCATGGTGGTCGTGGACATGTAGTAGGCGAATTCCGACAAGGAGGCTTTGGATAAGATGATCATGCCGGCTTCTTTTAACTTTTTCACAATGGTGGCGTCGTAGGGGGCGTAGAAATCCTTGAATACCCGGGCGTTGGCGGTGGTGCGCATGTGCCCGGTGGTGAGGACGTTGTCCTTGATGACGAGGGGGATGCCGTGAAGGGAGGACCTGGGGCCATTTTCTCTTCGCTCTAGATCAAGCACGCGCGCTTCAGTTATGGCGTGGTGGTTCATATCGGCGAGGGCGTTCAAATGCGGCTCTCTTTTTGTGATGGTTGCGATGGCGTCTTTGACGAGTCTTTCGGAAGTCGTCTCTCCATTTTCGAGTGCTTTTTGCATATCCAGTGCACTGAGTTCTTTCATTGTAAGCCTTCTTTCTTTACTGAATTATATAAGTGTTGGCTTTGGTTTACCGTAGTAATACCCCTGGGCGTAGTCGATATCAAATGTTGAGAGGAAGGTGTCTTCCTCTTTCGTTTCCACACCTTCTACGAGGATTTTTATGGCGTTTTTCTTTGCAAGTTCGTAGTAGGCTTTGAAGGTTTTTTGTTTGTCTTCATCCTTGTGGATGCCCCGAATGATCGCCTGATCGATTTTGATGATGGAAGGGCCCAGTTTCGATATGGCGTCCATATTCGCATAGCCGCTTCCTACATCGTCAAGGGCGGTGGTGAAGCCTCTTTTCTTGTAATATTCCAAGATGGTATTCAAATGGTCGAAATCCTTGATGCGTTCGCTTTCAACCACTTCGAAGGTGATCTGAGAAGCGTCCATCTCATAGAAGTTTATGGCGTCCATGGTGGTTTTCAAACAGAGTTCAGGGTTGTATATGGCAGTTGGAATGAAGTTGATGAAAAGCATTTTTTTAAGTCCGACCTCGGAGGCGGCTTTTATGACGCTTTCTCTGGCGGCTTTGTCAAGGTTGAAAAGAAGATCCAAATTTTTAGCCTGGTCGAAGAGAAGTCCTGGAGGGATGTCGCTTCCGTCCTTGTCGGTGCCACGGACCAGGCCTTCATACCCGTGTATTTCGCCATTTCGCTTGTCTATGATTGGTTGGAAGTGAACCTTGAGTGCGTTTTCTCTCAGAACATGGCGTATCTGTCTTGATTTGTAGTAATCCACCCACTCTTCAAGCGTGCGCATGTTGTGAAGCACGGATGGATCAAGGCCATTTTGTTTGTTGAAGGGAAGGATCTTTATATCGGATCTTTCAAGGGCATTGAAAAGATCCCGCATGATTCTTATAAAGGCATGCAGACTTTCTACGTCCACGAGATAGTATTTTGTGTGTTTTTCATAGGTGTATTGTTTGTCAATCAAGCTGGCTTCAAAAAGCGGTTCGTGGTGATGGGTGGGAACATAGACATAAAGCCTCACGTTTTTGTCTTTGAAGCTGGGCAAGGTTTCACAGCGTTTGCATTTCATTGAAGAATCCCCCTTTTTGGTATGTCTATATTATAAATGAACAAGGGGTCGTTGTAAAAACAAACTTTATTTCCTTGGAAAAGGGATGCGTGAGAAGGCACTTTCGTTTATAATAGGCAGTGAATGAACCCATTTACGAATAGGAGGCAGTCATATGAAATTGGGAATCCCAAGAGAACAGACTCCGGAAGAATCAAGGGTTGCGCTTGTCCCGGCGCATATTCCCGGATTGATCAAGAAAGGCTATGAAGTGCTTGTGGAAAAGGACGCAGGGCTTGTAGCCGGCTACAAAAATGAAACGTATGAAGAAAAAGGCGCATCAATCGTGGAGGATTTTGACGCTCTTTTGAAAAACGCTGACGTTTTCCTTACGGTGCGTGCAGGCAAGGCCGCTTCAAACGGAAAGGCAATGGCCGAAAAGATGAAGGCGGGTCAGATCGTCATTGGACAAATGGAGCCTTACGCCAAGGACGAAGCGTTTGATCAATTTTTAGCGAACAAGGTTTCTTCGTTTTCAATGGAGCTCATCCCGAGAACCACACGGGCTCAAAGCATGGACGTGCTCTCTTCAATGGCGAACCTTGCAGGGTACAAATCAGCGCTCATTGGTGCGAATCAGAGTCCGAAGATGTTTCCGATGATGATGACCGCCGCAGGCACCATTACACCAGCGAATGTCTTCGTGCTTGGTGTTGGTGTTGCGGGCCTACAGGCCATTGCGACGGCCAAACGTCTCGGTGCGGTCGTGAGTGCCTATGACATCAGAAGCGAAGTCAAGGAACAAGTCGAATCCCTTGGCGCCAAGTTTGTGGAATTCGACCTTGAAAGCGGCGAAGGCGAAGGTGGCTACGCAAAGGAAATGGATGAATCCTTCTATGAACGCCAGCGTCAGATGATGATGGAAGAACTTAGTGAAAAAGACGTTGTCATCACTACGGCGAACATTCCTGGTAAAAAAGCGCCTACGCTTATTACCAAGGCCATGGTTGAAGCGATGCCCGAGGGCAGTGTGATTGTGGACCTGGCGGCTGAACGCGGTGGGAACTGCGAACTGAGTGAAGCCGGAAAGACCGTAAGAAAACACGGAGTGACCATCGTAGGGCCTGTGAACGTGGCTTCGGATCTTCCGTTCAATGCGTCACAGCTTTATTCTAAAAACATTACGACCTTTTTGCTCAATCTATTCAATAAAGAAGACAGTACCATCAACTTTGAAGACGACATCGTCAAGGCGACTGCGCTTACCCATGACGGTGCGCTTGTCAGTGAGAAAGTCAAGGAATTCATCGGAGGCGATCAAGCATGACACTTATTTATCTCATAACCATTCTGGCGATGGCGGTATTTCTAGGATTCGAACTCATCACCAAGGTGCCTGCGACACTGCATACACCGCTTATGAGCGGATCGAACGCCATCTCAGGGATTACGATTGTCGGTGCGGTTGGGGTGCTTCTTACGCATCTTACCGTAAGTGAAGTCGGCGTCTTTCCCTTTATATTGGCAGCGGTGGCCCTGTTTTTCGCGACCATTAACGTGGTTGGCGGGTTCGTGGTATCCAACCGCATGCTACAAAAATTCAAGGGGAGGAAATAACGATGGATTATCAAACTTTATTTGACGCAAAAGAAGTCGTTGTTGGACTTCTCTATCTGCTTAGTGCCGTGTTCTTCATTATCGGCATCAAGAACCTTTCAAAACCGAAAACCGCCCCGAGAGGGAATATGCTTGGAGCGACAGGGATGCTTATTGCGTTCTTAACCGCGTTCATTGATTTCGGTGTGCACATTGACGTGGACGCAGAAGCGATTAATGCAACCTTTGATTACTGGTATATCCTCTTAGCCGCGATTGGACTCGGCGCCGTGATCGGCGTATGGAGCGCTCTCGGGGTTAAAATGACAGGCATGCCTCAAATGGTCGCCATATTCAACGGATTTGGCGGTGGTGCGAGCTTGCTTGTGGCTGGGGTGTTCTATCAGTTTGAACTGGAAAGCACGTCCGCTTCAGAACTCGCGATTCCCATGTTGATCGCAACGGTCTTATCAGGCCTCATCGGCGCGGTCACCTTTTCAGGATCGCTTATTGCCTACGGTAAACTCCAGGGGCTCAAGATCATTCCTGGCAAACCGGTCAATTATACAGGCGACTTGGTTGTTAAACTCTTGTTGCTTACAGGGGCTGCGGTGCTAGGAATCATCATGGTTCTTAACCCGGGCATGATTGGCTGGTACTGGCTGATTGTCGGTGTGGGCGTCCTTCTTGGTGTGCTGCTCGTCATAGGTATTGGCGGCGCCGACATGCCGGTTGTCATTTCACTTTTAAACTCATATTCAGGGCTGGCGGCCGCGGCGACGGGCTTTGTGCTCGGCAACGTCGTACTCATTATTGCGGGTTCACTCGTAGGCGCGAGCGGCCTCATTCTCACCATGATTATGTGCAAGGCCATGAATCGCTCACTCATCAACGTCCTCTTCGGAGGCTTTGGCGGGGACAACGCTTCAAGTGGTGAGAGTGCCGATTCCATGTACGAAGGAAAAATCACCCAGACCTCTTCTGAAGAAGTCGCGATGGTGCTTGAAAGTGCCAGACGCGTCGTATTCGTTCCTGGATACGGCATGGCGGTTGCCCGCGCGGCAACCCCGGTAAGACAGTTAAGTGAAGCACTTGAAAAAGCGGGCGTGGAAGTCGCTTTTGGAATCCATCCGGTTGCCGGCAGGATGCCTGGTCACATGAACGTGCTTCTTGCTGAAGAAAGCATTCCTTATGACAAGTTGCTTGATCTGGATACTGTGAATCCAACCTTCAGACAAACCGATGTCGTCATTGTCATTGGGGCTAACGATGTTGTGAACCCATCAGCACGTGACGCGGATTCACCGATTTCAGGCATGCCTATTTTGGATGTTGATCAGGCGCAGACATGTGTCGTGATTAAACGTTCACTTTCTCCAGGATTCGCAGGCATACCAAATCCACTCTTCGCCAAAGACAATACGCTGATGCTTTTTGGAGACGGGAAGAAAATGATGGAAGAACTCGTCAAGGAATACAAGGAGCTCTAAATGGAAAAGAGGGGAACTATGGAACGGTTCATCAGAGATTTCAAAACCTTCGTGACCAGAGGCAACATTATGGAGCTCGCCATTGCGGTCATCATCGGTACGGCTTTTAACAGGGTTGTGCAGAGTCTTGTCAATGATGTCGTCATGCCGGTGCTCAGTTTGATTACCGGTAAAGAGGGCTTTGACAACTACAAATACGTGATCACCGCAGCGAACGCGGAAGAAGGCATTGTGGAAAACGCAATCTATTACGGCAAGTTTATCCAGCATACCATTGACTTCATCTTCATGGCGCTTGTCGTGTTTGTCATCTACAGAATCATTCTTCACCTCCAGGAGCGCATGGAAGAAGCGTGGGAGGAAAGAAAGAAGGAACTTGAACAGGAAAAAAGCGAACGCAAATAAAAGGAAAGGACACCGATTGTTGGAAAATCGGTGTCCTTTTTTTGTGTGGAAAATCAGTTGACTAAGGATGGATGATCAAAGTAGATGAGTTCCATCAGGTGAGGCAAATCGATGAACGGGTTGCGATTGTTCTGATAGCTATAAATGACGTCGTTACGGTTTTGTTCGAACTGGTTGACCGTGTCCATCTCCGCCCAGTCGATGAGGAGTGATAGATCACCCATTTCATGGACTGAAGGCGCACCGTCCACAAGGGTGAGATGGTCATACATGACATCCATGTAGAAAAGCGCACGGGCCACGTCGCCTTTGACATCATCGTGGGGCGCGTAGGTAGTGCTGGTTGTCATCTCTCCATAGTACTTGTTGCTTCTTGAAGAGTTTTCACCAGGATCGGCTGGGGCCAGGTTGTGCAGATCCGAGCCTTCATGACGGCTTGAGTTGTTGGTGTCAACATCAAGAAGGGATTGTGGCCAGATGTGCTCACGGTTCCAGGTGATGCCTGAATCCCATACCCCTGATACAGACTCTCTTCTGTAGATGAGAATAAGGTTGTCAGGGTTCAATGGGTCCTGATCGGACTCATCGAGTATGTAGCGTGAATCGCCGTAAGTTTGCAGGTTGATGTTGCTTATTGCATTACTCAGGGCGAGGGCGAGGTCATCCCCATAAAGCCCTTCAAGATTTGAATAGTATCCGTTTTGAACAGTGGAGTAATCAAAATCAAGCAACGTTGCGTCACTCAAGACAGGGACAGTCAGGGTGTGTGACGCATAATCGCCCACTGAATCCTGTGCATAATACGTGACTTGATACTCTCCGAGTGAAGAAGTGTCCACAAGTCCATCAACGCTGCAGGGAACCTCTTCATTTGTTTCAAGGTTTACAGCTGAACAGCCGTCTGTAGCCTGCCAGGTATCTCCATAAGAGTAGTGTTCAATAAAGGAGGCGTCGAATTGGATATCGAGCTCAGTACTCGTATCGGGGTAGTCGCCTGAAGGCGCAGTGTCATAGACTGCTTCAAGGGTTAGATTGCTGTTGACGGTTGTGGTGAAGGTTTCATTCAGACTGAGGGTGTTGCCTGAAGCGTCTTTCCAACGTGCGAAGGTATAGGTATTGGTGGTATCGGTAACGGAAATGGTAACATCGGTCCCAGGCGCAACAGTGTAAGCGGGGCTTATAGAGAACTCTGCGGACGGGATGTTGCTTGAAAGGTCGATGGTATAGTCTCCGCCAGTGCTTCCACTGGTTTCAATAACCAGGTTGTCCATGATTGTTTGACCGTCAGTAGGCACGATTTCAAGCAAAAAGGTTCCGGTTATGTTGAGGTTTGACAGGGCATAGGTCTCAATAACGCCGTTTGTTTCAGATGATTGTCCAATGAGGGTACCATTGACATAAATCGCAACACCTGCCGGAGATGAGAAGGCGTTAAGATAATCAACGCTGAGACCGCTCATGCCGCCTTCGATGGTTGCGCTTAAGGAAGGGGTTCTTGAGGTGTCTCCGAGAGTGAGGGCATGCCCTGTTCCAAGGTCTTTGTCACCGCGAGCGGATGCGTAGTTCCAGACAAAACCGTTGTCCCCTGTGAAAGACCCGTCCATATAGGTGCTTCCGGTTTCAGGGAAATTGTTGAAGCTTTCGCTCAGGGTTTCGCCTGTAGGCACGGCTTCATAGATTGCGACAAGGGAAAGCGATGTTTCTGCGGTAACGATGTAAGGATTGCTTGAGCTTACAGTAGTCCCAGAGGCGTTTTCGAAATGTGAAAAGACATAATCACCGGTTGTTTCACTTGCGGTGAAGGTGACTTCGGTACCGACTTCCACAGAGCTTGAAGGGGTAATTGCGACTTCGGCGGTTTCGATGTTGGAAGTGGCTGTCATATCCACGGTTTCAGGCGTGGTGGTGCCTTCAAAAGGCGTCAGAGTCAAATTGTCGATGATTGTTTGTCCGTTTGTTGGAACGAGTTCAAGTGTGTAAGAACCATTCACATCAATGCCGTCCACGGTGAAAGTGCTCACTACACCGTTCACTTCAGAGGAAGTGGCTTGAAGGGTCCCATTGATGTATAGAGACAAACCGGCATCTGAAGAAAAAGCATTCGTGTAATCGACACTGAAACTCTTTATGCCACCATCGATTGTGGCAAAGAGAGATGGCGTTCTTGAAGTGTCACCGAAAGTAAGGGCATGGCCTGAAGCGATGTCTTTGTCTCCGCGAGCGGAGATGTAAGACCAAAGAATGCCGTTGACGCCGGTGAAGTTTCCGTTTTGGTATGTGCTGCTTGTTTCAGGGAATTGATCGAATGTTTCAACCGTATTGTCCACAACTGGTTTTGGTTCATAGATGGCTGTGAGCGATGTGGTGTCTTCCACAGTGAAAGTATAAGGGTTTGAACTGCTCACAATATTGCCAAGGGAATCTTCGTAATGAGAGAAGTCATTTTCACCAGAGGTGTCTGTAGTTTCTACAGTCACAGAGGTGCCGGCTTCTACGGAGCTTGACGGAGAAACCGTTGATTGAGCTGTGGTGATGTTGCTATCGACACTCACGTCATAAAGTGTTGGTGCACTGACTTCGTAGGTGTTCCAGGATAGGTTGTCGATGATGGTCTGGCCGTTGGTTGGCACAATCTCCATAGTGAATGTGCCATCGATGTTGATGCCTTCCACACTGAAGGTCTCAATCACTCCGTCGGTTTCAAGTGAAGTGTCCACAAGGGTTCCGTTGATGTAAAGTTCAAGACCCGCAGGCGAAGAGAAGGCGTTCAGGTACTTAACACTGAAATCGGAGATGCCGCCATCGATTGTGGCACTCAATGATGGGGTTCTTGATGTGTCGCCAAAGGTGAGGGCGTGGCCACTCGCAATGTTCTTGTCGCCTCGTGCGGATGTATAAGACCAAAGAATGCCGTTAATGCCGGTGAATGACCCATTTTGATAGGTGCTGCTTGTTTCAGGGAACTGATCGAACGGTTCCACGTTTTCAAAGTTCGAGATGGCGGTTGATTCGAATATGGCAATGGCTTCGACGTTCGAAGTCATAGTGAATGAATAAGGGTTGTCCGTACTGAGGGTGTCTCCACTGGCAGTCTCCCAGTGACTGAAGGTATAGTCGCCCGAGGTTTCTTCGGCGATGAGGGTAGTCAAAGTGTTTTCCTCAACCGTCGTACCGGGGTCTGCGCTCAGTGAAGCAGACGGAATGTTGCTTGAAAGGGTGATGTCATAAGTCGCAACAGGCGCTGAGTACTCAGTCCAACTGAGATTGTCTATGGTGGTCTGTCCTTTGGTTGGGCGCAATTCCAAAGTGAATTCACCATCAATGTCGAGGTTCGTCACATTGAACGTGGCGACTTCGTTTTTGACATTGGACGCTTTGTCATATAAAGCCCCGTTGATGTAAAGCTCGAGTCCAGATGGCTGACTGAATGCATTGGTGTAATCCACGCTGAATTCAGTGATGCCGCCTTGAATTGTAGCGATCAATGAAGGATTTCTTCCTGAATCTCCGAATGTGAGGGCGTGCCCCGATCCGAGATCCTGATCACCACGCGCAGCTTCATAGTCCCATGAGATGTTACTGGTACCTGTAAAACTGCCATTTTGATACGTGCTGCCTGTTTCAGGGAAGGTATCGAATGTTTCTGTGTGCGTTTGGGCCGTAGCGCCTTGTAAAAGCGTTAGTCCCATTGTAGTGATGAAGAGTGTGCTTAGGAAAACAATCAGAGCTTTTTTCATTGCACAAGCCCCTCGTTTCCAGAGTAAACCAATGAATCCTTGTAGCTGATTCTGTTCATCTTAAAGCCTCCTATATATTTTTTAAGACCGAAATTCCGGCCCTAATAACTTACACCACATCTATTAAGAGTATCGCTTTTCGTCGGGTAATACAAGGGGGTTGAGCAAAAAAAGTATAACGCTTACATAAATTATAATATTCAAAGCTTTTAGAAACGTAATGCATATAGTATAGAAAATAAATTAGATAGGATTAGGTAAAAAACAATAAAATTAGATAAATTTCTAATAAATGGTTGACATTCATCTAATATCGAATATAATTAGATTATAATCTAATAAACGGAGTGATTTAGATGGAAGCCTTAAGAATATTGAGAAACAAGGATTTGACCCTGCTGCTTATCGGTAAACTTACTTCCATGCTTGGCAGCAACGTTCAACAGTTCGCACTTTCCTTATATGTATACGCACTCACAGGATCGGCTACGCTTTTTGCGTCCATGCTTGCGATTTCGATTCTGCCAAGACTTTTGTTCTCCCCGTTCGCAGGTGTGTTTGGTGATTGGTTTGACCGCAAGAAAATGATTGTCTCTCTTGATATCTTCAATGGGGTCATGTTACTTGGATTCTCCTATCTTCTCATGGTAAGAGGCGATTTCAATCTTCTTAGTGTTTACATCCTCGTTGTAATGCTTGAGATTACTGAGATTTTCTATGAATCCTCTTCATCAGGCATTGTCCCAAGCATCGTCAAACAGGAAAAAATGGTGGAAGCGAGATCGCTCATGAGTCTTTCCATGAGTATTGCAAGACTTGCCTCACCCATGATCGGGGCTGCGCTTTTCGGTTTTGCAGGGTTGCTTGTCGTGCTCGTGTTCAACGCAGTCAGTTTCCTTCTAAGTGCTGCGATGGAACTCTTCATTCATGTTCCGCCCATGCACAAGAGACCAGAAAAACTGAATGTCAAAAGTTTCTTCACGGATCTAAAAGAAGGGCTCAAAGTGGTCAAAGACAACAAATTCATTGCGACCATCATCAGTCTTGGTACCATTGTGAACTTCGTGATTGGGCCTCTGTTCGCGGTAGGGTACCTGGTTATCATTATTGATGTCTTAGGCGGCAGTGAAGTCGAATACGGCCTTTACCAGACCATCATGGCCATATCCATGGTGGGAGCTCCCATTCTTGTTGCTGGATATATCAAGAAGTTTGATATACCAAAAGTCACCGTCATCTCGTTTATGGTGGTCGGAGTGCTGGTAGTATCCATCGCTGTTGTTCCATTTATGGCAGGCTTCAGGATGTTCGATAATTCCATTCTCCCATTCGCGCTACTCATGGTCATTTCATTCTTCATAGGGCTTTCAATCAGTGTGGTGAACATCACCATCGAAACCCTGTTCGCACAAATCGTGCCCGTTCACATGATGGGAAGAACCTCAACCGTCCTCAATTTGCTTGTGACCATCATGATTCCAATCGGTCAGATGAGTTTCGGATTTCTATTCGACACCATCAATCCGCTCTATGTTATACTGATAGCAGGTGGCCTGTTGCTTGTAAGCATTATGGTCTTTAGAAAAAGATTGCTCATGGCCAGCACCATTATTGAGAAGCCTGAGCAGAAAAGCGAGAAAGAAGGCGTAGCGCATGCAGTTTAAATACTTTGATAAAGAGAGCATTATCTACGATAGAATGCAACTTCCAAGAGTCGTGTTTTTAAAACCTGAGAGTATGACCGATTCTACTTACGGAGTCTCCAAGGAAGATCTTGAAAACTTCTCCAACCGCGAGCATGTGGCGTTTGTCGAATGGCTTCAAAAATCACTTCAATTCTATGAAAAGGCCATCAGAGAATTTTACGCAGATGAGTTCATGAGTGATTTTGATTTCTTCAATCTATTAATCAAAGCCTTCCCGTTTTTCGGATACGATTCACTTGAAAGCTACTTGGAAGCGCTCAAGGCCATGAATGATGATCACTTCAAGAAAAGACTCCTTCAAAGCCTCGTATCAGCAGACAAAGAAGAGACGAACATTGATGAAGACACGATTGTCAATGAAACAGAAATGTTACTAAGCAGCAGAAGCGAAGAAATCGCCTACATAAGAAATCTCTCAACTGAAGAACGGTACCGCTTCAATCTTCTGGTGATGCTTGAAGACCCGAAAAAACATCTTGCAGGCTTTATCCAGTTGATGGACACGCTCAAGCCGATTTATGATGAAGGGTATGAAAGCAGAATTAATGACATAAAACAGTGTGAAAGCGAGCTTTCAAACACACTTGAAAATAAGGGTGAAAAGGGCTTTGATGAACTGACTCAAGGCTTTGTCAGCAAGGATTTGCTTAATCCCGATATGAACCGTTACCTTGTCTCCATTGTGTTTCCCTACAGTTTCATGCTGATTTCGGATGCCAAGGGAGCATTCATCGTTTCGGGCATTCACATGAAGGAAGGCTTCGAGTTTCTTCTAAGCAAGTATGAGACCCATGTTGAAAGCCAGACAAAGCTTTTTAAGAATTTTGCGGACAAGACCCGCTATGAAGTGCTCAGAAAAATCGCATCAGGCATTACCTCTACCAAACAGATTGCCAATGATTTAGGGGTAAGCAGCGCCACAATCAGCTATCACATCAATGCGTTTGTGACAACGAACATTCTGAAACCTTCAGCGGACAAGAAAAGGCGTTATTCAGTAAACTTCGACAAACTTGAAGAAGCCTACCAGGCGCTTATCAACGATCTCAAAGGCAATGATTAAAAAAATCTCTCAGATGATTAAATCATCTGAGAGATTTTTTTCTTGGGTTGTACAGTATGTATTTCTTTTCCTTGAAGGTCCTGTCCAGTGTTTTTGCATAGTAGGTATCGTATTTGACGAAGGTGAAACCGAGTTTTTTTATGATGGCTTCGGAACGGGCGTTGCCAATGAAGTGGGCGCAACTGATTCGGTCAAGTTTCATGGTGTAAAATCCGAATTCAACAAGGGCACGCGTGGCTTCGCTCATGATGCCCTGGTTCCAGTAGTCCTTTGAAAGCACATAACCAAGTTCTCTTTGTCGGTATTGATCGTCATCCTCATCAAAAGGTTTGTTGTGAAGGCCCATGGATCCGATCATTTTACCGTTAGATCTCAGTTCGATGGCAAACACTTCTGGGTTGTCTATGAACTGGTTCAAAATGGCTTTGGAGACTTCCTTTGAAGAATGGGGCTTCCATCCCGCCATCTCACCCACGCCTTTTTTACTGGCGTATTCATAGAAATCATCAAGATCTGTCGGTTTGAACCCTCTTATTAAAAGACGCTTTGTTTTAAGGGCCATACAATCACTCCTTTGATTTTGAATCGTTTTTAAGAAGCTTTATGAGGTTTGATTTGGGAAGGGGCTTTGAGAAGTAGTAGCCCTGCATGAGTGTACAGTTGTTTTCAAGTAGAAAGTCTCTTTGTTCGCTTGTTTCCACGCCTTCGCCCAGCACTTCAATGTTCAGTGTTTGTGCGGTTTTAATAATCAGGGAGGCAATGTTTCCGTCATCTTGTTCAGGGTAGTTCATCACAAAGGATTTGTCGATTTTAAGCATGTCTGCAGGGATTTTTCCAAGGTGAGCCATGGTAGAAAATCCCGTACCGAAATCGTCAATGGCAATACGGATGCCTGTGGCTTTGAAATTTTTTAGTTTCTCGGCCGTACCTTCCACATCATTGATAATGGCGCCTTCGGTGATTTCTAATTCCAACTGGCTCGGTGGGATACCAATCAACTCGTGAAGGGTGGAAAAGCCGCTTAGACACTGGTCGTCTTTGAGCTGGGAGGATGAGATGTTGATGGCGAGTTTCAAATCAGGGTTCGCTTTGTAGATTTCAGGCATGTCTTTTTGAAGAAGTTCAAACACTTTTTGTGTAATGTCTCCTATATAGCCGCTTTCTTCGGCAACTTTTATGAAGGTTTCTGGGGACACGTCGCCAAGGTCCTCGCTATGCCAGCGAAGCAGTGCTTCAATACCGACAATGCGCTTGGTGGAACCGTCGTATTGAGGCTGGTAGTGAATTTCAAATTCCTCCATGTCCAGTGCATTTTGAAAGCGGTTGCTGATGGTAAGTTCCTCAATAATGCCGTCTTTCAAGGTGTTGTTGTAAAATTCATAGGCAATACCGGGAGTGTACATGATGTGATCAAGTGCGAGCCGGGCGCCTCTTAATAGTTCGTTTGCGGTTTTTCCGTTATCGGGATAGGTCGCCACTCCGATATTGATGTTGAAGTAGGCGTGGATGTCCTCGTGCGTGAGATCCCTGCCCTGACGCAAAAGATGAATGACTTCGTTTTTGGCACTTGCTTCGGGGATTGGAGAGACCACGACCAAAGTGTCTCTTGAGATTTCAGAAAGAAAGGCTGTGTCTCTTAAAAACACATTGACTCTCTTGGCGTAAGCGTTCAACAGTTTTTCATAGTTGCTTCTCCCAAACGCACTTTCCAAAGAGGTTCTGTTCAAGATGCGAATGTAATAAAGAACGAATGCGCTTCCCCTGTTAAGGAAGTCTTTTGAAAGCAACTGTTTCAGGGAGTTTTCATTGGGAAGGAAGGTTCCTTGGTTATAGGCCGTGTATTTCTTTGCGTTGTGGCCTGTCATATCTTCCTGGACGGCTATGTAGTAGGTGGTTTTGAATACCGGATCAACCATACGGGTGATCTGTGCGTGCTTTGGGTACACTGCGCCGCTTTTTTTCTTGTCCCATATTTCTCCTTCCCAGTACCCGTTTTCAAAAAGCGAAGCATACATGGTTTTGTAAAAGTCATCATCATGCATGCCGCTTTTGAAAATACGCGGGTTCACGCCATAGATTTCATACATGGAATACCCCGTGATTTTCAAAAAGGCCTTGTTGGCATAGATGATCCGTGCGTCTTCATCAGTGATGTATACGCCGCTTTTGGTCATATCGGCGAGTTTGCGAAGAGAATCAAGGGATTTGTTTTTGGAAGTCATTAAGAGGGGGAAAGCATTGATGCCTATCAGGATGGATAATAAGTAAGCGGTCCCCAGTATGAGAAACCGTTCCATGGAAAAGAATTCAAACTCAAAAAAGATGGAGGCACTTCCATACAGTAGAATGAAAATAGTGAAAAGAACCAGGATGATCATGGCTTTGATTTTAATGGATTGTCTCACGGGGAATAGCCTCCTTCTTATTCA
>JASMTQ010000024.1:0-7721 GCA_041694275.1 Caryophanales bacterium
CCTTCTCAACCACATTGAAGAGGTCATGATTGAAAACGAGCAACTCATCAAGGACCATGAAGCACTGCTTCTTCATGATGAGACCAAGGAAAATAAGATTTATGTATGCAAAGCCTTTAAAAAGGAGAATCTTTCATGATAAAAAAAGCATTACGTGTAGACGGCATGACATGCGCGATGTGCGCAAAAACCATAGAAAACACATTTGAAGACAATAAATTTGTCAGTGTGAGTGTCAACGTGGGTGCAGGGAAAGTCCTTGTGACCTATGATGAAACCAACACAAACCTTAAAACCATAGCTTCTCAGATCAAGGCGGCCGGGTATGAACCCATTCTTGAAGAAACCCCTGAAGACAACAAGAACACCAGGAAGAAAATGAAACATGAACTGATTATCTCGATTGTTTTCTCCATTCCTCTTCTTTGGGCGATGTTCGGCCATATTGCACTGTTTGATTTTCTCTATGTTCCTGACATTCTTCTAAACGGGTTTGTCCAACTGGGCCTTTCTTCAGTCGTACAGTTCTATATTGGTAAACGGTTCTATATCGCGGCTTACAAGTCCATTCGAAAGAAAGTACTCGGTATGGACATACTGGTCGTACTAGGAACCACCAGTGCATTCCTTTACAGTGTATACATGCTTTATGAAAACACTGTCTCCTCTACGATGATTCACCACGAATACTATTTCGAAATCAGTGCACTCATTATCACCATGGTGCTGATTGGGAATTATTTCGAACACGTGGCCAAGGAAAGAACGACGGACGCACTTGTGGAACTCGTGAATCTCGGTGCCAAGGAAGCGAGAAAAGTCGTTGACGGCGAAGAAACCATGGTACCGATTGAATCGGTTGATGTCGGCGATGAACTCATCGTTTACGCCAACGAGAAAATCCCTGTGGATGGAACCGTGATCGAAGGGGAAAGTTACCTCGATGAATCCATGATCACCGGTGAAAGCATGCCGGTATTAAGAAGCAAGAACGACAAGGTCATAGGGGCCACCCTCAATACCGAATCACGCCTAAGAATCAAGGCTGAGAAAGTCGGAAGCGACACGATGCTCTCACAGATTATCCAGACCGTTGAAGAAGCCAGCAGCGAAAAACTTCCAATTCAAAGAACCGCAGACAAAATCGCATCCTACTTCGTGCCTATCGTAGTATCGATTGCGGTCTTGAACTTCATACTGCATTATATGATTCTCGATTTCCAGTTTGCGGAATCCTTCACAAGAAGCGTCGCGATTCTCGTCATCAGCTGTCCGTGCGCGCTTGGGCTTGCGACCCCTACGAGCATCCTGGTAGGAAACGGAAAAGCCGCTCAAAACCATATTCTTTACAAGGGCGGAGAATTCTTCGAAATGGCCAACAAGATTCAGGCCATTGCGTTCGACAAGACAGGCACTCTTACAAACGGAGAGCCCGTGGTCACGGATTTTGAAGGCGACAGTGAACTCTTGTCACTCCTTTACAGCATGGAACGTGAATCCACCCACCCCATCAGCAAGGCGCTCAAGGCGTATGGTGAATCACACGGTGCCAAACTCTACGATTTGAGTGACTTTAGCGTCATAAAAGGCCGCGGGATTGAAGCCACTGTCGGTGGCAAGCGTGTCGTCATGGGCAACAAGAAACTCATGGACGAAAAAGGCATCGACATTAAAAAATACAGTGAACAATACGATGCACTGCTCTCGCAGGCCAAAACCGTGAACTTTGCGGCCGTGGATGGTGTCTTGAAAGGACTATACGCTGTAAGAGACGAACTCAAACCAACCTCCAAAGCCGTCATCAAGGCGATGCATGAAAGAGGCCTCAAAGTCATCATGATGAGTGGTGACCACAAAAAAGTCGCAGAAGCGATTGCCAAAGAAATCGGAATCGATGAAGTCTATTCAGAAGTACTTCCCAAAGACAAAGCGGATATCATCCGAGCGCTCAAGGATAAATACGGCATTGTCGCAATGGTCGGAGACGGCATCAACGACGCCCCTGCGCTCAAACTCGCAGATGTGGGACTCGCGATGGGAAGCGGCACGGACGTGGCGATTGATTCAAGTGACGTCACCCTCATGAGTCACGATCTAGGGCTTGTCATCAAGGCCATGGACATGAGCAAGGCAACCCTCAGAAACATCCACCAGAATTTCTTCTGGGCCTTCTCATACAACCTGGTCGCCATTCCCCTCGCAGCCTCCGGCGGACTTTCCATGGTACTCGCGGCCGTTGCGATGGGCTTTTCATCCATCATGGTCGTTCTAAACGCCCTCCGACTCAAACGAACGAAACTCCCTAGTTTTGAAACCAGTGAAATATGATAAAATAAAAATGACAAACGACATGACGTACCCTTAAATGAAAGGAGTGTTTTTGTGGAAGTCAAAGTAGAAGATATGAGTTGTTCACACTGCAAGCAAACCATCTTGAGCGCACTTGAAGATGCGGGCTACAAAGGTGTGAAAGTGAACTTGAAGAAAAAGACCGTCAAAGTGAAGACAGATGATATCGAAGGCGTCAGAAAAATCATCGCAGATAGTGGATATACAGTCGAATAAAACCATGGCCGGCGCATTTGCCGGCCATTTGTTTAAAAAACGTTTTTGTGAAGGGTCAAGTGGTTGATTTATGGGTTTTCCTTTGGTATAATACAATAGCGCTAAAATGAGATGACCCTTTTGGAGGGGTAGCGAAGTGGCTAAACGCGGCAGACTGTAAATCTGCTCCTTCGGGTTCGGCGGTTCAAATCCGTCCCCCTCCACCATCTTCATAGGGGTGTGGTGTCAATGGTAGCACAGCGGTCTCCAAAACCGTTAGTACGGGTTCAAATCCTGTCACCCCTGCCATTTAGTTAATTCAAGCACGGCGAAGTTCGCTGTGCTTTTTTGTTTTTTTAATCAGAAAGCAGGGGGACTGAAATATTGGTTAGCCTTATTGAGTGATAGTGGTATAATTAAGTATACTTTTTTAGGGGGGAACTGATATGCCTTTTTCGGATATGCAAAAATTCCTGGTGCTTGGAAGTGTGGGTATTACCAATGTTTTTTTGAACGAGATTGTTTTTAAAGGCAATAAAACAGAACAAAAAAGCATGCATTCGGTTTTGAAAAATAATCTTAGAGACATCTCTGAACAAAACACATGGTTTAATATTGATGATATTGATCAAAACAAACAACTATCAAGGTTTTATGTGCAATACAATGATTTCTCAAGGTCTAAAAGCTCGTATTCAACGGTTTCACAAAAAGATATCATAGTAAGCAAAATACTTAATGACAAAACGATTGATAGGCATACGATACCACCCGAACATGCCAAAGTATTCAATGAGGTAGCAAGCCATCATCTATTAATCTTTCAAGATGTTTTTATTCACTTCTTCGAAAACAGCAATGCAGTCTTGATTGCCAGTGTTGATTTGACGATACTTTCTTTAGATGAAACACAATATGAAGCTCTAGTAATGGCTATACATGCTGTTTTTCCCAAGTATTTCAAAAAAGACTTTGATGAAGCCATCAAACAGTTTCAACAGGTTTGTATGAAATATGAAGACATGTTTCATGGTTCTGAAACACATGAACGATTTATTTTTCAAAAAAGTCCAAGGTTTACGGATCAAATTAGGAATGAAACCTTGAAATTCAGTATTTTCAATCACTTTTTCAAACAGCAGTCCGATTATGATTGCAAGCTGGATTCATTTTTTGAAGATGCCGAAAATCTAAAATCCAATGAATTGATGAAGACGCACGAGGGCACATTCAGATACGGATATACCCACTCGATTATCGAACTAAAGGATACAAAGGATAATTTTAAAGATATGGTATTGAAACAAAGAATTCCACTTATTATGGTTTTGGCTAATTGGGCTTCTATTAGGGCCTTGTCAATGAATATAGATTACATACAGGATGAATATCAACAAAAAGGAGAAAGCAGACTAAATATCTTTGGGATGAAAAAACGCAGAGAAGTCCTTAACCGCCATCTTTTGATTATGAAGTTCATTACAGCAACACTTGATGGATACAACTCTTCAAACAACCCCGTATATTTTTCACAAATTGAAAGTTACCGAAAGGCTTTTTTTGAAATGACAAGTTTAGAAAGATTGGAAAGAAAGATAGATGTTACCAAAGCATTGTCAGAAGAAATAGACCGCATTCGAAAACAGCGGGGAGAAGGATTGCTAGAGATATCTTTGCTGCTTCTTACATCATTATCAATCTTCACTGCGATTGAAGTGTTCTTTAAAATTCAAGGGGATTATTCACCTGGTGTTCAATCAACCATTTATTCGGTTGCTTTGCTAGTCATAGGTATGTTTTTAATTTTTCATGTCATAGTCAACAAGATGAAATCATGAATAAATACCTTGTGTTTTTCATTGGACTACAACTTGATGTAATAGGAGTGGCTCTTTTAATCAGCATTGGTCTCGGAGCCAGTCCTTTTGGTTTGTTTATTTCGAACCTTCATGCTTTAATTCCAATCTATATAGGGGCTATATCATTTTCGTATGATACACTTGCGCTTTTGATTGCCAAGGTATTTACAAAACGAAGGTTTTATTATCCAGGGTTACTGTATGGCCTCATATTCGCTGGATTCCTCCAGCTTTATTCGTTTTTATTTTCAGAGGTTGACGGGTTAGGTTTAATCTTTAGGATATTGCTCGTTGTTCTAGCTATTGTTATACTGGATACTGGTAAATATTTTTTGTATAATGGCAAAGGTCCCAAGTTGTCAACCGCCGTTCTCATATACGCGTTACATCAAAGATTTAGCATTTCTTTGAATTACGCATCAAAAGTAATAGTTTCTCTTTTGATTATTATTAGCGTTATGATCTCTGCGTTTCATGACGAAGGATTGTTCTATCAACTTGGTATAGTGACTTTTGTTTACTTCATAGTATCAGGATACACATTGAAATTTTTAGAACAGCATAATATTTTTGGCATATCAAATAAATCTTAAAAGGCTGTGTTAAAGTGTCTAAAAATGCTTACGTAACTTTTATTATAAGAAATGATTCATTCCTTCCAGGAGCCCTTGTATTTGCCTATGGACTGAGAAGACAGAATACGCCCAATGATCTCATCTGTATTGTCAGCGACAACCTGAAAGAAACTTCCATTGACGCGCTCAAGGTTCTTTTTGATGATGTGATCGTGCTCAAAGACATATTCGTTCCACATAAGAAAAGACAGGAAAGACAGGATAGGCCTTTCCTTTTCAGTCGGTTTCATGCTTTGAGACTAGGGAAAGACGGTGATCTCGGCAAGCAGTACGACAAGGTGCTCATTGCGGACGCTGATCTATTGCCCCTTCGCTATTACGATGCCATTTTTGATGTTGAGGCGCCAGCCGGTGTCATCAATGAAAAAAAAGAGTATTGCATGGACTAGGAAGAGGGAAAATACATCGTACCGGAAAGTGCGGAAAAAGAAGGGACATGGCACTGGCACGAGATTTACAAGGAGTATCTGATGGGGACCAGAATTCCTGCGTCCATCACCAACAGAGTGAACGAAGACAAGGACAACATGGGAATCAATGCGGCCCTTTATCTTTTCGAACCTTCGATGGATCTTTACGACTCCATCCAGAAGGATCTGAAGGACCCTGTCATCCAAGGTGAAATCAGTAACTACCCATGGCCAGAGATGCAGTACATTACACAGAAATTAAGTGGGAAATGGCATAACCTGGACCTTCGTTATTCCAGTTTCAACGGATATCCGAAGATTGATGTGCTTTATGGCATTCATTATGCGGGGTTGAAACCGTGGCAGATGAATCACAGAAGCGTTCCCCATTTTGGCAAGTTCGAAGACTACCGTCTATGGTACGCGACGTTTCTTAAAATGGTTGCGAGATACCCTGATCTCAGGAAAAGTCCCAAAATCGCTAAACTCGATCACTTGATCAGAGAACAATCCAAGCAGGATGCCTATCAGTTCAAGCGCACGGATCTGCCGTCGGTATCCCATCTGTTTTAACCAACCTTGGCGATTAAAACGAACAATTACATTGACACGCATAGTAATCACTGGTACTATTAAAGAAGATAGAAGGAAGTGATTGTTATGGAAAAAGAAAGTCTTGGAGAACTGCTCGCAAACGCAATCAGCCATGGGCTTGGCGTGCTCTTTTCAATCGGGGCGCTCGTGGTCCTTGTTACTGCTGCTGAGACATCGACGGCCCTGGGCGGGGTTATCGTTTTTGGCATTACGCTGATCGTGCTTTATCTTGCCAGTACGCTCTATCATTCGTTTCCAAAATCGATGAACAAGGTCGTCAGTGTACTCAGACGCTTTGATCATTCGGCAATCTATTTTCTTATTTCGGGAACCTATACGGCGTTTGTGCTTACGCTTCTACCCAATTCAAAGGGCTTTGCACTGCTTATAGCGCTTTGGAGCATTACATTCGTCGGCACCATCTTCAAGCTTCTTTGGATTGAACGGTTCAAGGCGGTACACATTATTCTTTATCTCGCCATGGGGTGGAGTGTGGCGTTTCTTTGGCCTGATATTCAGCCAATCATCCCTGAATCAAGTCTGGCCTTGCTATTTGTAGGCGGAATCAGTTATACTGCAGGCACGATCTTCTTTGGTCTAAGAAGAAAATATACGCACTTCATATGGCATCTTTTTGTCATAGGCGGGTCGCTCGCACACATCATGTCCATCTACTATATTATCTGAATGAGGTTAGCATTATGGAAAAAATCGGTTTGGTTTTCAATAGTACCGTGTACCTGGACAAGGACGTTCTTGAGCATCACAATGTCAAAGTTGTTTCTCTCAATATCCTTGAAGGGGACAATACCTACAAAGAGACAGAGATTACACCAGAATTCGTGATTGATGAAATCGACCAGGGACACAAGGTCACAACCGCGCAACCTTCACCCGACAGTTTCAAAGAGGCGTATGAAACCCTTTTTGAAGAAGGGTATGACAAAGTACTGACCCTTGTGATTTCAAGAGGGTTAAGCGGGACCTATCAATCCGCAGAACTCGCAAAAGACCTTCTTGAAGAACGGAAAGACGACGTGCATGTTTTAGATACCCTCAATGCTGGGTTTGGAAATGAACTGATTGCGAAAGCACTTTTGACAATGGTTTCTAACAATGAGTCTTTTGATTCCGTTATCAGAAAAACCAATGAAATCGCCAGCAAATCCGGCCTTCTTTTCACGGTTTCAAGCCTTTTCCACCTTCAAAGAGGGGGACGTCTTTCAAAGGCGAATGCATTGATAGGCACCGTGCTCAGAATCAAGCCCATTATAAGAATGAACGAAGAAGGCGAACTCAAGCCCGTACACCGCGAAAGAACGGTCACAAAGCTCATCAAATATGTCATCAATGCCATCAAGAATGACGGAAGAGGCGAAGGAAGACTTCACGTCCATCTGGTTGAACAGCGCTCGGGGGACACCATAGAGAGAATCATAGCTTCTCTTAAGGAAAACTTCGAAGACCCCGTCATTACCGTGAACCATTATATCGGACCGGTATTTGCCATCCACATCGGTAAAAAAGGGTATGGCATCGCCTGGTACAAGGAATAAAGTCAAGAACCTTTCGGGGTTCTTTTTTTAGTGTGCCAGGCATGGTGCATATCTAGGTGGTGGAAGTCCACTGTGGAGGTAGTCATCAACCAACCACTAGCAAAGCACAAGGTATCCACCGTG
>JASMTQ010000025.1:0-4901 GCA_041694275.1 Caryophanales bacterium
CCTTCATCAAACCTGACGGTGCCATCTCCCTTGTTTGATATGCAAAGCGGGTCCGTTTCACTGAGTTCATAGTCATCCAGTTCAAAACTGAACCCCTTTAGCGATAGGTTTTTGACGTCTCCAATCGCAAAAAACGATATGTATTCATACCCATGGGCAATGGTATGAGGTCCAGGCTTTAAGACACGTGCTTTTTGATCATCGGTCACCATGGTGATGTTTCCGCGCCTGAGCATGAGAAGATTGCCGTACGTGTGATCAAGTCTTGAACCGATGCCGCCATAAAGGATGATCTCGGCGTCCTCGTCAATCGATAAGGCCTTCGTAATCGCAAGATCACTGTCGGTCTTGTCTTTTCTGACCTTGAAGCGTTCTATGTTTTTGGCATGGTTTTTGAGCATGTCATATTCACGCTTTGTGATGGAATCGAAATCCCCAAGCACATAATCAAGGGTGAGACCATGCTTTATTGCATGCACCGCGCCTTTATCAACGCCGATAAGAATCTCGCCTTCTTCTTTTTCATAAAGCGTGTCCAGGGTATAGTTGATGGGGGCTGCGAAGATTTTGATCATTCGCCTCTGACCTGTTTGATCCTTTCCTTGCGATCATCGGATTTGAAGATGAACGAACCTGCGACAAGCACATCTGCGCCGGCTTTTTCACATGAACGCGCGGTTTGCGTGTTGATGCCGCCATCAACGACGATATCAAAATGATAGCCTTTGTCGTCGCGAATTTCACGCAGTTTCTGGATTTTTTCAAGCATGTCAGGCATGAACGCCTGTCCGCCGAATCCGGGTTCCACACTCATCACGAGCACGAGGTCCAGATCGGACAAGAACGGTGCTAGGCTCTGCACTTCTGTTTTAGGTTTCAGGGAAAGACCGGCTTTCACCTTGTTGTGATGGAGATGATCGACCCATCTTTGAACGTCATCGACGGCTTCCACATGGAACGTGATCTGGTCACTGCCCGCTTCGATGAATTCCTTGAAGAAGTTCGTCGGATTGTCCATCATGAGATGTACATCGAACGTCTGGGTGGAATGGGGGCGAAGGGCCTTCACGACCAAGGGGCCGATGGTGAGGTTAGGTACGAAGTGTCCGTCCATGACATCGATATGAAGCCATTCGGCACTTTCTACGGTTTTGAGTTCTTCTCTCAGGCAACTGAAGTCTGCGGAGAGAATGGATGGGGCTACACGCATAAAATCACTCCTAGTAACGCGGTTTTTTATTGGATAGTTCTTCATGGATGCGAAGGTAGCTTTCATAACGGCTATTAAGGATTTCACCTGACTTGATAGCTTCCTTGATGGCGCATCCGGGTTCATTGATGTGCTGGCACTGACGGAACTTGCACTCTGAATGCTTTTCCACGAATTCAGGAAAGGCATCCCTAAGGTCTCTTGCTTCTATTTCGTCGAGGCTCAGTTTCGAGAATCCCGGGGTGTCTGCGACGAGTCCAGCGGAGAGGGGCATGAGTTCCACATGGCGTGTCGTGTGTCTGCCTCGGCCAAGTGCCTTGGACACTTCTCCGGTCTTAAGGGTCAGCGAATCGTCCATGGCGTTTAAGAGACTGCTTTTTCCCGCGCCGCTTTGGCCCGCAAGGACAGTCGTCCTGTCATCAAAACTGTGCTTGAGGGTTTCAAGAGACTCCACATCAAACTTGTTTACGATATGAACAGGGTAGTAGTGTTCGTAGTAGGAAAGAATTTCCTTCACGGCCTTTAGTTCTTCAGGGCTTGCGAGATCGCTTTTGTTGAGCACGATGCGTGCCTCAACACCGCTCATCTCGACAATCGATAGGAATCTATCGAGCAAGTAAGGCGAGAAATCAGGACCCTTGGTAGAACTCACGATAACCGCCTGATCAACATTCGCGATCGGCGGTCTTTCAAGGTCGTTCTTGCGCTCTTTGACGTCTATCAGGGTCGTATCTTCAAACATCACCCTGTCTCCGACTTTGGGAGAGACGCCCTTGTGGCGCAATTTGCCTCTGGGTACCAGGATGAAGGTGTCACCTTCTTTGGTTCTGACACTGAACTTACCGCCCACAAGCTTTGTAACTGTTCCTTCTTTCATAAACACCTCTATTTTGGTTCATTCGCTTTATCGCATAAATGGTATCACAAATCAACACGATTATAAACATTTAGGCACCGATATGCAAGTTTTAAGGGAAAACTGTCAGACAATTTGTTTGAATCTTTTCTCCATGATGGAGTAAAGATAACCTTTGACAGGTTTATCGGTAATGGTTTCAAGCATCCCAACGTAGCCTTTGACCTGATCGACGTAGGCGTCTTTTTCTATGTCTTTGAGTTTGTAGTCGATGACATGAAACGCCTCTTCACTCTCAAGAAGTAAATCGATGAAGCCGCTTGCGAGACTTTCGTCCTTTTCAAGCGCAAAGGGGTATTCCTTGTAGACGCCTTCAAGGGCCATGTCTTTAATGAGGGGATGGTTGAAAAACGCAAGCACCATCGCTTTTTCATTTTCACTCAGATTGAACGCTTCAAGCTGGGGTTCAACCGGTTCATAAAAATCAATCGTCTCAAAGATGTCATGGAGTCTGTTCCCATAGTCGAGGGCTTTCAGGGTTTCGCCTTCCAAAAGATCCCCCACGCCTTTTGAAAAGGCGCTTGTCTTTTTCTCGATTTTTTCTTCGCCAACGGACGCGTAGGTTTTCATGGGGGCTCTCGCTTCAAGTTCTAGCGCGTCCTGCGATTGAAACCGGTACTCATGGCTCATGGAGAGTTCTTCAGGATTCACGGATTTTTTCAGTGGTTCAAAACTGCCGATGACGCTTTCAAATACATCGTGGAACGAACGGTAGTTACGGCGGCTGTAACGGTCGATGAGGTCTTTTTCATCAACGCTGTAAAGTGCAGGTTCTTTCGCTTCAAAAAACGGGACGACGAGGCGTTCTTTCGCACGGGTCATCGCAACGTAAAGCACCCTGAGGCGTTCAGATACGTCCGCGGTTTTCTCCTCGGTCTTGTAAAGCGGATAGAGAAAATGTTCGTCCAGGCCTTCGTTATCATATTTGATGAGGAACCCTAGATCTTTTCTGAAGCGTTCACTGGTCGTATCGCCCTGGAAAACGTTGTAAAGATGGGGCAGATAGACAACGGGAAATTCAAGCCCTTTGGACTTGTGAATGGTCATGATGTGGACCGTCTCTTCACTAAGCGATTTTGTCATGCCTAGATCAAGATCCAGTTCATTATCAAGTACTTCACTGAGGTAGGTGAGGAAGGCTTTCAAGTCTTTTCCTCTGGACGCGTCCTTTTCTGCGATATCGACAAGGTATTCAAGCCTGGAACGGGCCGCATCACTGTCTTTGAGATGCACGGTGTATCTGTGGATATCGAAGGTGTCAATCACGGTTTCCAGGAACTTTGATAGTGGCTTGGTCGCAAGGGTCTTTTCGAGGGTTTCAAGCGTTTCAAAGAATGGCTTGAAATCCGGAATAATCATATCTGAAAACGCCTGTTTGCTTCCAGGGCGTGTTCTTTTGAACCTGAGGACCTGCCTTACGATCATGTCATCTGACTTGGAGAAAGCGAATGATCGCATCACGCTCATGAAGGCGTGAATGAAGGACAGTTCGTAAATGGCATCGTCCTTGAGGGATGCAATGAGGGTCAAGAGCTGTCTCACGAGTATGATTTCTTCATTTCCAAGGAACTTCTGGTCTCTATGCACGGTGAGAGGGACTCCTACATATTCAAAGACTTTCTTGAACGTATCGAAATCGGTCTTCCTGTCAACAAGGATGGCGTGGTCTCCGTATTTTAGCTCTCTGAGTCCTCCATCGCCCACGACTTTGGTGCCGCTTTTCATTTTCGTTTCTATATCGCGGGCCAGCATGAACATTTCAATTTCCTTTTTGGAAAATGCTGGTGTGAGACTTTCCACGGTCTCTTCCTTGTAGGTATGAATCTCCAAGCCGTAGCCTAGGGTGTCTTCTCTGTATTTATCGTATACACCGTTTTTCGCCTGCAGCTTTTGAAGAGCATCGTAGGTAACCCCGCCGACGGTTTCATCCATGACGTGAGAAAAAAGCGTATTGATCGGGGTGATGATTTCATCACGGCTTCTGAAGTTGTCCGTGAGATCAATCAGGTGACCGCCTTCGCCAATTCTATATTTCTGATATTTCGAAACGAAGATGGTCGGGTCTGCATGACGGAAACGGTAAATCGACTGCTTGACATCGCCGACCATGTAGAGGTTGTCGGTTTCAAGGGTGGTAAGAAAGGCTTCCTGCATGGCGTTCGTATCCTGGTATTCATCAACCATGATTTCATTGATGGACGCCTTGAGTTCTTCAATGACTGAAGGGGTTTCATACAATATGTCAAGGGCGGTGCGAGCGACGGTGCTGAAATCGAAGTGTTCTTCTTCTTTCTGAATGGCCTGGTAACGCTCGTCAAACATCCGAAGCAGTCTGATGATGACTTCGATGTGGCCCTTGGTCGCAAGGTAGCCTTCGAAGTGGTCCTCTTTTGATTTTTGGAGGGGGCCTGGATTTGAAGGGTCGCCAGTCAGTTTTTTGAGCATGGCCTTGATAACCCCGGTTTCACGCTTGATGGTGTCCGCTTCGCTTTCTTCAGGCGTATCTTTGAGTTTGCGGGTAAGGCTCGCTGTGCTAGGAAGCTTGAAATCACTGGTGAGCGTCTCATGAACGCATGTGTAATCGGTGCATCTTAAAAGCGGGTCCATGGCCGCTTTGAACTTCTCAAGATAATTGAGGGATTCTTCACAAAACGGTTCATCAAATAGGCTGTAGAGGCGGTCTTTCATGGTGGTGATCTCTTCAAGGATGTTTGATTCGAAGCGTGAAAAAAGCGTTTCAAAGTGAGGCCGCGTGAAGTATTCAGACAATACGTC
>JASMTQ010000026.1:0-8207 GCA_041694275.1 Caryophanales bacterium
AAAGCGCCAAGGGGATAACCTGGTGTCGAAAAGGGTATCAATACATCGGACATTCTCGCCTTATCCAAATGGCCATCAACAACTCAAGATTGAAACAAAGAGGTCTCGTGAGTGCACGAGACTACTATCTAAAGGTACATACTGCAATATAGATTGAACCGCCGTATACGCGAACCGTACGTACGGTGGTGTGAGAGGGGCGACGGATATTAAATTTTAGCCCCTACTCGATTAGGATGGTAAACATAGTCTTTTCAATTAACCAAATCATTAGTTAGCGCACAAAGTTAAAATTGGGCTCCTTGGCTTTAAAAAGCCGTTTAATTGACGTAATCAAGTTGACATACCATCTTTATTATATTACCATAAGCTTGCATAGAATCGATTTGTATGACACATTGTCACCCGTGCAGGTCTCAGGCCTGTCTTTTTGTGGTTTAATACCACCCTGTTTTTTTATTGATTTTTTCTCGAGAGAGGAGAGGTGCATATGCCAAAGATTATTCATGATGTCATTGAATTTGACAAGAAAACAAGAGAAGCCGTGGATGCCGTACGCGAGGAAAAAGCGCACGTGGATGCCTATATTGAAGAAGAAAGCAAGCGGCTTGAAAATGAGAAAAGAAAAGAAGCACAAAAAACCATTGAAACACGGAAAAAAGAAATTCAGAAAGATCTTGAAGAGCGCAAACAGGCGGCTTTTGAAGACTATAAGAAAACAAAGAAGCATATTGATGACACGTTCAATGAAAACAAGGATGAATGGATAGAAACCATTTATCAGGCCTGTATTTCCGAAGAGTCCTAAGGAGTGTGACATATGGGATCGCTTACTGGCAATGCCATTATATCAAAAGCCAAATCCATTTATGGAAACAGGCTTAAAGCTAATGATTATGAATACCTTTTAAAAGTACGGACCGTTCCTGAAATCGTGACGTATCTTAAAAACAAGGTGAATTACCGGGAATACCTTTTGGATGTGCATGAACAAAGCATCCACCGCGGACAGCTTGAAGAGCTTATCAAAAAGGCGCATTTCGGTCATACGCTCAAGCTTGTGAAGTTTGTGGATACCAAAGACAGAAAGTTTTTCGAACTCAACATGATTCAAAGGGAAATAGACGTTGTGCTTTCGGTTTTAAGGAAAATCATATCGAATGAAACCACGCAGACTTACTCTGATTATCCAACATTCTTTACCAAGCATTCGAGTTTTGACGTGTTCACGCTAACTGAATCCGATTCCTTTACGGAGATGCTTGAAATTCTTGAAAACACCAGATACTATGACGTTTTAAAGCCTTTCAACGTCAACAGACGTGAAGACATTGACTACTCCAAGATTGAACACGAAATGGACAAGCTTTACTACGACATCGTCTTTACGCGGATTGATGAACTTTATAGCGGCAAGGAACATGAAGAGCTTACGAATATCTTTCAAACCAAGGTGGAACTTGAGAATATCATCAAGGTGTACCGGCTCAAGAAGTTCTATAATGCCGACAAGGAAACCATCATGGATACGCTCATATTGAAACATTCCAAAATGAGCAGACGAAAACTCGAAGAACTTATAAGACTGCCGGAAGCGGATTTGATCTATTACTACCTCGAACGTTCCGAACATTCAGCTGTGATAGAAAAGGACCAGGATTACGTGTATGTTGAATACTATGCTGAAAAGATCAAATACAACCTGGCCAAGCAGTACATCTATTTTTCCAACAACGCTCCAAAGGTCTATTCGGCCTTTTTGATTTTAAACGAGATTGAAAGAGACAATCTTTTCAATATCATTGAAGGCATTCGCTATGATCTCTCTGAAGAAGAAATCAAGAAAATGCTCATTTACTAGCTTAATTAAGGAGACAGAACTATGGCTATTGTAAAAACGAACTTGGTTCGAATCACAGCACACATAGATTACATGGATCCGACCCTGGAAAGGTTTGTCGATCTTGACTGCATCCATCCCGTCGAAGGTGCGACCATCGCCGGGCAGGTCAGAGGCTCACAGACGTTTCACACGGAAAGTCCTTGTAATTTGAGTCTTCAGGAGCTTCAGGAGATTGAAGACGAGTTCGATGTGAAAATCGACCCTATCGAACCTGAAAACTATGATTATTCCGTCGACAAGGTCTGTGATCTCATTCATTCGATTCATGGAAGACTGAAGTCACTTGTTTCAAGAAAAAAGGAAATAGAAGAATCCATAAAGAAGTATGAAGATGCCCTGATCCAGGTTCAGCATATTGAATCTCTGGATATCGCACTCGATGAAATCTTTTCCTGTGATTATGTCTATGCCCGGGTGGGACGCCTTCCTAATGACAGTATAGAAAAGCTCAGGTTCCACCGCTCAAGACCGTTCATCTTCGAGTCGTTCACAGAAGACAACAACTATTCTTGGTGCATGTATCTCACGACCAATCGACACAAAAGAGAAGTCGACAATATTTTCTCCTCGCTTTTCTTTGAAAGGATTCACATCCCCGATTTCGTCAAGGGAACTCCTGAAAACGCCCAGATGACTTTGAAAAGAGAAATTGGCGCCCTTCAGGAGAAACTCGACGACCTTCAGCACCAAATCAATGCGGTGCTTGAAGATTCGGATGATGACCTCGCGCTTTTCAAAGGCGAACTCCTGTTCGTTGACAAAATCAACGATGCCAAGGATTATGTGGTCGGACTCGGCAACAAGTTCACCATCACCGGATTCGTTGAAGAAAACGACGAAGACCGCATAAAAGACAAGTTCGCTGATATGGACGAGGTGGAAGTGGAGATTCTCCCACCTGATCATGACAAGCGTCTCAAACCACCAACCCGCATCAAAAACGGGTGGTTCTCAAAACCGTTTGACATGTTCGTGGAAATGTATGGCATGCCAAGTGTCAAGGACATCGATCCTACACCATTTGTGGCCTATACGTACGCACTTCTTTTCGGCATCATGTTCGGAGACGTCGGTCAGGGACTCTTGTTTATGATTCTTGGCTGGCTGCTTTATAGATTCAAAGGCATGCAACTTGGACAGGTAGGTATAAGAATCGGCCTGTTCTCAATGATCTTCGGATTTCTCTATGGCTCCGTATTTGGAAACGAGGAAATCCTCAATCCGCTTTGGCGGGACGTGCTCGGCTTTGAAAACATGCCGCTTCACGTACTTGATCCAAGCTTCACGATGACACTGCTCATCGGCGCGGTTGGACTCGGGTCCATATTGATACTGATGTCGATAGCCATCAACATCGCTCTCAACATCAAGAACAAGCACTACGCAGAAGTGTTCATGTCGCATAATGGTGTGGCAGGCATCGTCTTTTATCTGTTTGTGCTTGCTGGCCTTGCCCTGCAAATCGGCATGGGTGTTCAGGTATTCAGTCTCCTTACCGTGATTCCGTTTGCGATTCTTCCGCTCTTTGCGGTGCTCATGAAAGAACCCGTCGAACGCAAGCTTCATGGAGGCGAGCTCTTCCCTGAAGGGCTAGGCGGCTTTATAACGGAAGGATTCTTCGAGCTTTTCGAAGTCGTCTTGTCCTATACGACCAACACCATGTCGTTCATGCGTGTGGCCGGGTTTGTTCTCTCCCATGCGGGGATGATGCTCGTGGTCTACACCCTTATGGATATGGGTGGCGGTCTCGTTGCTTCAACAATCATCTTTATTTTCGGTAACCTGTTCGTCATGGCGCTTGAAGGCATGATTGTCGGTATCCAGGTTCTTCGTCTTGAATTCTATGAAATGTTCTCAAGGTATTACGAAGGCAACGGTATCAGGTTCCGTTCACTTGGTGAAACACGATAAATCTTTATCAATACAAAAATAAAAAAAACAATAGTTATTTCTAGGAGGAAACATCAATGAAAGCATTAGCCATTATCTTACCACTGATCTTAGTTGTCTTCATCTCTTTGCCTTTAATCAAGGTATTTCGCAACCAGGTTACAAAAACAGCCGCACGCAAACGCCTCGCACTGCATCTATCCATGTTCGTGGGTGTCGTAGTCGTTGTATTTTTGTTCACCCTCGGTGGCAGTTCGACGTTGTTTGCAGCTGAAGAAACCGCTGCCGCAACAGACGGCATGACCGGTTCACTCGCACAAGGCCTTGGCTTCATCAGTGCCGCACTTGCAACAGGAATGTCCGCTCTAGGCGCTGGTATCGCCGTTGCCGCCGCTGCACCTGCAGCGATTGGTGCATTCAGTGAAAACGAGAAGAACTTCGGTAAAGCCCTTATCTTCGTTGCCCTTGGTGAAGGGGTTGCGATTTACGGACTGCTTATCTCGATTCTCATCATCAACAGCCTATAAGAGACTTTTCCACAATTGTGGAAAACGTTTTACCAATCCACAGAAAGGAGCGCGTGTCTTTTAGACACCAGTGATCACTATGAAATTCTATCTTTTAAGTGACAATGTGGATACACAGGTCGGCATGCGTCTTGCCGGCATTGAAGGGGACGTCATTCACGGGCGTGAAGAGGTCTTGAAAAAGCTAGAAGCATGCATTGACGATGACAGCATTGGTATCGTGCTTATTACGACCAAGCTGGTTGAACTCGCGCCAGATGTCATCAGTGAGCTCAAGCTTACCCTGACCCGTCCTTTGATTGTGGAAATTCCCGACAGACACGGGTCTTCCAATGTCGGTGAAGCCATCAACAAGTATGTAAGTGAAGCCATTGGCGTAGACATGTGAGGTGATTAGCCATGGAATACAACACCAACCAGGAACTTTATCAGTATTTCACCCATGAAATCGAGCGGATCGGTGAACAGCAGATCGAAGCCCTCAGAAAAGAAATGGATGAAAAGAAAAAAAGCGAACTCAAACGCATTACTGAAAATATCGAACGAAAAACCAGGAAGTATCTGAACCGTGAGCTTAAGAATCTGAATACGGATTTTTCTTCGGAAATCAACCGGATTCATACGGAAAATCACCGCAAGCTCATGGAAAAGCGTGAGGATCTTTTGGAAACCGTATTTGAGAGTGTCAAAGAAAGACTCTCTGATTTTGTCAAAAGCGACGCCTACAAGACGTTGCTTGAAAAGACTGTGAAAGAGACCGTAGCCTATCTTGATACGGATGGCCTCACGTTCATGGTTCGAGACAATGACGATAGTATCAAAAGCGTCCTTGAAAACACGTTATCCATCAAGTATGAAGTTAAACCGTCCAAAGATATCATCATTGGCGGATTCAAGGTCAAAAGCCAGTCAAAAGGCCTTGAAATTGATCGCACGATTGACAAGAAACTAAGAGACCAAAGAGACTGGTTCCATGCAAACTCGGGTCTTTTCATCCGTACCTAATATTCATCATCTAAAGAGGTGACTTTATGCAAAACGATACAATACATTCCATAAACGGTCCGGTTATCACCGTTAAAGACACAGATACGTTTGCCCTCATGGAGATGGTGTTTGTGGGTGAAGACCGATTGCTTGGTGAAGTGGTTTCAATGACCCGTGAGGCAACCACCATTCAGGTATACGAATCAACATCCGGTCTTAAACCCGGCGAACCGGTCATCGGCAGTGGTGAAAGCATGTCCATTGACCTGGGTCCCGGTATCTTAAGAAACATCTTTGATGGCATCGGGCGTCCACTCAAGGCCATCGCAGAAGCCTCCGGTGCATTCATTAGCGCCGGCAGCGAAGGCAACACCATTGATGAGAACGCACTCTGGCCTGTTAGAATCAAGGTCAGTAAAAACGATATCCTCAAGCACGGAGACGTTTACGCCACCGTTCAGGAAACCGATCTGATTGAACACAGACTCATGGTTCCAAAAGGCAAAGGGGGAACCGTCATAGAAGTTGCGGATGACGGCAACCACAAAGCGAGAACGACCATGGTCAAAACCAAGGATAGCGAAGGCAATGTTCATGAACTTTCGCTCGTTCAGCGCTGGCCGATCAAAACGCCGAGACCCGTCGCAAGACGTCTGGACGTTGCGAAACCGCTCGTGACAGGCCAAAGGGTTATCGATACCCTCTTTCCAATCACCAAAGGCGGCGCAGCCGCCATTCCCGGTGGATTCGGATCAGGTAAAACCATGACCCAGCATCAGCTTGCCAAGTGGTGTGATGCGGACATCATCGTGTTCGTCGGGTGTGGTGAACGTGGAAACGAAATGACTCAGGCGCTTGAAGAGTTCTCTGAGCTTGTCGACCCGAAGAGTGGGAAACCTCTTACGGATCGTACCGTACTTATTGCGAACACTTCCAACATGCCGGTGGCTGCTCGTGAAGCGAGCATCTATACAGGCGTTACCATTGCGGAATACTATAGAGACATGGGATACCACGTAGCCATGCTTGCGGATTCCACATCGCGTTGGGCCGAAGCGCTTAGAGAAATCAGCGGCCGACTTGAAGAAATGCCTGCGGAAGAAGGCTTCCCGCCTTATCTTTCTTCAAGACTTTCACAGTTTTATGAACGTGCGGGCTACTATGAAACTCTGAATCATGAAAACGGATCAATTTCAATCGTAGGCGCGGTATCTCCACAAGGCGCGGACTTCTCAGAACCCGTCACACAGAACACGAAACGGTTCATTCATGCCTTCTGGGCGCTTGACAAGCAGCTTGCCTACGAAAGACATTATCCCGCTGTCAACTGGAACGATTCCTACAGCGAATACGTCAATCAGCTTAGCGGATGGTACACAGAAAACGTGGACGAGGAATTTCTCGACCATCGTCAACAGCTTGTAAGTCTACTCAATGAGGAAAACAAGCTTCAGGAGATCGTTAAATTGATTGGTAGTTCGCTATTGCCAGATGATCAGAAACTCATTTTGGAAATTTCAAAACTCATCCGCAAAGGCTTCCTTCAGCAAAACGCCTTCCACGATTTCGACAGTTACGTCACGCTTCAAAAACAGATGAAGATGATGGATGTCATTCTTTATCTCTACCACGAAGCGGACAAACTCGTCGACCAGGGCATCGCTTTCAGACTCATTACGCAAACAGACATCTTTGGTAAGCTTACCAAGATGAAATACGAGGTTCCGAATGACGATTTAGACATGTTCGATGATTATTACGATCTTATCGACAATGCGCTTTCGGATATCAATTAGGGGGGACCAGGTATGAAACTACAATACATGCAGTTAAAAGAGGTCAACGACCCTCTCATATATCTCGAAGGCGTCAAGGACGTCGGATTCAACGAAGTGGTGGAAATCGAGATGAATGACGGCTCAATGCGTCATGGTCAGGTCATTGAAATCAAGGGCGATACCGTGGGTATCCAGGTTTTTGAAGGCACCGAAGGCATCTCGCTTGAAAACACCAAGACGTCTTTCAAGGGACGCTCCATGCACGTTGGACTTTCCAAGGAAGTTCTCGGACGCATTTTCAGCGGAACCGGAGAACCGATTGATGAGCTTGGACCGCTTTTCATAGACGAATACCGTGACATCAACGGCCTACCGCTCAATCCGGTATCCCGCGTGTATCCCAGAAACTACATCAACACCGGCATCAGCAGCATCGATGCGCTGACCACGCTCATTCGAGGACAGAAACTTCCGATTTTCTCAGGAGCGGGGATGCCCCATGATGAACTTGCGATGCAGATCGTAAGACAGGCACGCATCGCCGAAGACAAGGGCGAAAGCGAAAAATTCGGCATCGTTTTTGCGGCCATGGGGGTTAAAAACGACGTGGCGGACTACTTCAAGCGAAGTCTTGAAGAAGCCGGCGTACTCGACCGCGTGGTCATGTATCTGAACCTTTCGAATGACCCGGTTATCGAAAGAATCCTGACTCCGCGCACCGCCCTTACCACTGCGGAATACCTGGCGTACGAACACGATATGCACATACTCGTCATCATGACCGATATGACATTTTACAGTGAAGCCCTTCGTGAATTTTCATCTTCCAAAGGTGAAATTCCAGGCAGAAAAGGGTTTCCTGGGTATCTTTACTCAGATCTTGCGAGCCTTTTTGAGCGCGCAGGCATCGTCAAGGGCAAAGGCGGAAGCGTCACACAGATTCCAATTCTCTCAATGCCAAACGATGACATCACGCATCCGATCCCAGACCTTACGGGCTACATCACAGAAGGTCAGATCGTGCTTAGCCGTGATCTCCACCAAAAAGGCCTCTATCCACCCATCGCCACCTTGCCTTCGCTTTCACGCCTCATGAAAGACGGCATCGGGGCTGGCTACACG
>JASMTQ010000027.1:0-3812 GCA_041694275.1 Caryophanales bacterium
ACGGGTCTCTTAATCCAATGCAAAAGACTGCCCTGTTTCTTAACTAGAAACACCACACAACGTTGTTAAAAGGGTAAGGAAATGCGCGTTTGTCATTTGAGAAGCGCGCTTTTTTCAGTCACTCAATTCGATGGATTCAAATCTGAACATGTTGGTCTCGCCACGGGTGCTTTCAAGTTTCAGATGAAGCGTACCGCCTTCATTTCTGATATCGATATGGTCTATGATGAAAAGTCCGTTTGCGACGGATTCGCTCATCACGCTAAATAAATGAATCTTCTTGAGTTTCATTTTCACGTGCGTATCCTTGGAAAGCTCCGGGTTTCTCTCGCTCAGAATCACCATTTCCAAAACGGTCTCATCCTTATCGAGTGTTATGCGTTTGACGTATCCGTCATTGAAAACCGGTGGACCTGAGAGTTTTTTGGCAAGCGTTGTGGCTTTGAGGGGTTCTAATGCATACATTGTATCACCTCTTCAGTTTTTCACTTGCAGTATAGCGTGAATAAAGCAAATGTTCAACTAAAAACCGTAGCCTTTGTGTTTGAAGGCATGTTCGTTTTTCTTGAGACGGTTGTATAGATTTTCTGGCAGTGTGTCCTTTTTGAAAGTCCTCTCAACGTCGCCTTTTTCCTTCAGGGTTTCACCTGCGTTTGGATCTGCGAGAAGGGCTGTACCAAGTGCGAAGAAATCGCCACCAAGCTTCCCTGCATGGAGAAGGTCTTCCGAAGTATGGATATCGCCCGATACAATCAAGGGAAGGTCAATTCTAAGACGGCTTTTAAGCCTGGAAACGACGGGGATTTCCACGGTTTCATCGCGCATGGATTTTTGCGCGTAGTGTCTTAAGGACAGGTGAATGTAATCAATAGCCTTCCCATTCAGCTGATCGACCAGGTACTCCGTATCCTGCAAGGTGATGCCGTTGTCTTCTATTTCTTCAGGTGAAAGACGGTACCCGATGATGAATGTGTCATCACCGGTCGCTTCTATGATGGCGTCGGTGACTTCATCAATGAAGGTCATGCGTTTTTCAAGACTGCCTCCATAACGGTCCTTCCGCACATTGGAATGGCCTGAGAAGAACTGTTGGAGAAGGTAGGTGTTCGCACCGTGGATCTCCACTCCGTCAAAGCCCGCCTTTTTGGCGCGCAAGGCGGCGTTTTTGAAATCTTCAACGGTCTTTATGACTTCTTCTTCCTCCATGGCTCTTGGGGTGATGGCGTTATCCCGGTTCGCCTTCACAGCGGAAGGGGCGACGATATTGCTGGAATTCTCATAAAGGTTCGGGTTGTTCATGCGTCCACCGTGGTGAAGCTGAGCGATGGCGAGTGCGCCTTCATCTTTGATGGCACGTGCGAGCGTTGCCTGTGGTTTGATGAAGGCATCACTTTCAAGAGAAATCTGGGTTTCAAATGCGTGGGCGGTTTTACTCACTGCGGTTGCGGCAGTGATGACCATGCCTACGGTTCTGCTTCTGAGGCGGTAATAGTCAATTTCCTCTTCCGAGGGGGTGTAATCGCTGTTTCCACTATAGGTAGTCATGGGGGCCATGACGAGTTTGTTTCTAAGGGTTTTGCCTTTGAGGTTGGTTTCATTGAATGCGTTCATAAAATCACTCCTTGAAAAAATTATAACATGCACGCAAAAAGGCTTGTTGTCATATGCTAAAGAAACGTTTCTGGTGGTTAAAGACTGAGTGTGATCCTGTTCCAATATTTCAAGCCAATGACTGAAAATGACAAGATAGCGTTTTCATTTTAAACACTTTCATGTATAATGAAGGAGGAAAAAGAAAGGAATGGTTGAATGAACAAGACCTACGAAGCCCCACCTTACAGAATAAAAATGGTGGAGCCCATAAGAAAAACGACCAAGGAAGAAAGAAAAACACTTCTTGAAAACGCGGGGTACAACCCCTTCTCTCTCAAAAGCGAAGATGTCTATATCGACCTTTTGACCGATTCAGGCACAGGAGCGATGAGCCAGGACCAATGGGCCGCGCTCATGCAGGGGGATGAAGCCTACGCAGGGTCAAGAAGTTTTTACAGACTTGAAAGCGTCGTCAAGCATATCACCGGCTACAAGCATTTCATGCCGGCGCACCAGGGACGAGGCGCCGAACAGGTCGTCATCCCGAATCTCGTGGATGAAGAGAAAAACATCGTCATCTCAAACATTCACTTCGATACCACGCGTGCCCACGTCGAACTAGCAGGCGCAAGAGCGATTGACTGCGTGGTTGAAGAGGCTTATGATACGAGCACTTATCACGATTTCAAGGGGAACTTTGACGTTGAAAAACTCAAGGAACTTCTTTCAAAACACGAAGGCCATGTGGCCGGACTTATCATGACGATTACCAACAACTCAGCGGGCGGACAGCCCGTCAGCATGGAAAACATGCAGATCGTAAGCAAGATTGCCAGAGACAAGGGCATCCCTGTCATCATTGATGGTGCCCGTTACGCTGAAAATGCGTTTTTCGTCAAGGAAAGAGAACCTGCCTACAAGGATAAATCCATTCTTGATATCGCCCGTGAAGCGTTCAGTTACGCCGATATTTTCCTCATGAGTGCGAAGAAGGACGGCCTTGTCAACATGGGCGGTATCATCGCAATCAAGGAAGACGAGGCCCTTTTCCAAAAATGTCAGACGCACGTCGTTCCGATGGAGGGCTTTCCAACGTACGGCGGCATGAGCGGCCGTGACATGGACGCGCTTGCGGTAGGCCTTCAGGAAGCCTTGGACATCCATTATCTCAGACACAGAATAGACCAGGCTCGCTACCTCGGTGACAAATTAAGAGACGCAGGTGTTCCGATTCAGTATCCCGTTGGCGGCCATGCCGTGTTCGTGGACGTCGCGAAGATCTTACCAGACATTCCCTTTGATCAGTTCCCCGCTCAAAGCTTTACGAACGCGCTATATATTGAAAGCGGCGTCCGTGCGGTTGAAATCGGATCCTTCCTGATGGGCAGAGACCCCGATTCCAACGAAAACATACAGAGTTCTCTCGAATTCATGCGTCTTACCCTGCCACGCAGGACCTATACCTACAAACATCTCGACCATGTCGCAGAAGGCGTAATCGAAGTGTTTAAAAACCGTGAGTCTCTAAGAGGCCTTGAACTTACCTACGAACCACCAGTATTAAGACACTTCACCGCGAAATTGAAACCCATCGAATAGTCAAACAAGCAGCCAGATATTTTGGCTGCTTTTGCTTTTTTTAACAAATATGAAATAGTGTGTTGTTGTGAAAACGCTAACATGTTATAATCAAAATTGTTGTTAAGGAAATACAATGAGGAGGCTACTATGAAACACAGAATACTCGCTATAAACCCAGGATCCACAAGCACGAAAATCGCCCTTTATGAAGGGGACACGGAAGTCTTCAAGGATACCATACGTCATGACGCGGATACCATCGCCAAATACGATACCGTCATCGACCAGGAAGACTTCAGAAAAATCACCATTTTGAACAAACTCAAAGAAGAAAGCATTGATCTTTCATCGCTTGACGCCGTTGTAGGACGTGGAGGCATGTTAAAGCCTCTTGAAAGCGGAACCTACGCCGTCAACGATGCCATGATTGACTATATGAGAAACGCCCCAAGAGGCGAACACGCCTCGAACCTCGGCTGTGTCATCGCGAAAGACATCGGTGATGAACAGGGCATTCCAAGCTACATCGTGGACCCGGTGGCCGTCGATGAAATGCACACTCTTGCGCGCTATACGGGCATGCCCGAAATCAAACGCGCAAGTCTTTTTCATGCGCTCAATCAAAAAGCCGTCGCCTA
>JASMTQ010000028.1:0-5004 GCA_041694275.1 Caryophanales bacterium
CATAAAGACGCATCCGATTCTTGAGTTTGAAACAAGAAAATCCATTCCATTCACATTTAATGGAAATACGCTTTATGGCCTGGAAGGCGACACTGTCGCTTCAGCCCTTCATGCGAACGGCATCAAGAAACTCTCAGAAAGCATTCATCTCAAAAGACCGCGTGGTTTCTTCTGCGCGATTGGGAATTGCGCATCCTGCAACATGGTAGTTAACGGAAAACCGAATACAAGAACCTGCATCACGCCTCTTGAAGAAAACATGGTAGTTGAAAGCCAAAGCGGAAAGGGCGTGATTTTATGATTTATTCAGACGCCGTCATTATCGGCGCGGGCCCTTCAGGGCTTACGGCCGCTAAAGAGCTTCTCGCGGCTGGTGTCAAGGTAATCCTCACAGACCGCAACAAGTCCCTTGGCGGCCAACTGATCAAACAGACCCACAAGTTCTTTGGCAGTGAAAGCGAACACGCTTCAAAACGGGGCATCGATATCAAGAAGATACTTTTGGATGACCTTGCACCATACAAAGAGTCTCTAACCATACTCAGTGAAACCTCGGTCGTAGGCTTGTACCAGGACAAGGTCATCGCGTGCCTAAGAGGCGATACCTATTTCAAGGTCAAAGCCAAGACCATCATTATTGCAACCGGCGCGAGTGAAAAAAGCATTCCCTTTGAAAACAACGATCTCCCGGGTGTCTACGCGGCGGGCGCCGTGCAGACACTCATGAATGAATACGGGGTGAAACCCGGAAATGAAGTGCTTATGGTAGGGAGTGGAAACATCGGACTCATCGTCACCTACCAGCTCATGCAAGCAGGCATCAAGGTTAAGGCCATCCTGGAAGCGGCGCCCAAGATAAGCGGCTACCTCGTCCATGCGTCCAAAGTGAGGCGGCTCGGTGTCCCAATCCATACGAAGACATCGATCAAACGCGCTTTAGGAAAAGACCCGGTGGAAGGCGCCATCCTCTGGGACCTGGACGAGGACTGGCAAGGGATACAGGGAAGCGAAAGAGAAATAAAAGTCGACACCATATGCATCAGTGTCGGTCTGGCCCCGCTTGTGGAACTCCTTGAACAGATTGGCGCAAAGGTTGAATACATCCGTGAACTCGGCGGGAACGTCCCAATCATCAATGATGCCTACGAAACTACCATCGAAGGCGTCTTCGCCTGCGGGGACGCTGCAGGCATAGAAGAGGCGAGTTCTGCGATGGTTGAAGGTAGAATTGCGGGTCTTGGAGCCTTAAGAACGCTAGGCATTGCGCAAACTGAAGAGAACACCAAAGTAACAGACCTTCATAAGAAACTGGGTGCCTTGAGAGACGGACCTCACGGAGCGAAAGTCAAGGCAGGGTACATGAAAAGGAGGGTCATGCATGATTGAGAAAACCGGCAGTGCATCCTTTGAAACCTACATCATGGAATTTCCAAAAGACAAAACAATCCTGAATTCACCCAAGGCGATTATCGAATGCTACAAGGAAATCCCCTGTAACCCTTGTGAGACGAGCTGTCCTTTCTCTGCCATCACGATTGGTCCAAACATCAACCAAAGACCTCTCATTGATTTTGACAAGTGCACTGGATGCACCATCTGCGCATCCGTGTGTCCTGGTCTAGCGATTAGCATACGGGCATTCAAGGGAGAGCGCGCCACCCTAACGTTTCCCTATGAGTTCCTGCCAAGACCCAAAAAGGGTGCACACGTCAACGTCGTGGACCGTGAAGGGTCGGTAATTACACAGGGCAAAGTCCTGAAAGTGAGTGAGACGAAACGGTCCAACAAGACAGCCATGATTACCCTGGAAGTAAACAAAACCTATTTATACGACGCCGCAGGCATCGAGGTGGTCCTATGAAGCATGAAGACATTATCATCTGTAGGTGTTCCGATGTGACACTCATGGATCTCTATGAACTTTTTGAACAAGGCTATGACACGTTTGAGGAAATCAAACGCATCAAACGTGTAGGCATGGGCCCTTGTCAGGCAAATACATGTGGAAAGATGGTCCAGTGGGAAATCGCGAAATACTTCAACAGACCTCTGGAAAACGTTCCTTTTCACAACATGCGCCCCTTCACCCTTGGTGTGAAGCTGGATGCAATCAGGAGGGCGGCCGACGATGAAGACGAGTGATGCATTTCCAAAGAAAGCCACCGCCGTCATCATCGGTGGAGGCATCAGTGGCCTTTCCATCGCCTGGCACCTTGCGAAAAAAGGCATGAAAGACATCGTCGTACTGGAGAAGTCCTATCTTGGGTCCGGTGCGACAGGACGCTGCGGGGCGGGTATCCGCCAACAGTGGTCGAGTGAAGCGAATTGCCTCATGGCCAAGAAAAGTGTGGAGTTCTTTGAAAAAGCCCAGGACACCTTGAAGTATGATGGCGACATTCAGTTCAAGCAAGAAGGCTATCTCATAGTAGCCTCAGACAAAGATCAAGCGGACACCTTCAAGGAAAGCGTCAAACTTCAGAACCGTCTTGGGATTCCTACAGAGATTCTCAGTAAAAAAGAGGCGCTCAAGGTGGTGCCGCACCTGAATCCTGAGGCATTCCATAGTGCGACGTTTTGTAAAACCGACGGACATCTCTACCCCTTCACGACACTCGATGCCTTTTACAAGGCCTCACTAAGTGAAGGAGTAAAGGTCTTCACCTATACTGAAGTGCTCGCCATTCACAAGGAAGGCGATAACATCCACGCGGTCGTAACAAACAAGGGTGTCATCAAAACCTCGATCGCAATCAACGCAGCCGGTGGTCACGCAGGCGTCATAGGCAAGATGGCCGGCATTGAGATTCCCGTGTATTCACAGAACCGTGAAATCCTCGTTACTGAACCCGTAGAGAGGATGCAGGGCCCGATGGTCATCAGCTTCACCAAAAACATCTACTGCCAGCAAACCCCACACGGTGCCTTCATCATGGGTAGAGGGGACGACCGTGACGCAGGGTACTCTGTCCATTCCACCCACGCGTTTTTGGATGCAATGGCCAAGACGGTCACAGACCTCTTGCCCCCTATAGGAAATCTCAGAGTCATTCGTCAGTGGGGCGGGCTTTACAACATGTCCCCTGATCACCAGCCAATCATTTCCAGTACCCCCGTTCAGGGCTTTTACGTAGCCTGCGGATTTTCTGGCCATGGCTTCATGCTCGCTCCGATGACGGGGCTACTACTAAGTGAAATCATTTTGAATGAACCACCGAGTCTACCGATTGAGAATCTAAGCTTATCCCGCTTTAAAGGGAAAACCTATCAAGACGTTGAGAAAAACGTCGTTTAAGGAGGAAACAGTATGGCAATTTACGATTATGCAATGGAACCATTCTCGGACTTCACGAAAAAAGAGACCATCAAGGCATACCATGAAGGACTCAAGACAGTTAAGGGGTATCTCGGGAAGGAATACCCGCTCATCATCGGAGGCAAGCGTATTACGACAGAAAACCTCTACACTTCGATGAACCCTGCGGACCACGATGAAGTCATCGGAAAACTTCACCAGGCAGGGATTGACGAAGTCGAACTCGCCATGAAAAAGGCGTTAGAAGCGTTTGAAACCTGGAAGAAGACACCTGCGAAAGTACGGGCGGATGTCCTCTTCAAAGCCGCGGCGATTGTAAGAAAGCGCAAGTTCGAGTTCTCGGCCCTTATGACCAAGGAAGCGGGCAAGCCCTACAAGGAAGCAGACGCCGATACCGCAGAAGCGATTGACTTCATGGAGTACTACGCCCGCCAGATGCTTGAACTGGAAGAATCAGACAAGAAGGTATTATCAAGAAAACACATCGAAAGAAACGAATTCAAATACATCCCGATGGGCGTAGGCGCAGTCATCACACCTTGGAACTTCCCAATGGCGATTATGACGGGTATGACGACCTCTGCGATTGTGGCGGGGAACACGGTTCTATTAAAACCTGCGAACACCACACAGATCATTGCCTACAAACTCGTTGAAGTGCTTGAAGAAGCGGGCCTTCCCAAAGGGGTTGTGAACTTCGTTCCAGGCAAGGGAAAAGAGATCGGTAACTACATGGTCAAACACCCTAAAACATCCTTCATCTCATTTACGGGCTCCAAGGCTGTAGGGGAGACCATCTACGAAGAGGCGGCCAAAGTGCGTAAAAACCAGAACCACTTGAAACGCGTTATCGCAGAGATGGGCGGTAAGGACGCCATTGTCGTAGATGAAGGCTACGACCCGGTGGAAGCTGCGGAGATTCTGAAGACTTCAGCTTTCGGCTTCAGTGGACAGAAATGCAGCGCGGCGTCACGCGCCATCATTCACGAATCTCTTTATGACGAAGTGCTTGAAGCCTTGAAAGTCCAGACTGAAGAGCTGACACTCGGAAACACCGAAGATGAAAAAATCTTCATGGGTCCTGTCAATGACAAGAACGCCTTTGACAAGATCAAGGCATACATTGAAATCGGAAAAGAAGAAGGCAAGCTCCTGACGGGTGGAAACGCCGATGACAAACACGGCTGGTTCATAGAACCCACGGTCTTCTATGATACGGATCCAAAGGCTCGCATCATGCAAGAAGAGATATTCGGCCCAGTTCTCGCCATCACCAAATTCAAGGATTTCAAGGAAGGCATCGATATTGCCAATGATACTCAGTACGGTCTAACAGGCGCACTTCTTTCTTATAACCGCGAACACATTGAATACGCCAGAGAGAACTTCCATGTAGGTAATCTCTACTTCAATAGAAAATGCACCGGAGCGATAGTAGGCTACCAGCCATTTGGCGGATTCAAGATGAGTGGCACCGACTCCAAAGCAGGTGGCCCTGATTACCTGAAGCTCTTCATGTTAGGAAAAACCATTACAGAAGCGCTTTAATATTCTAGAACTATGATAAATAATAAAGCCAAGACAGACGATCAATGATCTTTTGTCTTGGTTTTTATGTGGGAACAGGCAAGTGACCATAAAAAATCTGAGTATTGAATTGAACCACTATTAAAAATATTCGCCTTAGAATA
>JASMTQ010000029.1:0-8371 GCA_041694275.1 Caryophanales bacterium
GCTTCTACAAGCTTTTGTCCTTCGCTTGAAAGGATCCACTCGATAAAGGGGTCAATGTTTTCGTTGTCACTGCCTGCGGTGATCGCGTAAAACGAATCCGCTACGGGATAAGTTCCCTCGGTGATTGAATTTTTTGAAGGTGTAACGCCTTCTAAGGAAAGATGCTTGATTGCGTTGTTGACGAGTTCCATCGAGTAGTAGCGAAATGAAAAGCACAGTGCATTCTTATGGTTTTTGTAATCAGCCGTACTTGCTACGAAACCACTTGCATCAACGGACTTGAATTGGAATTAGTACGATTTTTGCTTTTGGCTAATTAATGTTGAAATGATAAAGATCAAAACCATTACATAACCGACGATTGAAAAAAGCAATGGCATGCTGTAATCAGCTATCAATCCTATGATTGGAGCGAATACGGCCACCATCAAACTGGTTGTTTGGGCTTCAACGCTAAGCATGCTTGCACGCTTTTCAGATTCTACTGTATCCCCCAATCGCTCTACCATGAGAGGTCTTCTGAGGTTCAAGAAAATATAGAGGAACAAAAATACTAGAAATACTACTACGATTGATCCTGTAAAAGCACTTAACAATATAAGCAGTACTCCACTGAACAACCACATGAATTGAACAATCTTTTTCGGGGACCCTATGCGTTCAATTTTATGCGCTTGCTTGGAGGCGAAGGCGCTGGTAAGGTAAATGACTGCATAGATTACCCCAATATATATTTTTGAATGTTCGTCCTCACTCAAAGAGTCAAATACCATAAAGCCTAGAGCCATACTAACAATCAATGGCTGAATATAGTCCTTGATACTTTTAAAGCCTGCCTGGTAAGAAGAAGCATTAAGCAATAATCCCGTTATTTTCCAGTGACTGAAAGCGTACTTTATGCTTTCGATATTATGTGTGATGAATTCTTTGAAATTGAAGTTTGAATCATGACGTTCATTCAAAGAATCAGGATAAGACATTATTAATAACAAGTCCAGTGTATAGGGGATAATTGCAATTAGAAACAAATACCTTATTTCCGGTAAGTACAATACAAACACAATGGAAATAAGACTCATGATTGTTGACCCAATCAGTGAATAACTTCTCGTGGTTCCATAAACTTTGCTTTTGGAGTCCTTGATTTCCTCCTGATCCAGATAAACCATGATAATCGACTTGTGAGTTCCGCTTCTAAACGCTTCTCCAAGTGCATAGAAAAACATAGCGATTGCAAAGATGAAAAAAGTAGATCCCAGGAAGAATATCACAAACGAGATAATATAGAAGATGAAACAGGCATAAAGTTCAGTTTTTTTTCCGTATCGATCTGCGATAACGCCAGAAGGGATTTCAAAGACATAAACTATGACTTCACGTATCGAGTATAATAGTCCGACATGAAAAAGAGATAAGCCAGAGATCAAGAAGAAAATAATCATGTATGGTTCAAAGAACCTCAAGTTCTTTAACAGTCCATAGAACCCAAACTTGACAATTTGTTTTTTGTGTTTTTTCTCATTCATTTGAAACTCCTTTTGATGTTTGTCCAAGATGAAAACAATATCAATTAATAGATAGCTGAGTAAGAATCTTTAAAGTGTTCATGCAAATTCGTTTGAATCAGGGGTCAATCAGTTAATGGGTACATACCCTGACGCTTCTACAAGCTTTTGTCCTTCGCTTGAAAGGATCCACTCGATAAAGGGGTCAATGTTTTCGTTGTCACTGCCTGCGGTGATTGCGTAAAACGAATCCGCTACGGGATAAGTGCCCTCGGTGATTGAATTTTTTGAAGGCGTAACGCCTTCTAAAGAAAGATGTTTGATTGCGTTGTTGTCGACGAGTTCCATCGAATAGTAGCGAAATGAATAACCGAGCGCGTTTTTGTGGTTTTTGTAGTTGGCCGTACTTGAAATGATGCCACCCATGCCTCCAACTACGAGTTCGCTTGGAGGATCACTCAGTTCAGTATCGCCCATCAAGTTTTGTAGCGCGGTCTGTGAGCCGCTGCCTTCAGGTCTTTGGAAGGCTTCGATTGTTTCGTTTTCACCGCCAACCTCTTCCCAGTTTGTAATCTCTCCACTGTATATGCCTCTTATTTCTTCGATTGAGAGGTCATCAACCGGGTTTTGCTCATTGACAAAGAAGACAAATGCCTCTTTGCCTATTGGGGTCATGGTAAGCTCGACGCCTTCGCGTTCCGCATGATTTAACTGGGCCTCTGATGGTCCGGCTGCGAAAATCATGTCCACTTCACCCTCAATGAGGCGTCTGTAGGCTTCCCCTGTCTGTGTCGATGAGACTATACTGTCATTGGCACCATAAGGATGATAGACTCCTTCTTCATATACGGCTTCGGTGAAGGCGGAATAAACAGGATAAAGCGCGGTCGCGCCATCGAGAACTAGGGGATTGCTGTTCATACTGAAACTGGCGTGTTCATCAAGTCTTGCCAGGGCGTCGCTCCCTGTGAATGGTTCGAAATCATAAAGGTTGATGCCACGTTCTTCAATGCTTATGGCATTAAGATGGTCTTCATACATGTATATGCCGAGACCACTCAGTGCGGTAAGTGTGAATATGCCTGCACTGATTCCAAGCACGATTTTCTTTTTCCAGCTCATAAAGAATAGACTGAAAACCGTAAAGAGGATTAAGGCAGGCATAATCCATGAAACGTTTTGGAAAAAGATATTCAAATAAGGATAGCGAATGGTCATGGTACTCATCAGGAAACTAAGGAAAGCCACGGGAACAAGAACAATAAGCAATAAAATAAACACAATGATTTTAATGGGGCTTGAATGACTCTTCATAGCACACACCCTTTCAATGAAAAGTATACTATATCCAGTCACTTGTTCATATTATTTTTTTATAAACCCCGTTGTTTCTTGACAAGAACCCGTAATCAACAAGGTCGCGTCTCAAGGTACAGTGGTCATGATGATAGGGTTTCAGTATCTTGTCGACTTCATTTTCCGTGTATTGTTTCTTGCTTTCAAAAGCCTTTGCGATTTCTTCAAGGACAATTATTCGTTTCTTTTTTTGCACGGGCAGCTGATCGCATACTCCGTCACTGAAAAAGGTCGCGATTACCTTCTGGCGATACGCCTCATCACGGTCTTTCATAAGGGGATTTTCATCAAGAGTGACAAGGTCACTAAGCGTTTGATCAAGAATTTCTCTATTGACTGAGTACTGCTTGTAGTACTGATCTTTCTTGCTTGTGACAAGACCGCTGTCTTCAAGTTTCTTGAGATGGAAAGACACAGTGGATATCGCAAGTCCAAGACGGCTTGCAAGACGTTCTACAACCATTGACTCCTCAAGAAGACTGTTGAGGATGAGGAGTCTCGATTTGTCCGATAGGACCTTGAAGAGTTTAAGATTGTTCATGGGTATCCCATTCGCTTAGGAAAAAAGATTCGATCTTGTTTGCAGTCTTTATCTTAAGATCCTCAATGTAAAAGTCTATGCTTTCTTTTTCACGAGCCTTATCTCTTGCAACGTGCCAGTTTTTCGGAATGGTTTTGTGAAACTTCAGATACATTGATTTAAACGCATCTTTTGACTCGGTCTTTTTTAAGGAGAGGTTGAACATTTTCAAAAAGATGTCGTAGACATTGAGCTTGATCTTTTCGAGGTTCGCTTCATCCTCTTTAAAATCTTTCTCCAGTTTTTTGGCAGTTTCCTTGCTTTCTTTGATCCATGCGGTCAAAGTAGTTTGGTAATTCTCAGTTAATTGTGTCATAAGTAAAACACCCTTTCTTTATTCATTTCGATAACTGTCAAAACGAATATATCACGGTCGCGAATAAATGTCAATTTATTTTTACATACATCGAAACATATTTAATTTGAATCCAAATACTGGAAAATATCGAAAGCTACAAGACAAAAATGGTATAATGGTAAAAACATGAGAGATAACTTGATGATATCGATAAGAATAAAAGGAGCCATCATGCGATTATTTAAAAGATTCATGACACTTATGCGACTACAAAAACATGGTTGTACCCTGCATTTTGAACACAAGAGGACAAAAAAGGCCTATGCTTTTGAAATACCACAAAAAGCATTCAGATACGTTTCAAAAATGTTGCAAAAAAAACACGACTACCTCTTTATTGATAACAATCACCACCTGGAACTGCACAGGACCCTCGAATCAATCGAAGAGAAGATGATGCGACCCTATATCGAACTTGGGGAAGTTTATATTGGTGAGAGACCTTACGTAGTGATCAACCGTAAACTATTCATGGACTATCTGGATGGATACAAGGAAACGCGAAACCAATCTAGTAGAACCATTCTTTCAAAAGACACAGCTGAATCATCAAAATCTTCGTCTATTGAAAAAGAAACTTATAATAAAGAACGATTTGACTGGCATGACCATTATCTTGAGGGCCTGCGCATTCATGGCAACAAGGACGACGCTGAGGCGCATGCCGATGCCATGCGAAGAGAGGTTAGCGGAAAAGCGCATACTTAAGAGTTTATTCCATCCATACGCTAAAGTGGGAATCCATGATATTATAAAGATGCAAAGAATTAATAAAAGCGACAAGGAAATACCTGAAAACCAAAGGATGATACCATGCATACAAGAACATACAAACAAGAGGACCTTTTAAACGAAGACGTAAAAACCGATATCAAAGAAACCTTGATATCTGGTAAAAACGTTATTTTCCCTACGGAAACGGTTTATGGAATGGGGGCCAATGCCTTAAGTGAACAAGGCATCGACAATATCTACAGAGTCAAGGGAAGACCAAGCGACAACCCCTTGATCATGCATGTAGCGAGCATTGAAGATGTCACGACGTATGCCCACGTATCCATGCCGTATGTCAAAAAAATCATGAATGCGTTCTGGCCAGGGCCGCTCACGCTTGTCATGAAACGCAAAGAGACAGTCCCCGACAAAATAACCGGCGGGCTTGATACTGTTGGCATTCGCTTTCCATCCAATAAAATCGCACAGTCTATCATTTCCATTGCGGGGGTTCCTATCTGCGCACCCAGTGCAAATATCAGCGGAAGACCCTCGTCAACCCTTTTCGAACACGTCATGGAGGACTTTGAAGGCAAAGTCGATATCATCGTTGACGGTGGCCAGTCCGAAGTCGGCCTTGAATCCACCGTGCTCGATGTCACAAAGGAAACCCCAGTCATATTGAGACCGGGCATCATCACGAAAGCCATGCTTGAAACCATCGTACCCAAAGTGGATCTTGCAAGCCATTTAAAAGAAGACGACATTCCAAAAGCCCCGGGCATGAAATACAAACACTACGCGCCAAATGGTGAGATGACCATCGTCGAAGGCATCGAAGACAAGGTTGTTGAATTCATCAACGAGCAAACCAATATCCATAATCAAAACGGCCACAAAGTCGGTGTCATCGCAACCAGTGACATTGCACAAAAATTCAAAAACGCCTTTGTGTTTGATGTAGGTGACAAATCCAGCAAGACCGACATTGCCTCAAACCTCTACATTGCTTTAAGGAGAATGGACGCTCAGGGCATTGATCATATCTACTCAGTGGCATTTCATGACAATGCCTACCAGGAAGCCATCATGAACCGCCTTTACAAGGCCGCCAACCAGACAATCATCAAAGTATAAACCTATTTACTTTCTTGATATGTCCTGGTCGATAAGCAACATTCATTCAAACACCAAATGTTTTGTACATGAACTCAAAAAAATATTATACCAATAAATAGAGGGATACAATCGATATAAAACTAAGTGAAGTGAAAATGTATGAGAATTTTGATGAACTGGCAGAAGATGTATTGACCCTTGCCAAAGAAGTGTTGCCAGACAAATTCATATACATCAATTACCTCGGTGACAGCAAACAAGTCACACTGAAGATCTCAGACGAGGATTCTGAAATCAATCTAAGCGAAGGACAAACCATGGATCTTCAAAAGGGTCTTTGCAACACAGTGGATTTTAAAAACAATAGCCCTTTGATTTACAATGATCTCAACAAAGCCACTGGTATAGATTATCTGAAAAAATCATTTAAAGATGCCAACATTGAAGCTTACCTCGGTATTCCTATCACCCTTCCCAACAACGAACCCTTCGGAACCCTTTGCACAGCGGACAGCGCACCGACTGAGTTCGACAAAAAAAGCATTGATTTGCTTCAAAGGATTGCAAAAATGTTTGCCTATTACCTTGAGATGGAGCGCCTCGCCTACAGAGATACGCTCACAGACCTTTATAACAGACTTTATCTCAACAAGTACTTCAAACAGTTCAATCCCACTAGCGGCGTGCTGTATTTCCTAGATCTCGATGGGTTCAAGAAAGTTAATGATACTCATGGACACGAAGTGGGAGATGACGTGCTTGTGGAAGCCGCCCACAAACTCACTTCACTTTTCAGTGACATTGATTATGTATCCGCCGTAAGACTCGGAGGAGACGAATTCGTAGTTCACATACCGGGTGAATTTGAAAAAACAAATCTGGAATCGAGAACCAAAAACATTCTTGAGGCTTTTATGACCTGGCAAAGCGTCAAGAATTCCGCACTCTCTGTAAGCTTAGGGGTTGTACGCTATAGTGACCCTGTTCCCCTTAAAAGATTGCTAAAGACGGCCGACACTGCGCTTTATGATGCCAAGGCCAAGGGAAAGAACGCGTCAGTTGTCGCTGATGCATCACAATGACGTTTAAATAATACAAGGCCCCTCCAAAAAAAGTGGAGGGGCCTTGTATTATAATGAGGAGGAATGAGTTATTCGTTTTGATGGTGTTCGATCCGCCAGTTTTCAAAATAGTCTTTGAAATTATCCATGTGTTTTCCAAAAATAACGAGTGTGATTGGAAAACTGCCGATAAACAGCGTCAAATTGCTCGTTTGAGTATAAAACACGACAGGAAACAAAAGCGTTGCGAACCCAGCGGTCACTTTTGGAATCTTGAATAGAACAAGCATGAAAGTAGTTAATGCAATCATCGCGGGGATTGTGGTTGGTGAAAAGAGAATCAGCCCACCGGCAAGATTGCCAAACCCCTTGCCGCCTTTGAAATCGAGGAAGGGGTTGAAGTTGTGCGCGAGTATCAAAAAGAAAAGCGCCAGAACAGGGATTGAATCAACTGTTCCAAACGAGGTGGCAAGCCATACGACAAGCACCCCCTTGCCAACATCACTTAAGAGAGTGAATAGTCCTGGGAGGATACCAACATTGACGATGGTGTTCATCGCTCCGACGTTGCCTGTACCAGTTTCTGTGATATCGACGTGCTTGAAGACTCTTGAATATATATAAGCGCTTGGAATGAGTCCTATTCCATAGGCAAAAAGCAGTAAAATGACATTGATCATGGCAACCTCCCATTGTGACGTGTTTAAATCATTATAAAGGATGGGCCTCGTTTAGTAAATATGATTGCAAACAAGTCATACAAAATTTACATTTTAAAACAATATGAATTTGATACGTCTTAAAAGCTCTTTTGTGTTTATAAAATTCGTGTATGAACCGATAATTAATGTTTGAACATCAAACCTCTTCACAATCATGGTAGACTATAAAAAGAACAAACCCTTAAATCCTTTAGAACTGGTGATACCATGACATTCAAAACAAAAGACATGCTCATGATAAGCATGTTTACTTCGCTTATGGCCGTTGGTGCGTTCATAAGAATAGAAACACCGCTTGTCCCGATTACCCTTCAGTTTGCGTTCTCCGCGTATGCTGGCGTTGTTTTAGGCGCGAAAAGAGGAGCGATGTCACAAGTGCTATATATACTCATCGGACTGATTGGCTTTCCTGTCTTCACACGTGGTGGAGGCCCTTTTTATATCTTCGAGCCCACCTTTGGCTATCTGGTTGGGTTTGTGGCTGCGTCGTATGTCATTGGAAAAATGACTGAGAAAATGATTGTTTTTGATACTAAAAAAGCCATCGTGAAAGTATCATTCGCACTAGCTACGGGACTACTGGCTGTTTACGTGGTAGGCATGCTTTATCTCATGCTCATCATGAACACGGTCTTAGGGGCTCCCATGACCCTGCAGGGCGCTTTCTTAGCCGGAGTGCTCCCCTTCATCCTTGCAGATACCATAATGAGCGTGGTCGTTATTGCAAGCGCCCTAAGAATCATGCCTGCTTTAAAGGCCTTTAAAAAAGAAAAATATGCATAAAAAAGAGGCCCTCTATGATATGATCCCCTTAAAGTAGACACTGCAAATAAACAAGATTGCAGAACACTATTTTAGGGGGATGTTCTTATGTCAAGAAATTCAAGATTCAGTAAAGAACTGAAAATGAGAGTGATTCATGAATACAGAGAAGGCCACAAAGGGCCACTTCAGAT
>JASMTQ010000030.1:0-6310 GCA_041694275.1 Caryophanales bacterium
TATTCGTCATACCATTTAAAATCGTTTCTGAGTCCAACCGACCCTCTCGATTCAACCGAAAAGAAGCACCCTAAAATAAACATAGTCAAAGTTCAAAAATGACTATGTTTATTTTTTATTGCCCCTATAAATCACATCATATAACGGGGTCATCATATTCAACCCCGCCCCTATTCACACGAAAGAAGCCAAAATGCATAGTCGTGTTTTACTTCCGATAATATATATTATGTTAACTAATGTATATATAGCAATTGGGCGGAGTATGGTTTATGCACGGTATCTATGAATGTGTACTTGATGAACTTGTCTTGATATCGAAGGCTTGAAAACGTCAAAAGCCAAAATCGATTTGAGTGTGGTTTGTTCATTGTCATCGTCCTTGAATCCCAATCAGGCTGCTCATCAAATATCCCATTTAAAAAACCGGGTTTCATGATACAATACTAACGTGATGTTTCATTACTCAAAGACTTAGCTTATCGAGGTGATCCAATGAAAAAGGTTGCACTTATATTCACAGGCGGAACGATTGCGATGAAAGTCAATTCGAAACTTCAAGGTGCTGTCCCCAGTGTGACACCTGAAGAGTTGATCAATACCCTTCATGAAGTCACGGAATTTGAAAATCTTGAAGGATATGCGTTTTCCAAGCTCCCAAGTCCTTCCATTACGCCCATCAAATGGCGTCAACTCAAGGAAAAGGTTGATGAATTTCTCTCTGATGACGCGTATGCGGGCGTTGTGGTGGTGCATGGCACGGATACACTTGAGGAAACGGCCTTTTATCTGGACACCGTATCAACCAGTGAAAAGCCCGTTGTGGTGACTGGCGCGATGAAAAACGCAAGCCAGCTTGGCTATGACGGCCTTACGAATCTTGATTCTTCAATTCGCACGGTTTTGCATCCAAATTCCAAAAATCGGGGCGTGCTCGTGGTCATGAACTATCAGATTCATGCTGCAAGGGAGGTTACGAAGACACACACACTGAACCTGGATACTTTCAAAAGCATCGAATTCGGTCCTCTTGGCATCATTGACGATGACGATGTGCTTTTCTACCGGACACAGTCCTTGAACAACACCTACCGTCTCGAAAACGTCTATGACAACCGTGTGGGACTTATCAAGGTTGTGGCTGGGCTTGATAGTGAGTTGCTTGATTATTACGTGGAAAAAGGTATGAAAGGCATCGTGATTGAGGCTTTGGGGCGCGGAAACGTGCCTGCCGATATGATGGACGGCATCAAACGCGCCCGTAAAGCGGGGGTTGAAATCGTCGTCGTATCCCGAGTCATGGCCGGACGGGTGCTCGATACCTACGGATACATCGGTGGTGGCAAGGATCTAGTCCGACAGGGGTGCATCTTCGGTCGAAATCTTTCAGGTCAGAAAGCAAGAATTCTTCTTATGGTGTCTCTCGCAAACGGTTTTGGACACGAACAGTTGGATGACATCTTCTCATAACCCTTGAAAATCTGTTTAATTGATTAATGTGTGTATGGATTTCTGATAATCATGATAGTTTGAGTTCAAAACGAGCATGTATTTTACTCCATGATTTTTCATGAATAAATTCATCCGTTAGTTTTTACACAAAATATATATAATGCAAAAAAAAATGATCTCGCGTGAGATCATTTTTTGTTGGCCATGGTCTTGAGGGCATCCTTGATAAGGAGCGAGGTGTCCTTTTTAGTATCGAGATTCTTAGTGGCTCGTTCGATTTCCTTGTTTTTGTACCCAAGTGCACGGAGGGCATCCCCGACTTCATCAAGTCTTTTCTGACTTTTGATGTTGACAGTCGAGCTTTTGATCTTGCCTTTCAAGTCAAGCACGATCTGCTGGCTTGCTTTGGGACCGATGCCCGGGAATCTGTTCAAGTACTTGGTATCCGACATCTCAATCGCTCTGATGATTTCATCGGTTTCCGCACTTGCGAGTACGGCCAAGGCGCTTTTGGGTCCGATGCCTTTGACACTCAAAAGTTCATCGAAAAGTCGTTTTTCCTTGAAATCCTTGAATCCGAAAAGGGTAAGGGCGCCTTCACGAACATGTTGATAGATATAGAGCTTGATGGTTTCATCAATGGTGAACTTGAAAGGATTGGGCACAACGATGTGATATCCGATGCCATACGTTTCAAGTGTGACCTTACCGGGTTCTATTTCTGTGATGGTGCCTTTGATATAGCTATACATGACAAAACTCCTCGTATTAAAGTAGCGTTATGATGAGTACGCTTGCAAGCGTGAAATAAACAATCAGGGCGCTGATGTCGTTAAGCGTAGTGATGAACGGGCCGCTTGCGACAGCAGGATCAATGCGCAGTTTGTTCAAAACCATGGGAATCATACTTCCGAGAAAGGTGGATACGGTGAGTGCGGAAAAAATGCCCAACCCTACAACAAGGCCAATCTGAGAAGCTTTAATGATCCCTTCATCAACAACGCCTATTGGCGAAATAGTGAGAAAAAGCGTGGCCATAAGAAAACCGAGTATCCCAAGAAAAAAACCGTTGATTAGACCAATGGAAACTTCTCTTGAAATATGTTTCAAAGCGTTTTTGAACTTAGGGAATGATTCTTCTGAAAGTTTCAGGATTGTAACCGCAAGACTTTGCGTCCCAATGTTACCGGCCATTCCAAGAATAAGGGGTTGGAATAACACGAGCGCTGTGACCGCAGCAATTGTATCTTCAAAGCTGGAGAGGACCGATGTAACGATTAGATTCAGACCCAGCATGAGTGCAAGCCATGGAAACCGTCCTTTCGCTTTGGCGAAAGGCGTATCGTAAACCAAATCCTCTGTATTGATACCGGCGAGTTTTGCGTAGTCATCATGACTTTCCTCTTCAATGGCATCCATTACGTCATCAAGTGTGACAACCCCTTCGAGTTGTCCCTGGTCATTAATAACTGGGGTTAGGGGGGCGTCATAACGCTTGATTTCATTGATGACGTCCTGCATGAGATCATCCACATGCGCACTATAATAATTCGTGTGCATAATATCTTTGATCTTTCTGGGATGTCTAGCCACAATGAGATGCTTGATATCAATCAATCCAAGTAGCCGATTGTCATTATCCACTACGAAAAGTGTGTCAATGACTTCTGTTTCCTTTGCGCGACTTATAAGCTTGCGCATAGCATCTTTCACATCCATTTCCGGTGACAAATCAATGTAATCATTATTCATTTGTCCACCAACGCTTAGGATGTTGTACTTGAGGATTCTGTTTAATATTTTTCGTTTATCCTTGCTCAACAGATTGAGCGTATGACTCATTTCATCCTCATCTAAGTAGTTGAATAGTTCTGCGATTTCATCGAGTTTCATGCTTTCGAGCACTTTAGAAAGTTTCTTTTCACTCACGTACTCAAGGCTTTCGACCACATGTTCTTTTTCCATGACTTCAAATACACGGGCAAGTTTTTCAGTACTGATTAATGTAAAGACACGGGTTTGAACTACAGGATCAAGCTTTATTAGCGCCTCACCAATGTCGTAAGCATGACTTTTTTTCAAGCGCATGCGCAATGCGCTGTCACTTTTTTTCTTCAACAGCAATGCGGATAAATCCGGTTTTTCATCTTTTTTTCTAAGTTTGAATCGGGCCATGAAAGCCACCCTTTCTTAAAGTGTCATAATGATGAGCGTTGCAAGAGAAAAATAAATTACCAGTGCGATGGCATCGTTTAACGTTGTAATCAAAGGGCCGCTTGCAACCGCTGGATCCATATTCATTTTGTGAAGTGTAATCGGCACCATGGTCCCGAAAATGCTTGCAATAGTTAGTGCAAAGAATAGCGATACAGCGACGGTCAATCCTACCAGGAGTGCATTTACATCATGCACACCCGTAATGTAGAGAAAACCAATGGTAGTCAGAAATCCAAGGCTACCGATTGCCACACCACTCAACATACCGCTTTTGAGCTCGCTTGCTATATGAGAACGCGACTCTTCTTTACTGATGTAATAATCATTTGCCAGCCCACGTATGGTTACCGCAAGGCTTTGTGTCCCCGTATTCCCAGTCATATCCAGAATAAGTGGTTGGAAAAGCACAATAACGGTCACTTGCGCAAGGGTATTTTCGAACCTGGAAATAATGCCTGAGATAATGAGTCCGAGTCCCAAGAGAATCATGAGCCAGGGGAGTCTGTGCGCGGCGCTTCGCAATATGGAATCTCTCACAAGACCTTCTTTGCTAACGTTAGCAAATCGTGCGTAGTCTTCACTTGTGGCTTCATCTAGGATGTCAGCTGCGTCATCCAGAGTTATGACGCCCTGAAAAGTGTTCATGTGATCGATAACTGGCAAAAGGTATATTTGATAATTACGCATGGTTCGAGCGGACACCTCTGCAGATGTGTCGGTGTAAACCGTGATGTAATCTGTCTCCATAAGTTCATGAAGCGCCATTGGAGATCTGGCCTGAATCAGCTCTTTAAGTCCTAGGATTCCTGTTAATTTGTTATTGTCGTTTATTACAAAGAGTGTCTGTATGCTTTCGGCAGTTACTGCATCACTTACGAGATGTTTCATGGCGTCCTTGACATCCATGGTTTCATTCACAACAATAGCTTGACTTGTCATGATGGCTCCGGCACTGTCTTCGCGGTATCCGAGGAATCGGTTCATCATCGCACGATCTTTGGCGGATAATTTACTGAGGACGGTACGCTTGCTGGTCTCGTCGAACTGCTTGAGCACATCAGTCGCTTCATCTGTGTCCATTTCCATGATTAATTTGGAAGCCGTGCCAGCGTCAAAGGCTTGTAAAATGTCTGCAGCTTTTTCCACATCCATAAAATTGAGAATGTCTGCAGCGAACTGTATAGAAATTTTGCTTAAAATATTCATACAATAAGGGGTGTCATAAACTTCAAGCCAAAGTCCCAGGTCCGATGGATGGTAGTCATTCAATCTTTCTTCAAGATCAGACGCATCGACATCAAAAAGCGCTTGATTGTCATTCATGGTAAGCCTCCTAACTTAATAACCTTATTTGTTTGTACACAAATTATGTGGTCTAGTCGAGAAATTCGAACTCGTTGTTGAAGATTCTCACGGTATCTCCATTTTCCACTCCGAGGTTTCTGAGTTCCGTATCCACACCCATGATTTTGAGCTGTCTTGCAAAGCGTCTTACGGATTGATCCTCTTTGAAATCAGTCATCTCAAAGAGACGCTGCAAGCCCTCACCGCCGATTTCAAAGATACCGTCATCGCCTTTTCTGATGGTGAAAGGTGTATCACCAGGCTGGAAGGTATAAGTGACGTGTTCTTCGAAATCTTCTTTGTCGTATGGTGAGAAGATTGGCAGTTCATCAAGCAAATCAGCGGTTTTCAGAAGCATCTTATCAAGATTGTCATGAGTTAGTGCGCTGATTGGGATGATAGGATACGGATCTTCATATCGCGCTTTGAACGTTTCAAGATTGGCCTGTGAATCAGGCATGTCCATCTTGTTCGCGATGACGATTTGCGGTCTGTTTTCAAGATCGAATCCATACTCTTTGAGTTCCTTGTTGATGTTGATGTAGTCTTCAAAAGGATCGCGTCCTTCAAACGCACTCATGTCGACAACATGAAGAATGACGCGCGTTCTTTCGATATGACGCAGAAACTGCATGCCAAGACCATGCCCCTGTGAAGCCCCTTCAATGAGACCTGGAAGGTCTGCAACAACGAAACTGCGTTGATCGGACGTTGCGGTCACACCGAGATTAGGCTGAATTGTCGTGAAGTGGTAATCCGCAATTTTTGGGCGGCTTTTGGAAATGACACTGAGAAGTGTGCTTTTTCCAACAGACGGTTTGCCCAGAAGGCCCACGTCCGCAAGGAGTTTGAGTTCGAGACGTATTTCAAGTTCAGCGCCCGGTTCACCGTTTTCACTGATTTTCGGTGCGGTATTTCTGCTGGTTGTGAACTTTACGTTCCCGCGTCCCCCGCGTCCACCACGCAAAATCACGGCTTTTTGGCCATGTTCGGTGATGTCGGCGAGGACTTTGCCGTTTTCTTCGTTGAATATGGTTGTTCCAACCGGAACTTTGAGGAAGGCGTCTTCCCCGTCTTTTCCGTGTTTTTTCTTGTTTTGTCCGTTGCCGCCGTCATCCGCACTGCGGTGACGGTCGTAACGGTAATCAAGCAGTGTGGTCAGGCCTTCATCGCCGACAAACACGACATTGCCGCCGCGTCCGCCATCCCCCCCGGAAGGGCCGCCTTTTGGAACGTATTTTTCACGACGGAATGCGGCCATGCCGTCTCCGCCTTTACCACTTTTTATTTTTATTTT
>JASMTQ010000031.1:0-26468 GCA_041694275.1 Caryophanales bacterium
AGAAGGCCAGACAAGCATCGATGAACAAACCCTGACCGGTGAATCCATGCCTGTAGACAAAATCGCTGGGGATGAAGTCTTTTCATCAACCCTCTTGAAATCAGGCTACATCAAACTAAGAGCCAAAAAAGTGGGTGAAGACACCACGTTTTCCAAGATCATACACATGGTCGAAGAAGCGCAGGACAACAAGGCCAAGTCTCAAAAACTCATAGAACGCTTCTCAAGCATCTACACCCCGGGTGTGGTCCTGCTTGCGATAACCCTCTTCGCAATGACACGCGATATTCGTCTATCCATTACCATGCTCGTCATCGCCTGCCCGGGCGCGCTCGTCATCTCAACGCCCGTATCGTTTGTTGCAGGGATCGGCAACGCAGCCAAAAAAGGCATTCTCTTCAAGGGTGGAGAAACCATTGAAACCCTGGCCAGAGGCGACGTTGTCTTCTTTGACAAGACAGGCACGCTTACTCTGGGCAAACCCAAACTCACACATATCAAGACCTTTGGTGAAAGCGAAGATGCATTGCTCACCATTGCAGCCGCCGGAGAAGCCTACAGTGAACACCCGATTGCCAAAGCGTTCACAGAAGCCGCCAAGGAAAAAGCGTTGCATTCATCGCGCGATGCCAAAAACATAGACATGATCATTGGAAAAGGCGTCACATTTGAGTATAATGGAACCAGTTACCGCCTTGGCAATGAGGCATTGTCTCAAGATGTGATGAGCGACTCCGTCAAAGAGGTTATGGATTCCATGGAAGCACAGGGTATGACCACACTTGTCCTTTCAAACAAGGAAAAAGTGCTCGCCCTGTTCGCCATCAGCGATCCCTTGCGTGAAGAAGCCTACGGCCTAGCGGATGATCTCAGGAAAATCGGCATCAAGGAAACCGTCATGCTCACAGGTGACAACGCACGTGTAGGGCAGGCCGTCACGCGTGAACTAGGCATAGACCACTGCCACGCGGGCTTACTGCCAAAAGACAAGGCGGACATCATCAAGTCCTATAAGGACAAGGGTTACAACACTATCTTTGTAGGCGATGGCATCAACGATGCTCTCGCATTTACGACCGCAGACGCCTCAGTCGCACTTGGAGGTCTTGGCAAGGACATCGCCATGGACACGGCCGATACCGTTCTCATGAGTGAGAAACTGCACAAACTGAAAGACGCCATAAACATTGCGCGCCGAGTCAAAAGAAACATGCTTGAAAACATCACAATCGCGATGGCGGTCGTCACGTTTTTGATCATCGGTGTCATTTTCAAACAGGTCACCATGTCCATCGGCATGCTTGTCCACGAACTCTCAGTACTCGTAGTCATCATCAATGCCATCAGACTACTCAGATTTGAAAAGGAGAATCACAATGGAAAAAGAAGCGAGTCCGACAACCTGCATCGCAAGCGTGCCCATATTCAAGACGCTTGACCACGCTGAAATGAAGGAAATCATGAAGATTTCAAGCCACAAGACGTTTGAGAAAGGCTCCGTCATTTTTTCTTCAGGCGATGTCCTTAATGAACTCTATGTCATAGACACGGGTAAGGTGAAAATGGCGCGTCTGACCAGGGACGGCCGCGAACAGGTTCTAAGAGTCCTCTCGGATGGCGATTTCTTCGGTGAACTCACCCTTTTCAACAACGAGCGTATACAATCGTTCGCGGAAGTCATAGAACCCGCAGTCATCTGTTACTTGAACGGAAAGAAGTTGAAAACCCTCATGACCCGTCATCCGAACATCCTCTTCAAGATGATGGGTGAACTCTCAAGCAGGCTTGAAAAAGCCGAAACCCTGATTGAATACAACAACCTTCACACATCAGAGGCCAAAGTCGCGAAGCTGCTTCTTGATCTGAGTGACAATGCCAAAGTCACCTTTGAGACCACCAAGGCGATACTCGCTTCGAATCTTGGTATCAAACCTGAAACCTTCAGCCGCAAGCTGAAAAGTTTGAAAGACAAGGGCCTCATTGAAATCACCGGCAACAAGTCCATCAGAATCCTTGATGAACTGGCCCTTCAAACCATCATCGATCAGGACAAATAGAAAATTGAAAAAGCCCTCCGAAATTTTCGGAGGGCTTTCAGCTTGATTAACGAGGGAAAAGGTCACCGGTTTGTTCGGTGTCGATTTCAACGCGTCTGTTTCGCTGTTTCATGATGAGGTCCTGGTAGTACTTGGGATTGTCCTTGATTTTCTTGAGCATGATGGAAATGTAGTCTTCGAAGTCACTGACGCAGAAGTCCTTTTCGCAGTCCTGCGTGTGAAGTGCGAAGATGTTGTCACCGGTAGTGGTGAGGTGGTTGTTTTCAGTGTGAAGATCAAAGTAGATGCGTTCGTTGATTTCAGGTACAAAACGTGTTTCAAGTCTTTCAGGATAGCGTTTTTTGACAAGTGTGCCTCCCTGTTTTTCATAACGGAAGTTCACAATGACGAACTTGGTTCCACCAAATAGCTTGAGAAGTTTTTCAGAAACGCCTTTTTCATCGATGGCGAGGATGGAGTGGTAATCGACCTGCATGTCTTCGATGGTGTCATCCTGAAGGCTTTCAACGTCTTTTCTGGCTTTTTGCCATTCATCCGTTTTGAAGGTTTTGTGAACCTCGCTTTTGTTATCCAGCTTGTCGACGTCGAGTTTACCTTCTTTGTCAAACGTGATTTTCTCAATGTGAATGCTGCCGTTTAAGTCGTGTGTTTCGCGGTCTTCTTCACTGAAGCGTTTGAGGCCTTTTTTCTCTGCTTTGAATGAACGATCAAGCACATGTCCATCTTCAAAAACCTCAACAAGACTGAATGTGTCTTCGTGAATATCGTATTGTTTCCAGTATACAATTTTCGGTTCCATAAGCTTTGCCTCCTAGTTTGTAATCTACTTTAATAGTATCATTTAATTGTAATGCTTACAAATTATTCGCTATTAAATTGGATGCCGCACTAGTCCTTTTCAAGATAATCGGTTCGGAGGATTCGTTTTGAGAGTTCATAATCCCTCAGGGCTTTCTCATAAGAGGGAATCAAGCCGTCTTCAACGGAATCGGATAGATAATAATGTGCATCACCGGTATACACTGAATAATCCTTGAAATACACCTGGGACGTGCCACCATCGAACATGTCTCTTCCAATGTAGTAGCGATAGTCACTTTCAACGTCGAAAAGATTAAGCAGCGTAGGCAGAAGATCAAGAGAAGTGGTGAGTTTATCCACTTTCATCCCTTGGTCACCTTCGCTATATATGTAAAGTGGCGCCCTGCTTTTCTGGTATTCCCGGTCTATCTCCTTGTGTTCTTCATAAAGGGTTTGATCGAGAGTGTAGGGATAGTGGTCGGTGGTAAGCACGATGACAGTCTCTTCCAACAGTCCTTTCGCTTCCAGATCGTCAAATAGAAGCCCTACCATGCGGTCCAGTTCCATCTGCGTCGCAATATAGTATTTGAGCTCACTATCAAGGGTATCTTCGTAGTAGGCGTCTACTTCAGCGTAGTGTTTTTCTCCTGCAAGGTTTATATCGCTATAAGGTGAATGTCCGCTTAAAGTGAGGATGAAGCTCATGAAGCGTTCATCTTCTTTGATGATCTTGTCTTTGGCGTTTTCGAAGAAGACTGAATCATAGCGCTTGTCAGCTTCACTCAGATCAAGGTCGTGCTGGCCGTGGAATTGATCATAGCCAAAGCCGTCGTAGACGAGGTCTCTTGTATAAAATTCCTTGTAGTTGTTGTGGAAGGCCTGGGTCAGATACCCCGCATCATTAAAGCGGTTTGCGAGAGACGTTTCATAACTGTTGGTGTTGTAGGTATAACAGGTCGGTCCGTCCTCAATGGAAGGAATGAGTCCCGTGTTCATCATGATTTCACCATCACAGGTCGTTCTTGGAAACACGGGGACATAATGGTTCTCAAAGTCAATGCCCTCGTTTTTGAGTTTGTATAGATTCGGTGTCAGGGTTTCATTTACCGCCAGTTCGTCAAAACTCTCACCGACAATGTATACGAGGTTCTTGTCTTTGAAAATCCCACTCATCGCGTTCGCTTCGTGGGTGTCTTCCAAAGATTCAAAGTGGGAGTCAAGGAAGTCAACATTGTCCCTGTAGGAAAAATCAGGGGCTAAGGTCTTACTTAGGTCTCGGATAATCAGATTGAAAGACCCGTAGTTTTCAACGAAAGCCTTTCTTGAAAAGACGGACGTATAAAGGTAATGGTCACTGGTATGAAGCCTCGCGAGTTTCACCGGATAATCGGCGTTCAAATTGATAAGCGCCAGAAGCAAAAACACGCTTGTGAGTTTTGAAGTGAGAGAGTAAGAAGGGAGTGTTTCAGGCTTCAGTTTTTTAAATAACACGAACATTGAAACCACGCTTATGACTATGAACCCCTGATACCAGCTCAGATGGATCATGTTCTGAGCGGACTCCACGCCTTCTCTAAGCGTTCCGCCTTCTTTGAAACTGAACAGATCGCCAAAGACTTGGAAATAAAGATCCTGCATGAACAAGTAAAGCGCCGCAATAAGAAGCAGGATCCGATTAACCACGCCTCTTGCTTTGAATGAAAGAAAACTCGCCACCATGAACATCAGATAAAGAATGAAAATGGCACTGAAAAAGTAGGTTCTATCCACTTCCATACCGTTTTTATAAATGAAAATGAGATCAAGTGTCACAATCAAAAGGCCCGTCAGAACCGTTGCAAGCTGTGGCTTCCAGCGGTAGAGAATATAGGCTTTCGGATATAAAAACGCGTAAATGAACACCCCGATTGATCCCAGGAATATGGTCCATATCAAAATGGTCTCAACGGTGTCATTCGTGCCGTCTTTCAAAAAGAACACGAGTCTCACTGCAAGCAGTAAAACAAGTGCTGTAAGCATAAATATAAGATTTCTGGTTTTCTTCTTCATAAGCATCCCCTGTTTCCCCTTTTTTTCTTACATACATTATCGCACCGCCAGGCAACTTAATCAATAGATTTCAGTATAAAGGATAATTCAATAATTTTGGTACCTGGTTAGGTTTAAAGGCTTGTTACGTGTTATAATATCTTCGGTGATACGTATGCATGTAGTCTATGGAGGCGCGTTCAATCCGCCCACGAAAGCCCATCTCGATGTTTATTATTTTCTTCATCACAAGGTGAACATTGAAAAGTTCATCTATTTGCCTGTGGGCAATGTTTATGAAAAAGACGCCATGATTGAAGGCAAACACCGCTTCAACATGCTCAAGCGCATGGTTTCAGGACTTTCTGATGTTGAAATTTCTCCCATCGAACTGGATGATGAAACCTTCAAGGGAACGTATGAAAGCCTCAGGGAACTGAAAAAGGCAAACACCGAAGTGGCCTTTATCATTGGAGCGGACCACTTGAAAAGCCTCAAGAGCTGGAAACATAGCGACAGGCTTTTAAAGGACTTTCAGTGCATCGCATTAAACAGAAATAAAGAAAATTTAAATAAGCTCATCGAACAGGATGCTTATTTGAAGGCTCACAGTAAAAACATTCACGTGTTTTCCGATTTCAAGGTGGACATCTCTTCAAGCGAATTCAGAGACACTTTGAATGAAAATCTGGTCGTCCCCGGTGTATTCAACTACATCAGGGAAAACGGCCTTTACGGCATCAGGAAAGAAGGATGATAGTATGTACAACAGAGAATTCATAAAAGTCGCGAGCGTCACGCCGAAACTGAGGGTCGCAAATCCGATGTACAACGTGAAGGAGATGCTTCGTCTTTTAAAGGACGTACGCTCAAGCATCACCGTGTTTCCAGAACTCGGTGTCACCGCCTATACGTGCAACGACCTTTTCTTTCAAAACAGTTTATTAAACGATACCAAGAAAGCCATCCGTTACCTTCTTGAAAACAATCCTTATGAAGGCATCCTCGTATTCGGGGCCCCTTTTCAGATCGACGGCATTCTCTATAATTCAGCCTTCGTCGCAAAGGGCAAGGAACTGCTTGGCATCGTTCCTAAGTTCTATCTACCCAATACGCAGGAATTCTATGAAAAACGCTGGTTCACAAGCGCCTTTGATATCGTGAAGACCACCAAGAGGATCCGTTTCCTCGGGCAGGTCGTCCCCTTTGGCTCGATTGTCTTCAAAGAAGAGGATTCAAACCTCTCTTTCGGCATCGAAATCTGTGAAGACATGTGGGCGCCCATTTCACCTGGAAACCTGCTTGCCCTTCAGGGCGCGCAGCTTATCTTGAATCTTAGCGCTTCAAACGAATACCTCGATAAAAGAGAAGTCAGAAAACGCACCATCATAGAACACTCAAGAAGAAACGCCGGAGGCTATGTATATTGCAGCGCGGGCGTCAATGAATCAACGAGTGAAACCGTCTTCAGCGGACACAACGTAATCGCGCAAAACGGGGATTTGCTTGTTGAAACCGAGCACTTCTCCCGCGAAAGTGAAATTATCTACGGTGATATCGACATCGCCCAGATTGCCTATAAAAGAAAATCCAACTCCTCATTCAGAGATTCACTCAACCGTCATCCACACCCGACTGTGGAAGTGGATTTCACGCTTGAAGAAAGTGAAGACTACACCTTTGAAGCGCCGTTTGACATGACGCCGTTCGTCCCCAAGGAAAACACGGATGAAGCGTTTGAAAAAATTGCGGCCCTTCAGGAAAACGCCCTTATCAAACGCGTCAATCATATCGGCAGTGAAAAGATCATCGTGGGTGTGAGTGGTGGACTTGATTCCACGCTCGCGCTGCTTATCGCCGTACGTGTCATTGACAGTTTGAACCGTCCACGCACGGACGTCATGGCCATCACCATGCCGGCACTCGCCACAAGCGACCGAACCAAGCGCCAGGCGTATGCGCTCGCTGAAAACCTCGGTGTCACGATGAGAGAAATCGATGTGACCGATCACGTCAACGCACACCTCGACATGATCGGGCACGACGGGAAAACTGAGGACAAGGCGTATGAAAACGCCCAGGCCAGAGCGCGCACCATGGTGCTTATGAACCTTGCGAACATGCACCAGGGGATCGTGCTAGGCACCGGCGACATGAGTGAAATCGCCCTCGGATGGTCCACCTACAATGGCGATCAGATGAGCATGTACAACATCAACGCGGGGATCCCGAAAACCCTCGTTCGCTTCATGATTGAAAACTACGCGCACCGCAAATTCGGTGACGCGATCGAGGAAGCCTGCGAGGACGTCCTCGATACGCCGATTTCTCCTGAACTCCTCATGGGTCAGGCCACGGAAGATGAAATCGGCTCCTATGAAATCAACGATTTCATCATGCACCGTTTTTTAAGGTATGGGGACGATGAAGAGCGGATCATGTGGCTCCTCACTAAAACCTACAATCTTGATAAACAAGAAGCATCAGACTACGTAACCAAATTTTTTAAACGCTTTTATTCCCAGCAGTTCAAACGTCAGGCGTCTCCTGACGCACCGAAGATTCTGGATGTCTCCCTCTCGCCTAGAGCGGATTTCAGAATGCCTTCCGATGTGGATAAGCGCGAAGGAGAATAACCATGAAAAAAACAGTCGTACTCGGTATGAGCGGAGGCGTGGATTCAAGTGTCGCCGCCCATCTTCTAAAAGAACAGGGCTATGAAGTCATCGGCCTTTTCATGCGGAACTGGGACAGTGCCGCAAACCAGGATTTCCTTGGGAATCCCACCCTGGAAGACGATACCTGCCCGCAGGAAAAGGACTATCAGGACGCGCTCAAGGTTGCGAACCATCTTGGCATCCGTCTTGAACGCGTCGACTTCATCGAAGAATACTGGCGCGATGTCTTTGAATACTTCCTCGATGAATACAGAAAAGGAAGAACCCCGAATCCCGATATCATGTGCAACAAATACATAAAATTCGACGCGTTTAAAAAACACGCCGAACAGTTCAACCCGGACTACATCGCAATGGGCCATTTCGCGAGAGTCAAGCGAAATGGCGAGTTGAAACTGCTTAGAGGCATCGACCCCAACAAGGACCAGACCTACTTTTTATCCCAGCTCGATGAAGAAAAGCTTTCAAACGCGCTTTTTCCAGTTGGCGAACTCACAAAAAGCGAAGTGAGAGGCATCGCAGAAAAAACAGGGATTCCAACCGCGGACAAAAAGGATTCCACGGGCATCTGCTTTATCGGCGAGAGACACTTCGATGATTTCCTGAAAAATTATCTTCCCGCCAAGGAAGGTGAAATCAAGACGCTTTCAGGCGATGTCATCGGCCATCACTTCGGCCTCATGCACTATACGATTGGGCAGAGAAAAGGCCTTGGAATCGGTGGCCACAAGGATTATGACAATGCGCCCTGGTTCGTCGTAGGCAAAGACCTTGAAACCAACACGCTTTACGCAGGGCAAGGGTATCACCATGACCAGCTCTATTCGACTGAGTGCCTGCTTGAAGATGTATCCACCGTGAATAGGTCCACTACCCTTGAAGGAATGCACATCACTGCGAAGTTCAGATACCGCCAAAAGGACCAGGCGGTCAGACTGAAGTATGAAGACGACGGACTCCACGTTTATTTCGATGAACCTGTCAGAGCCGTCACGCCCGGCCAGGCATGCGTATTTTACGCGGGCGATGTCTGTCTTGGCGGGGGCACCATCAAAACGGTATTCAAAGACGGCGCGAAACTGCCGTACTAAGGGGGGGCGAACATGGCGAAAAAAAGAGGGATCGCACTAGCGGGCGGAGGCGCCCGCGGTGCCTATCAGATTGGCGCTTTGAAGGCGCTTAGAGAAGAAGGCTATCTAAAAAACATTCACGCCATATCAGGCGCAAGCGTTGGAAGCCTTAACGCTGTATTCGTGGCGATGGACGACCTTGAAAAAGCCGAAGAACTATGGCTTCAGCTGGATGAGGATTCACTTTTCAAGACATCGGAGTCAAACGTGATCAAACGGATCCTTGAAGACAAGTTCGACCTTGTCCACAAGGGGCTTTACAGCACGAAAAAACTTGAAACCATGATTGACAAATACGTGGATTATGAAGCGCTCAAGAAAAAATGGGTCTACGTTGCGACCTCGTATGTAGGCGACAAGGACTCTTCGCTTGTCGATCTTCTCAGTCTGAATGTGAGAAATTTCTTCAGTGAAGAGGAATACGTTCGCTACCCTTTGATCAGTTCCATGAACAACGCGATGATCAAGAAGATTCTACTCGCTTCATGCGCCCTGCCGGTCGCATTCAAACCCGTCAAGATTCAGGGGAAAACCTACTACGACGGCGGCATTCTTGACAATACGCCATACAAACCGCTTATTGAAGCGGGGTGTGATGAAATCATCATCATCGACCTTTTCCGTTTCAATTTCAGACGCCCTTCAAAAGTGGATGAGACGAATATGCTTTATTTTTATCCGTCCAAAAGCATTCGCGGAGTTCTTGACTTTTCACCCGAGCAGATCAGAAGACGCTTTACCCTTGGGTACGAAGATACTAAAAAACGCCTCGGTGAAATGGAAGATGAATTGGCGAGAGAAGAAAAAAAGGCGCGGGATAAAGAAGCGAAAGAACGTCTCAAGCGTATGAAAACCAAGAAACACAACACCAACCATCATCAGTAGGTCATTAAAGGCATTGTTTATATCTGGGTACTGTTTATAGCATCTATCGAATTTCATGGTATAATGGAACTACTTTTCTAAGCATAAAGGTTGGGGGTGGAACTATTAATGAAATTTCTTTAACATCAATTAATGCACCTTTAAGCAAATTAGGTAGAGATACATCAATGTCACCTTATCTTTGTACTTGCGATAAAAAACGTGTTGTAGTTAAATTTGCTGAAAACATTCAAGGTCCAAGAGGGCTGGTCAACGAATATGTTGCTTTTGAAATAGCTAAAATTCTTGACTTGCCTACACCAGAATGTTTTTTTATAAAAATACCAACCGATTCGGCATTAACTATTACTACACACGATGAAAAAAGGGTGTTAAAAAAAGGTATTGCTTTCGGTAGTGAATATATTGATGATGCAACCGCAATTTATAATGAGAAATTCATTGCTGACAGTAGCAATAAAAACTGTATGTTTTTAATTATCTTGTTTGATCACTTATTATATAATGTAGATCGAAATAGTAATTTGGCTAATACACTATACCAATCTACGACTAAACGTCTATTTATTATTGATCACGAAAGGATTTTTGGATTAGGCAATATTTGGGATATACATTCATGTAAAAAAGGTGCATACCAAGAGTTTCAAATTGAATCCTTTGACGGAGACGGCCTTTATGGAATGATTAATAGAAATGTTAATCTGGCTAACCAAGTCAATAACGCTGTAAATAAAATAAAAGAAATAAAGAATGAGGATTTAGAAAAAATTATTGCGAACATTCCTGACGAATGGGGTTGCGATATAGATGAAAGACAAGCATTGTTGGAGTATATTAAAGTACGAATATCCAGAATAGATGAATTAGCGAAATTGCTTAAAGAAAGAATTTTATAATCTTAATAAAAAAACATTTTCAATTCGATAGAGGTGAAATGAGTTTATGGAAAAAAAGACAAAATTTACATGTTTAAGATATGTGCCATTGAATGGTAATGGAGAAGCTATTAATATTGCAGTAATATTACACGATTTTGTGAATGGCAAAATATATTTTGACAAAATAAAAAAACACAAACGCCTAAAAGCTTTTGATGATAACCTGAAACTAGAACTTTTCAAAGAAACGCTAAGAGGCATTGAAGAGTTTTTAAAAAAACCTTTTACTAAAAATTTGTTTTACAATACTGAAGAAAAATATGATGAGAATTATTTGTTGAATGTTTCAAATATGTTTTTGAATGATTACAAAATGAGTGAAATTCAGTCAGTGTATACTGAAAATGTAAAAGAAACCTTTGAAGACTTCAAAAACACTTTTTTATATTTTGACACAGATAAGAACACTCGTCCGAGCAGATACGATGCCATTAAAACAATAAACACATTGTTTTCATCTGCAAAGCATGAATATGATATAAAATCTCTGTCTAAAGATTACCATATAGAAGGTGATAATACTAATGGTGAACCCGTTACCTTTGATTATAAAGTGGGTGATAATTATTATAAGATAATTGATTTGGAAGGCCAAAAATACAGTCTTAAATATATGAGTGCAAAATCATGGCTATATAATGCGTCGTATTTAAAAGATAACCAAAAACTCAAATTCATTTTGGTTAACAGAAATGATTCAGACGAAGCCAAATATATAATAAATATATTAAATAGTAAAAATAGTAACATTGAAATTATAGATTCAAATGCATTTCTCCACGATATCAAAGAAGAGCAGAGAAAAGTCAAAAATACTGTGCAATAATCACATTAATACATTATGAATATAGTTAAGGGCGACCGTCTGTTAAGACAAAAGGTCGCTTTTTTTTTTCGTATTAAAAAGAAAAATCACCGCTTCGCATCAATCATTGGGGTGAAGAGGTGAAAGCATGAAAAAAACAGCGTTGATAATCATCATGATGGTCTATGTGCTTGCGAGCATCCCTGGACTGAATGCCAGTGAATACCGAACGTATGAGGAAATCACGTTCAAATCAAGCAGTTTCAAATTGCTTGAAGATTACAGTGAAACGGACTATGAACTCGCATACGAAGAAATCGAGAAGAGAAGATTCTGGGGCTGGAAGACGCATACCGTCCTCAACAACAAACGCGTCAGCTTCAAAAAAGAAACCATGATGATCATCAGAAACGAAGGCACGAGCCCGATTGAAAAGGAATACACCTTCAAGACGAAGACAACGAGTACAACGCAGCTATCAGCGAGCGGTTCCATCGGCATTGAAGCAGAAGGCCCCGTCCAGACATTCAAGACCGGACTTGATTCAGAGCTTGAATTCTCCGTTGATTCAAAAACACACTCCTCAGAAGAAGAGACCATTGAAATTGCGATTGAAATCGATCCGATGACGGAACTTCGCATTGAAGTGTATGGCGAGGGAAAGATTTCAAACGGAGTGGGAAAGCTTTATCGGTTTTTCAGAAACACGAAAAAGGGTGGCTGGGAAGTCTTCACCCTCACTTCTCAGTACTACTCGATAGAAAAGGTGATGATTGAAAAGTGAAACCCGTCGTTCTTACATTAACCCTTCTTGCCTTTCTTCTGGCAAGTCTTTATTCAGTGGCGATGATCGCTAAAAACACGGAGCCCTTGAAAGTGACGACACCCCTTGAAGCGAGAAGCATTATCCACACCAAAGAAGAAACCTTCAAAGTTGATCTTTACCTTAATACCCTGCATTCGATGTACATCTACGAAGAGGCGATGATGACCCATACGCTCAGAGACACCAACAAGGAAACCGTCCTCCCGATCACCTTGAAAGACGCGAGCTATAAAAAATCAAGAGAAGGTGGCGAAGTCCTAAGGCTTACCTACGCGCTCGATATTGAATCCTCCAGTGAACCGCTTTATCTGAGAGAGGCAGCGCTTCACATCGAATACTCCGATCAAGCGGTGCTTGAGATACCGATTGGTGAATTCACCTATTTGTATGAAAGTGACATGTCAAATACGCTTGACTACGTGAAGTCCACCCCCATCAAGGGCGATTACGGGTATGGTGACACCGTCGTTGGACACTGCGTGAGCCTGGTCAATAAAAGCTCTAATACATTGACCATCAAAGACCTGTCACTCAATCTGGATTCAATTAAACCGAACCTAGATTACATGCATCTCAGTGAAGGACCGATCACCCCTCTTATGGGCCTTGAAGCCATCATGGACGACGCGTTCAATCCGAAAAACCCATCCCTTGCGCCAAAAAGCCACGCGCTATTGAGTGAAGAGACCGCCACCTTGTGCGTGCCCTTCACCTATGAAAAGGATAGGACGCTCAAACGCTACGCGCTTAGCGTTGAGTATCTGGAAAACGGCAGGGTAAAAACCCTGTCAATCGATGATTTTTCCTATTTGGACACAGGCTTCTCAGATGAAACGGGCGTGAAAGGCGTTGGCGTCATTGATCAGAACTGAAGCGTTTAAGAAGACGTTTGGGACAACCACACTGAACTTCCCCGCAATCCATGCCAGGAAAAAAGTCGTTTTGCTTGCAGGGGAAAACGGTTCTGGAAAGACCACGTTTCTAAGATGCCTCTCAAGATGCATGCAGACAGACAAGGGGTTTCTTGAAAAGAAGGGCATGCTCGCGGTGAGTGGAACTGACATCCCCAAGCCTTTGAAAGTGTCAGAGTACCTTTCCATGCTTTATGAGTTTAAACGTCAGTGCCCCCTCAAGCGACTGACCGAGCACTTCGGGCTTGAAGGCTTTATGAATAAGAAAGTAGGGACGCTTTCAAGGGGCATGGCGCAACGCGTCGCTTTAGTGGCGTCCCTGATGCATGAAGAAGAAACGCTTTTCCTTGATGAACCGATGCAGGGACTGGATCCCTTTTACAAAAAACAGCTCGTAAAATGGATTGAACATACAAAAAAAGCGTATCTCATAGTGAGTCATGAGATAGAGTCTTTCAAGACACTGGATTGCGAGGTGCATACGCTTGAAAGCCCTTCTTAACTATGAAATCAGACGTATTTTTACAAAACGAACGCTGGTTGGGATCACGCTTTTCATCGTGCTTTTCACTCTTGCGCTCTTGATTGCGGGCGGCATGGGGACAACGCCTAAAGGGCGCATACTTGAAAAAGCCTATTACGAAAGCCAGGTTCTTTATGCAAGCGCGGCGCTTGCAAGTCACAGCCTTGTGCTTTTTTCCGGATTTATGGCTGCGTCGCTTTTTCAAAGGGGTGGTGAGGATATTGCGCTCTTGATGCGGGTCAAACGGCCCCGTTTATGTATTTTCAAAGGCTTGACGGGAATAGGGTTCATGGTTTTCATGGCACTGGCGATCACCTTGATCATGGCTTTTGCGCTTATTGTGACGGGGGCTTCGCCTCCGGGGATCACGACTCCGTTTTCCCTCCTGTGTGTAATCGGACTATACTATTTTTCCCTGATGGCCATGATTGGCACCCTCACAAAAAGCCCAAGAAGCATGATTATACCCATAATGGGTGTGATCATAACCGACACATTCATCCCTTACAACCCCTCTTTAAAAACCCCTTTGAACACATTCACAAGTATGGTTTTACCCATGTTTGACCAAGGGGTCCTGTTGGGTGGTAATTCAGAGGTATCCTGGGCCACCCTGGTGCTTACTGGTCTATTTTTTGTAATTGCATTTTCAGTCTTCCAGATAAAATCCATCTCATAAAAAACGCATTATTCAGGACTTGTTAAAAACGGCACGCTTATGCTATAATACGGTCACATCATAAAAATAATTACTGTAAGAAGCCTTTTGTCTTCTTGCAATTTTTATTGAATTTTACCAGGGAAGGTGACTTTATGTGTGGTATAGTGGGCTATATCGGTTACGATAACGCCAGGACAATTGTAATGAACGGACTCAGACGGCTTGAATACAGAGGCTATGATTCCGCAGGGGTAAGTCTTTACAACCCTAAGACAGAAACATTCGAACTTATCAAGAAAAAAGGACGCATCGCAACCTTGGAGGCGGCTTTGCCTCTGTATGAGACACCGATTGCGATCGGGCATACCCGTTGGGCGACGCACGGAAGGGTAAGCGAAGAAAACGCCCATCCGCATACGTCTTCAAGCGGCCGGTTCACCATCGTGCACAACGGGGTTATTGACAACCATCTTGATCTCAGAAAACGCTACTTGAAAGACGTGACATTCAAAAGCGAGACGGACAGTGAAGTCATTGCCTGTCTCATCGAGTATTTTTCCAGTACCATGTCCACCGAGGCTTCAATCAGAAAGACCCTTTCCGTGCTTGAAGGCTCATATGCACTGCTCGTCATGGACAGTGACGATCCGTGGACGATGTTCGGCGCCAAAAACAAAAGCCCCCTGCTGCTTGGCAAGGGTGAAAAAGGCATGGTCATCGGATCCGACATGATGGCCCTTATTGACGTGGCTGATAACTATCTGGCGCTTGATGATCTCACCATGGTCCGCATGGACCAGAAAAATTTCACGCTTGACAATCTGGAAGGTGAAGTGCTTCCTTATACGCTTAGCGAACTCGAACTCGACGCCTTTGATTCTGACAAGGGCGAGTTTGATCACTTCATGATGAAGGAAATCCATGAACAGCCTGCCGTCTTGAGACGCATCATAGGCGAATACTTCAATGAAACGCACATCAGAATCGATGATGCGCTTATTGAGTCAATGGCTTCAAGAGACAGAATCTACATTCTGGCAGCCGGAACTTCAATGCACGCGGGACTGGTTGGAAAAAATCTGATTGAAAGCCTGACAGACATTCCAGTCGAGGTGCATGTGGCGAGCGAATTCGCCTATGACCCTCCAAAACTTACTAAAAACCCTCAATTCATACTGATATCGCAAAGTGGAGAAACGGCGGATCTGAGAGCCTGTCTCATGAACATCAAAAAGGAAAATCTTCCGACTTTGACGATTACGAACGTAAAAACATCCACGCTTGCACGTGAAGCCGATGCCTATCTCCAGCTTTTTGCAGGGCCCGAGATCGCGGTGGCTTCAACCAAGGCATACACAGCGCAGATCGCGGTTCTCGCCATTTTGGCCTACGCACTCAGCGCACAGACCTTTGACCTCAAAAGAGAACTCTCGGAAGTCGCTATAGCGATGGAGGATTTCCTGTCCAAAAGCGATACGCTTGAAGAAGACGTCAAAACCCTTCTTACCAAGCGAAACGCATTTTATATAGGCCGGGGCATCGACTACAAGGTCTGCATGGAAGCGGCGTTGAAACTAAAAGAGATATCCTACATTCAAACAGAAGGCTTTGCGGCCGGTGAACTCAAACACGGCACGATTGCGCTTATTGAAGAAGATACACCGGTCATTGCGATCATTGCGAACAAGAAGACCTCTGAAAATACCAGAAGCAACCTTAGTGAGGTCGAAAGCCGCGGGGCGCTTACTTATACCATAGCGCTTGAAAGCGTCGCCCGTGATGATGACGATGTGGTGCTTGGGAATGTCAGTCCGCTTCTCAGTCCGCTTATTACGGTGCTTCCAACACAACTCATTGCATATTATGCGGCGCTTCATAGAAATCTTGACATCGACAAGCCGAGAAACCTCGCGAAAAGTGTCACGGTGGAATAGCTTTCAAACATCCGCTTTCTATGCTAAAATAAATTGCAGCGCATCAACAACGAATATCTTGAAGGGATGTTATGAAAGGAGTTCTCACCATGGGAAAATATTTTGGCACAGATGGCATACGTGGTGTTGCAGGGAAACTGCTCGATACCACACTTGCCCATAACGTAGGCCTTGGCCTTTCCAAGGCATTTGAAGAAAAATCTGTCGTCATTGGCAAGGATACCCGTGAATCAGGAGACATGCTCGCCATGGCTCTCGCTTCAGGCGCCATGCGCAGCGGCATGGACGTACTTTATGCAGGCACAGTATCCACACCGATGATTGCACACTACGCAAAAAAGAAACACATGATAGGCATTATGATTACCGCCTCGCACAACCCTTATGCCGACAACGGCATCAAGGTCATAGACAAGGGCTACAAGATGAGTGAAGAAAGCGAATTGATTATTGAATCGTTCATCGATGAGCCCAAGGCACCCGCAGTGGACCATTTTGGAAGATTCACCGTTACAGGGGACGTCCTTGATGAATACAAGGCGCTTTTTGATAGCCTTGAGTTTCCCAAAATGAATCTAAACGTATGCTACGACTCGGCGAACGGATCGACTTACGAGGTCGCGAATGAAATACTGGTTCCACTCGTGGACAACACCGAACAGATTCACGCCTCACCAGACGGTACGAACATCAACGAATCATGTGGTTCAATGCACATTGAAGCCATCCAGGAAGCCGTCAGCGAAAAAGGCTGCGACATAGGCTTTTCTTTTGACGGGGACGGAGACCGCGTCCTTGCGGTCGATCATACGGGCAAACTCTATGATGGCGACATGCTTCTTTATGTGCTTGCGACGCACATGAAAGAAGAAGGCACCCTTTCAAAGGATACCGTGGTGCTCACAAAAATGAGCAACCCGGGCATCGTCAAGGCGTTTAACGACGCCGGCATCAAGGTCGTCAGAACCGACGTTGGCGACCGAAACGTCTCACTTGAAATGCAGAAACACGGCTATGCACTCGGTGGAGAAAACAGTGGTCACATCATCATGCGCGATACCCTGCAAACCGGGGATGGCGTGCTCGTGGCCGCCAAAGTCATGGAAGTCCTCAACAAAAAAAGACGCTCCATTGACAAGGTGTGTGAAAACGTGGAAATCTATCCTCAAACGATGGAAAACATTCACGACATCGACACCTCGCTTGCCGATACCAAAAAAACACAAAAGGCCGTCAAGGATACACTGAAAAGACTTGGCAAGGATAGTCTTGTCCTCATCAGAAAAAGTGGAACCGAACCGGTCATAAGAGTCACCGTTTCTCATAGGGATAGGGAAACCGTTGATAGAACCATCGATTCACTCAAGGCAATCATACTGGAACAAAAGGAAAGGGATAAAGATGAATAAACACGCACTCGTGCTAGCGGCAGGAAAAGGCACAAGAATGAAGACCAAACTGCCAAAATGCGCATTTCCAATTCTTAAAAAACCAATGATCGAATACATCATAGAAAGTCTCGAAGCTTCAAGCATCGATGAAACATGCGTGGTCGTAGGCCACCAGCGAAAAGTCATAGAAAACATCCTTGATGGGCGCGTCTCATTCGCCTATCAGGAAAAACAGTTAGGAACTGGCCATGCCGCCATGGCCGCAGAAGACGTCCTTGGAAAAAAAGAAGGGACCACGCTTATCCTGCTTGGCGACATGCCGCTTATTGACGAAACCACCATCGACAACATTCTCTCGACCCATGAAAAACTAAACAACGACCTCACCGTCGTGACCACAAACTACCTGGATCCTTCAGGCTATGGGCGCATCATCCGTGACAAATACGGAAAAATTGAATCCATTGTCGAGGACAAGGAATGCACTGAAGAACAAAGAAACATCCAGGAAGTCAACACCGGCATTTACGCCATTGACAACCAGTATCTGTTTGAGACCCTCAAACACATTCAAAAAAGCGCTTATCGTGATGAATATTATCTTACCGACATCGTGCATCTCATGCGCCATGACTACACCGTAGGCACCTATACGATCAGGGACAACGCCATTGTCATGGGGGTCAACGATCTTTATGCCATCAGCATCGCGGAGAAAGTACTCCGTGATTCAATCAACCGCAAGTTCATGAAAAGCGGTGTCTCAATGATCAACCCAGAAACCATCACCATCGGCCACAACGTGCGCATAGAAGAAAACGTCACCATCTATCCAAACACGACCATCACAGGCGAGTCAACCATCGCTGAAGGCGCCCACATCGGTCCGAATACGGAAATCCATAACGGCATTATCCATAAAGATGTCAGTGTAAAACACAGTCTTATCTATGACAGTGTGGTCCATGAACGTGCCACCATCGGACCGTTCGCACATCTTAGAAACAACGCGCATATCGGCAGAGACAACCGCATCGGAAACTTCGTCGAAGTCAAGAAATCCACGACCGGTGCCAACACGAAAGCATCCCACCTCGCCTACATCGGCGATACGACAACAGGCGCAAACGTCAACTTCGGCTGCGGCAGCATCACCGTCAACTACGACGGCAAGGAAAAACACCAGACCGATATCGGAGACGATGTCTTCATCGGCTGTAACACGAACCTGGTCGCCCCAATCAGCGTTGGCGACAACGTCTTCATCGCAGCGGGCTCAACCGTGACTGAAAACGTTCCTAGTGGCGCCCTTGCGATTGCACGCAACAAGCAGATCAACAAGGCGGACTACGCGCGTAACTTGATCAAACCGAAAGGCAAGACCGTTGAAGACGCAAAAGAAGACAAAACAGAATGATTTTGTTGACAAACAGTCTTTTTATGCTACAATAGGTACAGTAAAAATTAAATAATTGGTGGAAAGAAGCGTACCCACGCTCACCTGATTGATGAATCAATAGGTCAACGCTACGATTAAAATCGTTGTTTTGTGTGGGTGCTATATGCACGCACACTTTTTTGTTTCCCCCAAAACCCAGGAGGTGAACACACATTAAAAGAAGAAACCCCAAACGTGGTGCCCCTCGCAAGAAAAAAGGCGACGGCAATGTCAATGAAGACATCCGTGCCCGCGAGATGATGGTCATCAGTGAAGACGGAACCCAGCTAGGCGTCAAATCCAAAGGCGAAGCCTTGGATCTCGCAGAAGAACGTGGTCTCGACCTCGTCCTTGTCGCACCAAACGCGAAACCGCCGGTGGCAAAATTCATGGATTACAACAAGTATCGCTACGAACAGCAGAAAAAGGCTAAAGAAGCGAAGAAAAAACAGAATATCATGAATCTTAAAGAACTGCGTCTATCACCAAAAATCGAAGAACACGATTTTGAGACCAAACTCAAAAAGGGCCGCAAGTTTATTGAAGATGGCGACAAGCTGAAAGTCTCTATCCGTTTCCGCGGACGTGAGATGGCCCATACCGATCAAGGCCGCAGCGTCATGATGGATTTCGCAGACCGTATGAAAGACATCGCTGACTTCGAGTCCCGTCCCAAACAGGACGGCAGGACGATGATTATGACACTCGTCCCTAAAAAAGACAAATAAAGGAGGCCAATCATGCCAAAAATGAAAACCCATTCCGCGAGTAAAAAACGCGTAAAACGTACAGGAACAGGAAAATTCAAAATTCCGCATGCCAACCGTTCTCACTTAAAAGGTAACAAAAGCAAAGCGGCTATCAGACGCAACCGTAATTCAAACTTCATCGATAGCAGCGATATGAAACGCCTGAAAAAACAATTAGCCCCAATCAAATAATCTACGTTCAAGGAGGAACAGACAATGCCAAGAGTTAAAGGTGGAACCGTAGCGCGCAAACGTCGCAAAAAGACGTTAAAGCTCGCCAAAGGCTATTTCGGTTCTAAACATTTATTATTCAAAACAGCCAAACAAGCAGTCATGCATTCGTATGAATTCGCTTATAGAGATAGAAAAAAACGTAAAGGTGATTTCCGCAAACTTTGGATTTCACGCATCAACGCCGCAGCCCGTCAAAACGGAATGTCTTATTCAAGACTCATCAACGGTCTTAAAACCGCTGGTGTCGAGATCAACCGCAAAATGCTTGCGGACATCGCCGTAAACGACAGCGAAGGCTTCAAAGGTCTGTGCGAAACCGCACAAGAAGGCCTCTCGGGAAAAGCGAAACCTGCTGCGCCAAAAAAAGAAGCCAAGAAAGACACCGCTTCAAACAGCTTCACCCGTGAAGCCCTTGAAGAAAAAACCGTCGACGAACTCAAAGAACTTTGCAAGGAACAGGACATCTCAGGCTATTCAAAACTCAAAAAAGACGAAATCATCGACGAACTTCTCAAAAACTAACATACCGCCACGGCAAGGTCCGTGGCTTTTTGTTTTCCCGAAAACGCCGCTTCCAAGGAGCCACTTCATTGACTAAAAAGGTAAAGTGAACTATAATGAGATTAACAAAGCCCAGTGAATGAGAAACCGCTCAGGTGCGACCCCAACTTATAATATAAGGGACCGAGGTCCGACCGGTGTACGAATGCCCGTTGCAATGCGGGAATCCTGAAGGTCAGGACAAGAGGTCACCCCCATGGTAGAATTCCGGTTCTGCAGACGAGCGGTTTCTCATTCACTGGGCTTTTTCTATGCCTTGAATTTCGATTTAAAACCTATAATGCTTGTTATTTTGGACATTGCAATTTATAATGAATATAGAATAAACCAAAGAGAAGGATGATGTATAATGAGTAAACTATCAACCACCGTGCATGTGTACAGCTGGGTTATCAAGGCCGTGGGTGCGGCACTTCTATTGGCACTTGCCTTGACGCTTTATTTTATCGATGTTGCCGTATTGATTGAAGCGTTTGTCGGCGTCATCATCATCATTTACGCATTGATCAGACTCGTTCCCTATGTAAAAAGCCAGAAAAGCGATCTGATAAAGACCATCAACATCATAGAAATCACCCTCAATATACTGATTGGCGCACTGTTCCTTACAGTCGCCCTCACCAGTGAAGAGGGACTCGGTCAGATATTCGGCTACCTCGTAGGAGGCGTGCTTCTCGCCCGCGGCATGGTGCATTTTTACGGACTTTCAAGTGGAAATGAAGAAGGCGACCATGTCACCTATTTCTTCCATATAGCCGCCATCGCCCTTGGTACCCTCATTCTCTATCGTGGCTTCAACAGTGAAGATCTCGTCATACTCTTCATCGTGCTTGCGCTCATGGGCACGGCGTATCTCGGGTATGATTCGTTCAATGGATACAATATGTACCGCAAAAGAAAAACCATGTCCAAATCAGACGAAGCATCCAAAGAAGATCAGGACAGACCTTCCAAAGGCTATGACATGCCAAGTGACGAAGACAGAGAAAGAGACCACATCGTTAGTTAGGCGAACCATTCACTTATCCCTTGAAAAATGCCTTGAATACCTAAAAAAAGGCTATTTTTCAAGGGTTTTTCTTTTGACAAATTTTCAAAACAAAGTATAATGATTTGTGTACTACCTATAATGATTTGGGAGGAATACCATGAATGATAAAATATGTGAGACCATCAACAAGAGTGCCTTGCTTCACAAAAGACTCATGAACAAGATTCTTGAACGCTTCAGTCTGACCTACGCTCAGTACCAGGTACTGAAGACCATCAAGACGCACTCTTCACTCACCGCCAAGGAAATTCTTGTCTACATGGATACCGACAAGGCCACGCTTTCTGGGGTATTGTCGCGACTTGAAAGACAAAATCTCATCATCAGAACCAAGGACCCCGAAGACAAAAGGCTCATGCATATCCAGCTCACTGAGAGAAGCAACATGCTTTGCGACCAGGTGTCCCAGGTCGAGGATACATGTGCGGGCGCACTTACTGAAAACATCAAGGGAAGAGAACTCAAAAACTTCTTCAGTGTGTTCGATCGCATTATTGAAAACCAGCAAAAGAAACTCAATGAAGAAACCAAACGCACCGAGGAGGCCAAACAATGAAGAATTTCATCACGAAAAACCCCATCTTGAACCTTGTATCAGGCATCATTCTCCTAGCCCTGGCGGTAACGGCCATGTTTTTTACCACCTGGCTTGAAGACGCCATTGTCTATATCATCGCGGGACTCATCATCCTCGTGTCCATCTACAGATTCTATCTGGATTTCAAAAGGACCACGGACAAAAACGCAACCATCATCCTAATCATCGAACTGCTTATCGCACTTGGGATAGGTGTCTATCTCATGGTGGAAGCCACCAACGCATCCCGCATGGTGGGATTCGTCCTCTATTTAAGAGGCTTCACCTACCTGCTTACACTGCAGTTGCTTAAAATCAGTGGCTCATTCAAGAAATTTCTTGTCATCATCGCACTCATGACACTGGGCGCCTACATGCTATTTTCCGGCATTCAAGGCGAAACATACCTTGAATATGGCGTATTCGGTGTAGTGAGTCTTTATGCCTTGCTCCTTGTATTCGCAGGCATCAACGGGCTCAAGGGCGGAAAAACCGCTGCAAAACCGAAAAAAGCACAACCAAAAAAGGAAACAGCTGAAAAAGAAGCACCCAAAACCAAATAAATTCACTCAATCAGGAGGCGAACCGAATGAAAAAAATTCTCAAGGATCTATCAATGCTAAGAGGCATCCCCGGACAGGAAAAAGAAGTCCGTGACTACATGAAAGAAGCCATGGCACCTTACGCTGAAAGTGTCGAAACCGATAATCTCGGAAGCGTCATCGCCAAAAAGACCGGTAAAAAGGACGGACCGCGCATCATGGTCGCAGGCCACATGGACGAAGTCGGCTTCATGGTGAAAAAAATCACCGATGAAGGCTACGTCAAATTCATCCCTGCCGGAGGCTGGTGGAGCCAGGTCATGCTTGCCCAGCAAATGGAAATCACCACCTCCAAAGGAGACCGCATTCGTGGCGTCATCGGCGCCAAAGCCCCACACATCCTAACAGAAGAAGAACGCAAAAAACCAATGAAGATGGATGACATGTATCTTGATCTTGGTGTGGATGACAAGGAAGAAGCCGAAAAACTCGGTATCAGAACCGGTGACATGATCACACCATTCATCGAAAGCGTCGAACTTTCCAACAAGAAATACCTTCTTGGAAAAGCATGGGACAACCGCGTCGGCTGCGCCGCTGCGATTGACACCCTGAAAGCATTTGAAAACAAGGACCATCCGAACGTATACTACGGTGTTGGGACGGTTCAAGAAGAAGTCGGCCTAAGAGGTGCGGGCACGAGTGCCTACCACGTCAACCCCGACATCGGAATCGCCGTTGATACAACCATCGCTTACGATTTTCCAGGAGGCGACAAGGAAACAAAACTTGGTGAAGGGGTCGCCATCATGATCGCAGACAGCTCCATGGTCGGTCACAAGGGCATGCGTGATTTCGTCATCAACGCGTGTGAAGAAAACGACATCCCCTACCAGCTTACTTCCCTCAAACGCGGTGGCACCGATGGTGGAAAAATCCATCTAAGCCGTTCAGGCGTTCCAACAGTAGCCCTGGCACTGCCAGTCAGATACCTCCATTCTCACACATCCATCGTTCATGAAGGCGATTATGAAAGTCTTCTCAAACTTCTTGAAGTGCTCGTAAGCACACTCGATGAAAAAGCCGTCCAAAAAATCACCTACGGTGCCTAATGCGCATCATCGCAGGCACGTTTAAAAGGCGCGTGTTAAAAGAAGTGCCCCACAAAGGCACGAGAAGCACCAAAGACCGCGTCAAAGAGAACCTTTTCAATATGCTTCCCCCACTCCAGGGCGCCACTGTACTAGATCTTTATGCAGGCAGTGGCGCACTTGGTCTTGAGGCGCTTTCAAGAGGTGCGGATAACGCGTTTTTCTGTGAAAAAGACAAAACCGCCTTCAGCGTTTTAAGTGACAACGTGGACGCCCTTGCGCTTAACCCAAGGGCCACGCTTGAAAAAGGGGACGCGCTTTCTCTGCTCAGGCGCCTGAACGCGCCCTTCGATATTATTTTGCTTGATCCGCCTTACAACCAAAGTCTTTCAGACAAAAGCCTTGAAATCATTAACGAGCGACACCTTTTGAATCCAGGTGGCGTGATCGCCATCCTGCACGCGTCAAGTGAAAAAATAACCATTCCAAGCACACTTGAGACCGTCAAAACACGTACATACGGCATTACAGGCCTGACTTTCCTAGAATGGAGCGATTAGATGAAAATCGGCGTATACCCCGGGTCGTTCGACCCGATCACTTACGGACACATGGACATTGTCAAAAGAGCGCTCAAGATTTTTGACAAGCTCATCATCCTGGTAAGTGTGAATCCGCACAAGAAAACCCTTTTTACAGAAGAAGAGCGCATCGCGATGATCAAGGACGCCTGTGAAGACAAACTCGAATTTATTGAAATCGAGACGTCTCACGACCTTACCGTCGCCCACGCGCACAAACTGGGTGCGACCCACATCGTACGGGGTCTTAGAGCCCTCACCGATTTCGAATACGAATTCCAGATGACGCATGCGAACCGCGTCCTTGATAAACGCATTGATTCGGTATTCTTCATGACCGACAACAAGTATTCGTTCTTAAGCAGTACCACAATCAAGGAAATCGCACAATTCGATGGGGATCTCTCAACGTTCGCCCCACCGAAAATAGCGAAAGCGCTGAGGGATAAATTCAATCATTAAAAGTGGCACGGACTCCGTGCAACTTTTTTTGTGTGTATCACTACCCTTTTATTTATAAAAATGATAATATACATAGTAGGTGATGAAAATGGATAAAAAAGAAGAAATTTTTGCGGAACTGAGAAAAAACAATGTCCGCATCACAAAACAAAGAAGAGCCATAATCGACGTACTAGAAGGTAGACACCTGACCATACAGGAAATCCACCAGGAACTCAAAAAACGCGGGTTTCACAATCTCGGGACCGTCTACAACAACATAGACTTCCTTCAAGAGCATAAAATCGTAACCCAGATTTTCATCAATGGGAAAAAACACTATGATCTCACAATCGATGACACGTCGCACACCGCGGATTCCCATATCCACGTAACGTGCCGCGTCAACAATAAAATCATCGAGATCAATAATTCCGATCTTTTCGACATGATCAAAAACCATCCCATATTCGAAGGCTTTGAAATCGAGAAACTTCAGGTGGTTGTCGAAGGTGAATGCAAGGATCATGATGGTGAAAACTGCAAGAATCTGGACCACTGTTTCCTGGACAACATTGAAAAACAATCAGACAATCAATAAAAGCGATGAAACCATCGCTTTTTTAATGTCTTAGGGCTTTACTTTTCCCATGGGTTATTATATAATGACATAGGTTTGAGTTCTGGTAGCTCAGGGGATAGAGCAATGGCCTTCTAAGCCATCGGTCGGGGGTTCGAATCCCTCCCAGAACGCCATTTATAATCTACAGAGTCCTTAGGGGCTCTTTTTTTATATAGCATAGACCGATGGCTTAGAAGGCCATTGCTCGGACTGCTATATAATAAAACCATAAATCATTTAATTTCGACTGAATGACGCTATCTAACATAACAGAATTCAGATGGATATCGATTAATCAATATTTTTCAATGCACTGACAAAAAATTATTTTATACATCGTGACACAAATCAATCGATATACCGATCCCTTCGCTTTATTTTTGCGTATGTTATAATGTAAGTGAAAACACACTTTTGAAGGAGATGGACTCATGAAGTACAGACCACTCGGGAAAACCGGTTTCAAAGTTTCTGAAATATCTCTTGGTACCTGGCAAATCGGTGGAGGCTGGGGCGCTGATTTTGACAAGGAAATGGCGCTTGAGACCCTTCGTACGGCGAGAAAGCACGGCATCAACTGTTTTGACACGGCGGATGTCTATCAGGGCAACCTCAGTGAACGTACCATCGGCGAGTTCATAAACAAGGAAGATAGTACCCCCTTCGTCATTACGAAAATCGGGCGCAGACTGAATCCACACATCGCAGAAAAATACAACGAAGAAAATCTGCGCATGTTCGTAGATGAAGCGAGAGAAAACATGCAGGTGAACAGTCTTGACATGGTTCTCCTTCACTGCCCACCCACCGATGTCTATTACAACCCTGAAGTCTTCAAGGTCATGGACGCGTTGAAAGAAAAAGGCAAAATCAAACACTATGGTGTCAGTGTCGAACGCATTGAAGAAGGCCTAAAAGCCATGGAATACGAAGGTGTTGAAGCGATTGAAATCATCTTCAACATGTTCCGTCACCGCCCCAGTGAACTATTCTTTGAACAGGCGAAACGC
>JASMTQ010000032.1:0-30430 GCA_041694275.1 Caryophanales bacterium
GGTCTTTGTTTGTTAGTGCCGTATGTCTTTAAAAAGAAGTGGATATCTAGTATTATGAAGGTAGATTATAAAGGAGGTTTTACGCATGTATCTGATCGACAGTGCCAATGTCAAAACCATCAAAAAACTTTTCAAGACGTATGGCTTAAAAGGCGTGACCACCAACCCGGGCCTCATGGCCAAGGAAAACCGGACAGACTTTTTCCATCATTTAAAAGAGATCACCGACATCATTCATCCCTATACGCTTTATGTACAGGTAAACGGTGAAACCACTGAGGAAATGATCGAAGAGACAGAACTTTATCTGAATCACATTAAACCACCCTTTTCAGTGAAGATTCCCGCCACAAGCGCCGGATTCCAAGCAATGAAGGAACTCAGGGACAAAGTCCCGATTACCGCGACAGGCATCGTTTCTTTCCACCAGGGCATGATGGCCATTGAAAGCGGAGCGACCGCCCTTGCAGTCTATGTAAGCCGGATGCTCGCAAGTGGCCTTGCACCTTATGAGCTTCTGGACAGTCTCAGACTCGTAAGTGAAAGAGAAGAAAGAGATGTGCTCATCATCGCAGCCTCTTTCAAGTCCACAGACCAGATCCGCACCGCCCTTGAAATGGGTGCTCATGAGGTAACCGTTGCGCCGAAACTACTTGAACACATGTTTTTAAATCCCCTTACCGAACAAAGTGTGAAGGCGTTTTCCAAGGCGTTCAGAGAACGCTACAATGCGCCGTCCATAAAATCAGGCAATTAAAAAAATTGAGCGATCATTTTTGATCGCTCAATTTTTTATTTGTTAAATGGAGTGCAGTTTTTTGAAATCATCGATTTTCGCCTTGACCTGATCGGCTTCATCAAGTTCAAGCACCGTATTCGCAAGGTCTGCGAGGTCATCTCGCTTAACAAGACTGAGCGCTTCTCTAAGAGGGAGAATGCTGCCGGGGCTCATAGAGAGTTCGTCCATGCCCATGCCCGCGAGCACGAGTGCCGCATCAAGGTCGCCTGCCATTTCACCGCAAACCCCGATTTCAGTGCCTTCTTTGTGGGCTGCATCAAGCGTATGCTTCATGAGTCTTAGAAGGGTGGGGTCAAACGGCTCGTAAAGGTAGGAGACCGTTTCATTCATTCTGTCTGCGGCATACGTGTATTGAATGAGATCGTTCGTACCGATTGAGAAGAAGTCGACTTCCTTCGCAAGGCTCTTCGCGTTGAGCGCAGCCGCTGGAATTTCAATCATGATGCCGACCAGGACGTTGGTCTGGTAGGCTTTCTCTTCATTTTCAAGCTCGGCTTTCACTTCATTCAAGACGTTTTTCGCTTTCATGAGTTCGTCTTTTCTCGCGATCATCGGGAACATGATGCGTACGTCGTCCTGATCTTTTGAAGCGATCAAAAGCGCACGAAGCTGAGTCTTGAAAAGATCGATTTCATCCAGGGTGAGGCGGATGGCGCGCTTGCCAAGGAATGGATTGAGCTCTTCATCCTGCTTGAGGTAAGGCAGGCTTTTGTCGCCGCCGATGTCAAGCGTTCTTACGATGACAGGACTAAAGGCTTTGAACACGGCTTCATAGGCTTTTATCTGGTCATCTTCACTTGGCATTGAGTCGCTGTTCATAAAGAGAAATTCGGTTCTGAAAAGGCCAACCCCTTCAGCCCCGCCTTCCTTGGCGAAGGGCACGTCCTTGTCACTTCCAACGTTCGCAAAGAGGGGCAGTTTAAAGCCGTCTTTGGTTTTTGTGTCCAGGTCCTTATAGGCTTTGAGTCTTTCCAGAGTCTTTTCTTGTTCCTTGACACGCTTTTTAGCTTTTTCAAGGGTTTTCTCATCAGGGTTCACTTCAATGTCGCCATCGGTTGCATTCAAATAAACGGTTACACCATCTTCAAGTTCACTGAGGGCGTCTTTGACGCCAACCATGGCAGGAAGTGAAAGCGCCCTTGCCATGATTGCGGTATGGGAAGTGTGTCCACCGACTTCAGTGATAAACCCTTTGACATACTCGAGATCAAGCCCCGCGGTATCACTTGGAGCGAGGTCATGGGCAACGATGATGGAGTCTTCGCTTAGCACGGACAAGTCCTTGTAGTCCACACCCTTTAAAAGCGCAAGAACGCGGTACTGGATGTCCTTGATGTCCGCGGCTCTACCCTTGAAGTATTCATCATCCATGTTTTCAAAAATGGTGATGAACTGGTCAGTCACCTGTTTGTAGGCGTAGGCTGAATCCACCTTGTCGCTTTCAATCATTGAGCGGACCTGGCTTTTGATTTCCGGATCGTTAATCATCTGCTGGTGGGCTTCAAAAATCTCGGCATGGTCTTCTCCCATGCTTTCTAAGGCTTTCTTTCTGATGACTTCGAGATCGTTGTAGGCGGTTTCCAACGCACTGCTTAATGTTTCAAGACACTTCTCAGGATTGCTGCACGTGCTTTTCTCAACAGAGATATCGGGTTTTTCGTATCGTACGACCTTGCCAACGGCATGGCCTTGTGATGCATTTTTTCCTTCTAACATGGCTAGCCTCCTATTATTTTTTCATCTTCATTATAGCATTATTAACTCTATCACTGAAATGAATTGTTTCTTTGATATAATGGAAGTGGAGGGATACTATGCAAACCGTATTCGTAACAGCCGATATTCACGGACACTTCAAAATACTCAAAGACACCCTTGCAAAGAAAGGCTTCGATCCGGATAACCCGGGTCATCATTTGCTTGTTCTGGGCGATCTCTTTGACCGAGGAGATGAATCCTTCGAAGTCTATCAGTACCTCAGGCATCTTTACGATGAAGGCAAGGCAAGCCTGGTTCTAGGCAACCATGATCTTTTTATGCTCGAATTTCTGGAAGGCAAAGACGAACGCACCTCGTTCAATGTCATTCACAACGGTTTTGACAAGACCCTTGAGAGTTTTACCGGTAATAGCGTGCAGAAAAACCAAAAAGACTTCTCAAAGCTCCGAAAAATCGTCAATGAACAGGCCCCTGTACTTTACGGTTTTCTGGACAATCTCCCACTTTATATTGAGCACGAAAACGTCATCTTCACCCATGGTGGCATCGATTTTTCCAACCCTGAATGGAAAAAAACACCAAGAGAGACCCTGGTGTGGAATTATCAGGAACAGCTGACCCCACCTGACAATAAAACAGTGGTGGTCGGACACGACCGCACCGCTTTAATTAGAATGAGGCGTGCTGAGGCACGCGAACTGGATGAAAAAAAGGATGAGCTCTTCGAACCCATCCATGAGAACAATGTCTGGTATATTGACAGTTTTGTGGAGTTTTCCAAAAGGCTCAATGTCCTTGTCTTTACGTTTGAGCGTCCTCTATAGAATGGGGCGCTTTTTTTATGGTCACGACTTTGTTTCTGCCGCCTTCCTTCGCTTCGTAAAGAGCGCGGTCCACCGCGAGATAGGTTTCTTTGAAAGGGTGCTCAAGATTATGGAAAAGCGGTGTGACGCCAATGGAGACGGTAATATTGATATTAAGCGAGTCTTCAAGAAAGACGTGGTGTTCTATGATGTTTCTAAGACGGGACGCAAGAATGCTTGCGCCTTGAATGTCTGTGTGCGATAAAAGCAACATGAACTCTTCTCCGCCAAAACGAGCGACCGTGTCTGAATCACGGACATTCTCCTTCAATATGCCTGCGAGTTCAACAAGCACCCTGTCTCCCGCTTCATGGCCATAAGTATCATTCACCTGCTTGAAGAAATCGATATCCAGCAGTAAGAAACTCGCATTTAGATTGTAGCGTCTTGAAATGGAGACTTCATACGTCACCTGGCTTTTGAAGTGTCTGCGGTTGGGAAGATGGGTGAGGGGATCGAGTGTGGAAAGTCTTGCAAGTTTGCGCTTTGTGCTTTTAAGGGTCATTCGATACATGAGTCCGTAAACCTTGTGGTCGTAAAATACCTTGGCGGTCAAGGTTACCCCTATGAATACCGCACCACCGTTGATGAGATGGGTAAGTAACACGTCTGAATCTTCTTGAAATGTGAAAAGCCCGAAGAGAAAAATCAAAAAGGGCAGGGTGAAAAGCGGAATATGCCAGTAAGGCCTTACGAATATGAGAAGCCCCAAAATGAGCATGTGTGCGGTGAAAAGCGTGATAAAACCAGTCGTTATCTGATCAAAAAGACCAATCGTTGCACTGATGATGAGTACCGTTGCCATGCTGGCGTAGGGAACGGTTCTGAGTCTCTCATGCTGATCCTTGTCTTTGGTGAAGTAAAAAAACAGTCCATACCCTAGGGTCGTAAGCGCTAGAATCAGATGAAGGATATAGCTGATAAGGACAATGTCGTAAGCTTCGCCTGAAGCATTTGCCAGTTTGTTGCGTTCGACATAAAAGAGGAACACCGCTTCCACAAGAAAGAATGCGGCGTAAATGCCGATCAACCGTCTGGCGTTGATACGAAACAGAAGTCTCTCAATCACGGAATGTCTTGGATCAGTCATTTTGAACCCTCCTAAGCGCACCGATGCGTGAGGCCATGGGCGGGTGTGAATAGTGAAGTTTCACAAAAAGCGGGTGGGGTGTGAGGTTCGAATAGTTTTTGTAAGCGAGCGTGCGAAGCGCTTTTTCCATCGCTTCCTTGCTTGTGGCTTTGACTGCGAACGCGTCCGCCATGTATTCACGTTTGCGGCTTTGGCTGTTTGAAAAGAGGCTTAGAAGAAGCATGAGTGGATTCATCACCACGAAGAACAGGAGTATCCCAAATCCAAGGGTGACGCTTTCTAGTCCGAACGCTTCATAGATAATCTCGACGTTGATGAACAGATTGAAAAGCGCAAGCATGCCAAGCAGTGTCAGGGCGGAAGTCAGCACGTTTTTAAGAATATCTCTGTGTTTTGCATGTCCGATTTCATGGGCGAGTACGGCGAGAATTGCGTCATCATCCATGGCGTCTAACAAGGTATCATAAAGCACGACCGTCTTGAATGTTCCAAACCCTGAAAAAAACGCATTCAGTTTGGTAGAACGCTTGGAAGCGTCAATGACCTTGATGGCGCGTACCTTGTAGCCTTGAAGGGAGGCCAGGTGTTCTATTTTGTTTTTGAGCTCACCGTCTTCAAGCGGCGTGAGCGTATTGAAGATAGGTACAATCAGTTTTACATAGAACATGTTGATAATGAGTATGATCGCAAAAAGGACGACAAACGACAAAATAATAAACAGTGTTTCAAACTCGTTGAGTAGATAAAGCACAATCAGGATAATGCCACCACCAAGCAAAGAAGAAAGCAAAAAGCCCATCAGCGTATCTTTGATAAACGTTTTACCGGTTGTCTTGTTAAACCCGTAAGCCTCTTCGATTTTGAATGTGTTGATGTAGGAAAACACGGTAGAAAAAAGCATCTCCAAAATAAAGAGCGCACCGAAGAAAAGCAGTGTTGAAAGATAAAGTGAATCCGTGAGTTGAAGGGTAAAGAGATTCAGTGCTTGAAACCCTCCGAACATGAGCATGAGAAGGACGAAAAGAAATCTGAAAAAGCGGCTGAAAAGTGAAAGGTCGCTCTTTTTTCTTGAATAGTCTTTCCACGTGTCGTATTCATTTTTATCGTATATGTCGTTGACTATGGTGGGCACGGGGTTCTCACGTGCATCACTGTTTAGTTTCGATACATAAAAATCAAAAAGCGTGACCCCTATATAAAGCGTCATGATTCCAATATATACATAAGCTTCCACTTGGCAACATCCTTTTTGTCAGGTTACATTAATTATAGCACTCTGAAAGGGACATGCAATACACTAAATTAAAAGCGCAGCCCGATTTCGGGCTGCGCCATGTGGCTTAATCGTATTTTGAGTAGGGATCGTCATCATCATCGTCCACGGTCTCAATGTCTTCAAGGTCTCTAACATCAGAGAAAGGGTCTTTGTAATAGCTTTTATTCTGCCACTGTTTTTTTCGTTTCATCTGGTCCTTGTAAAGAAACATCGCGATCAAATAACCGGTGATGAGTCCGCCGATGTGGCCACCTACTGAAATGTTTGGAACCAAAAAGGTGAATATCACATTGATGATGATAAGGCCTTTTATGCCCTGTGCATCTCTTGGGTCGAACATTTCAGGATGGTTGATGGTGAGGTAGAGAAATGTTCCAAGCACGCCGTAAATGGCACCGCTCGCGCCGACAGTGAGTACGGCGTCCGCACCCAGAAGGTAAAGCAGAAGAATCGTGAATGAGGAGCCTATTCCAGAAATGAAATAGACAAGGGCGTATCGGAATGAGCCAATGAGCCTTTCAAGGGCGCTTCCAATGATGAAAAGCCCGAAAATCGTGTTGAAGATATAGTGACTGATGGAGCCGTGTAAAAACATGACCGTAAAAATACGCCACCATTCTCCACCCTGAAAGACCGCGGGCTCGAAAAGCGCACCATAGTTGTACATGTTGAGGTTTGTGAACCCACCGTCAAATACGAGGATGAAAAACATCACCGTCACACTGGCGATCAGAAACGTCGAGACGGGATTTTGTTTGGGAAAGGTTTTCAAATCACTCTGCATATCGAATATACCCATGGTCTCACTTCCTGTCTTCGTTATCGAAAAAGACAAGCGGAACTTCCATCTCATCAGGCGTCATGCCTGCATGATGGGCCACGTGTTTTTTCTTGTCGGATAGTTTGAAGAAGTACTTGTCCCTGGCAACCGCGATGAAATCCCCCATGGTCAAATCAATGTTCGGATGTTTTTCTCCCGTGCCAAGCAGTTTGCGCGTCAGAAATTCACGTTTTGTGTAAAGGTCGAATGAATCACTGAAATGCTCATTGAAAAACCGCATGAAATATTCTCGTTTATCGTCTTTGATGAAGAAATTGGTCATGCGCGGTTCATTCGCCGGCAAGGCTCTGAAGGTGCTGGTAAGATCGTGGTAGTCAAAAAGATTGATGGGTACGACATCGGTAAGTCCGTGATCAGCGGTAAGGATTACAAGGGTGCTTTCACCCATTTTGTCCTTGTAGACCTTGAGATTTTCATCAAGGTGTCGCACCATGTCTTTTGTCGCTACACTCAGTGTTCCATTGGTATGTTCACTGAGATCGGGTTCGACGATGTAGAGGTAGCTCAGGGTTTTACTCTGGCTTTGCTGGAATTTAAGAAGCCGCAGAAACCCGTCTTCAAAAGATTCATAGCCTCCGGCTTCGATTTTCCCCGGAAAGAATTTAGCGGTTTTGACGTCCGGTCTTTTTTCTGAGACACGCTCAAGAAAATTTTTCTGTGTGAAATGTTTTTCAAAGAAGCCTTCAGGAATCGTTTTTGAGTCATCGTAGTAATCGTTGTTCATGAATACCTGGTAGTGGATGTCTTCTTCCTTGAAATACTGAAACCATCCTAGATAGCCGCTTTCATATGGGGTTTTTCCCGTAAGAAGCGCCGTGGTTGCCGCCACGGTCGTGGAGGGATAGACACTTGTGAGAGTATCTTTCAAATGCGTTCTAAGGAGAGACCGTTTTTCAAGGTGCGGTTTGAAAAGATTCGTACCAAGCCCATCCATTAGCACAATTGCGACGTGATCATAGTCTTTCTTGAGCACTTCATCGAGCGTTTCAAGCGTTGGATGAAGTGGGGTGAGACCGTAGTGGTTCACTACTGAAGCGGTAAGGTTTATGATTGAATGCGTATAATCGGGTTTCATGGTATCGCCTCGCTTTTTTGTATACATACAGTGTAAAGCAAGGGCGCCCTTTTTTCAAGCGTTTGACATACATATGAGGCGATGTGTTTCCGCTTTCAAAGTAGCTTTCAAATGTGTTATAATTGCTTTGAAAGGAATGATTGCCATGGAAAATTTCGAATACCGTTCACCCACGAAAATCGTTTTTGGAAAAGACCAGCTTGAAACATTGCCTGACCTCATGGAGGCACGAAGCGTAGGGAAAGTGCTGCTTGTCTATGGACAAGCGTCCATAAAAAAACTAGGGATCTACGATCGCATTCACACGCTTTTGAAAGACAAAGGCATTGACGTTTACGAAGAAAGCGGAGTAAGACCCAATCCGGATCTCTCAAGTGTGCTTTCAGGAAGAAAAACCGTGCTTGAAAATGATATTGACTTTATTCTTGCAGCCGGTGGCGGCTCTGTTGTTGATGCGGCCAAAGCCATTGCGTTTGGCGCAAAGCTTGAAGAAGAAGACGTATGGAAAACATTTATGAACGAAGCCGAATACCAGGGCGCCCTGCCTTTGGGTGTTGTTCTGACCATTTCTGCTACAGGCAGTGAATCCAATGGAAACACCGTTATTTCTAATGACGAAGCGAACGACAAGAGAAGCATCGCAAAAGAAGGCTTACGGCCCGAATTTGCAATCATTGATCCAAGTTATACCTTCAGCGTGCCAAGGCACTACTTTTTCGCAGGTGCGATTGACATCATGATGCATATCTTTGAACAGTACTTTTCACCAACCAAGAGAACGGAAACCAGTGATTATATGTCCCTGGGCGTTTTAAAAAGTGTCATTGAAAATACAAAACGCATCAGAAACGGTGAAGACGATTATGACACCCGCGCCAACATCAGTTGGGCTGCGACCATAGGATGGAACTGGATTCTTCAAAAAGGTAAAATCGGCGACTGGGCAAGCCACCGTTTATCCTATCCACTGACCGTACACTACGGTCTTACCCACGGCTACGCCCTTTCCACAATCTTTCCATCGTGGATAGAAACCGCGCGCATGTACAATCCCGAGGATATGAAACGCCGTCTTGATCTTCTCGCAAGCGAAGTACTCGGAGGCAAGGGCGAAGACGTGGCGGACAAGCTAAGAGAACTATTCAGAAGCTTGGGTGCGCCTGCATCTTTCAAAGACAGCGAAATCGACCTTGGTGAGGAAGACGCTGCCAAACTCGCCAAACAGACCGTTGCCCTTGGGGACGTTGGCAACATGATCAAAATCAACGAATCCATCGCGAAAGAGCTTTACCTGAACGCAAGATAATCAATGATCGGGGCGCCTAAAGCGCCCCTTTTAAGAACGAAAAGGAATGGGGTTATGGAAAACTACGAACGCAAGTATTTTGAACTTTTAAGCAAGAAATACCCAAATGTTCAAAGCGCGGCCACGGAGCTTATCAACCTCTCGGCCATTTTAAACCTTCCAAAGGGTACCGAACACTATATCGCGGATATTCACGGCGAGTACGACGCATTCAACCATTATCTTAAAAACGCGTCCGGTATTTTAAGAAGGAAAATAGATGCGCATTTCAAGACACTTCCGCTGAGTGAGAAAAAACGCCTTGCCTTTTTCATCTACTATCCGACGGACATGCTTGGAAAATATCAAAAGGCTTTAAGCGGTGAAGCCTATGAAACACTGCTTAGAGACACTTTGAAACAGATGGTTGAACTCGCCCGGATCGTCGTGAGCAAATACACCAAATCAAAAGTCAGAAAAACCCTGCCAGACGAATTCGCCTATATCATTCAGGAGCTTATCTATGAATCAGACAGAGGCGAAGACAAGGCCCGCTACTTTGAAGCCATCATCGACGCCCTTTTCAAAACCGAAAGAGAAAAGAAGATGATCGTTGAACTTTCACGGTTCATAAGGAAACTCTCAATCGATCGACTCCACGTGGTTGGAGACATCTTTGATCGTGGTCCAAAACCGCACATGGTCATGGAAAGACTCATCAGACAAAAAAGAGTCGACGTCCAGTGGGGAAACCACGACATCATCTGGCTTGGTGCGGCAAGTGGCTCGCGCCTCATGATTGCGAATGTGCTTAGAATCGCCGCACGCTACAACAACCTTGATTGTCTTGAAGACGGCTATGGCATCAACATAAGACCGCTTGCGAACTTCGCCAACCGCGTCTATAAGAAAGACACCTGCAAACCGTTTTATCCGAAAAAGGATGTCTCCAGCGAACCTGGGGGCGGAAAATTCGTCGCAAGGCTTCACAAGGCCATTGCGATCATTCAGTTCAAACTCGAAGGCGAAGTCGTAAGAAGGAACCCTGAATTCGGTCTTGAAGATAGGCTGATGCTTCACAAAATCGATTATGATAAGGGGACCATCTCCTTAAATGGAAAGAATTATGAATTGAACGACCAATCGTTTCCAACCATCGATAGAAACAGTCCCTATAGCCTTACAGAAGATGAAAATGCAATCATGGACCACTTGAGACAGCTTTTTCTTCACAACGAGATGCTTCAAAAACATGTCCGCTTTCTCTTCAGGAAAGGCTCGATGATCCTGCCTATTGACAATACGCTTCTCTTTCATGCCGGGTTTCCCCTGAATGAAGACGGGTCTTTCATGGCCCAGAGTATCAGAGGCAAAGCCTACAAGGGCAAAGCCCTCTTTGAAAAGCTCGAACAGATCATCAGAAACGCGTATCTCAACCGTTATGAAAAAGACACCCACGAACGGGACTGGTTCATGTTTCTTTGGCAGGGCAGCGCAAGTCCGCTTTTTGCCAAAGATGCCATGAAGACCTTTGAACGCTACTACATAGAAGACAAGACAACCCACAAGGAAATCATGAATCCTTACTTTAACTTGCGTACGCGCACGGACGTCATTCAATCCATTTTGGAAGAATATGATATCCCCTATGAGAAGGGACGCATCGTAAACGGCCATGTTCCAATGGACGTTACCCGTGGGGAGGACGTCGTACTCGCGGACAAGCATATCTATCTTATAGACGGAGGCATGAGCAAGGAGTACCAGAAAGCCACCAACATCGGAGGCTACACGCTCATCGCCGATTCGTATGCGTATTACCTTGTCAGTCATAGCCGCTTTTCAACGTACCAGGCACTCATCGACAAGGAAGAAGACATCGTAAGCGTGCTACACAGTGAAGACTTGAACGAGAGAAGAACTTACGTCTATGATACCGACAACGGAAAAGAACTCAAGAGAAAAGTGGATGATCTCGCCCACCTCATAGATTTCTATAGAAGCGGGACACTCAAAGAAAAAGACTACAAACAGAACGGAGCCTGAAAATGGACGCAACCACCATCGTCATCATCTACACCATAGGCCTTTTATCAAGCCTGCTTATCACCTGGCTGTTTACGAAGATTTCGCTTGCAGCCACAATTCTACCATTTACCCTCTACACTACGGCAATGGCTTATTTCTTCATTCAGCCATTTATCAACGACTACGGCATCAACCGCAGTAACTTCTATCTGATGGGCATTCTTTTCGTACTCATATTGATCACGAACGGTCTTCTCGTTTTTACCATTAAAAAAGACCGTGCATTCAAAGCCCGTCTGAAACAAAAGAAAAAGGAATACAGAAAGGAAATCTGGGAATAGAGGCGTTTTGCGCTTCTATTTTTTTATGCAAATTATAACACTATTTATAACGATTATGATTTGAGCGTTTTACGTGCAAAGAACAAGGTGGCTTGTTATAGTGAAGTTGTAATACGGAAGAGACCGTTTTATTTTTTTCAAAAATTTTATTTATAATAATTATAAATGTAGGAGGCACACTTATGTTGTTTGATGACTACAATCCATTGGAGAAAAAGCAGCTCCAGATTCTCGACAAGGACGGCAAGGTCGTTAACAAGGACCTTGAACCTGAAATCGACGACGAAACACTGCTCAAAATGTACAAAATCATGCGCTTGTCACGCATGTCAGATGAAAAGGCGCTTCAATATCAGCGCCAGGGACGCATGCTTACCTTTGCGCCCGCAATGGGACAGGAAGCCGCGCAAGTCGGCCCCATGGCCGCGAGCGAAGACAAAGACTGGCTCGTCCAGGCATTCCGCGAAACCGCGGCGCTTCTTTATAAAGGCGTCACCGTGGAACAAAACTACCTTTACTGGTACGGAAATGAACGGGGAAGCCGTTATGACGACGGTGTCAACGCAATGCCCGTCAATGTCCCAATCGGTTCACAGTTCTCACACGCCGCAGGCATCGCCTACGCCGCCAGATACAAAAAAACAGGCGCCGCCGCAATCGCCTATATTGGTGATGGAGGAACGTCGCATGGTGAATTTCACGAAGGGTTGAACTTCGCAGGAACGAAAGACCTCCCCGTCGTATTCATCATCCAGAACAACCACTACGCGATTTCCACACCGCGTGAAGCGCAAACCCGCGCTGAAACCCTCGCGCAAAAAGCGGTCGCTTATGGAATTCCTGGCATCCAGGTGGACGGAAACGATCCCCTAGCGATGTACCTCGCCACAAGCGAAGCCTTGAAACGCGCAAGAAACGGTGAAGGCCCAACGCTTATTGAAGCCGTTACCTACCGTATGGGTCCACACACCACATCCGACGACCCTACCCTTTACAGAGAAGATTCGGAAGTTGAAGAGTGGGCAGGCAAAGACCCAATCAAACGCTTCAACAAATACCTTGCCAACAAGAAACTCTGGAACAAGGAAAAAGACGAAGCCTTGACAAAGGAATACAAGGACACTATCAAAAACACATTCAAAAAAGTGGAAAAATCAGAGCGTCCTACCGTTGATGAAGTCTTTGATTACACTTATGAAGAACTTACCCCTGAACTCAAGCGTCAAAAAGAAGAACGCCTAAGAGACATTGAAGAAAGCGAGGCTAAATAACATGGCAGAGATAACGCTTTTAAACGCAATCAACAAAACCCTCGACCAGCAAATGGAAAAAGATGAAAACGTCATCGTATACGGCGAAGACGCCGGATATGAGGGCGGTGTGTTCCGTGTCACCGCGGGACTTCAGAAGAAATACGGTGAAGAGCGCGTATTCGACGCGCCCATCGCAGAAGGTGCCATTATCGGTAGTGCGATTGGTATGGCCGCAAACGGACTAAGACCAGTCCCTGAGATTCAGTTTTCTGGTTTCATGTTCCCAGGCTACAACCAGATCGTCACCCACATGGCCCGCATGCGCAACCGTTCACGTGGCAAGTACCAGATGCCTATAACCATCCGCATGCCTTATGGCGGCGGCGTGAACGCACTTGAACACCACTCGGAATCTCTAGAGACCTTGTTTGCACATATTCCAGGACTCAAACTCGTTATTCCATCAACCCCATACGACGCAAAAGGACTTTTAACCGCCGCCATTCAGGACAATGACCCTGTCATTTTCTTTGAACCGAAACGGATTTATCGTGCCTTCAAACAGGAAGTCCCTGATGAAGAGTACACCGTCCCAATCGGCAAAGCCAAAGTCGTGCAGGAAGGCTCTGACGTCACAGTCGTCGCGTGGGGTGCGATGATGAAAGACACGCTCAAAGCCGCCAAACGTCTCGAAGACGAAGGCTTCAGCGTTGAAGTCATCGACCTTAGAACCATCGCTCCGATGGACAGCGACACCGTCATCGAATCGGTCAAGAAAACCGGACGTTTCGTTGTCGTTCATGAAGCCGTTAAAACCCTCGGTATCGGAAGCGAACTCATCAGCCGTGTCAACGAAGGCGCGTTCTTCCACCTCGAAGCACAGCCAACCCGTGTCACCGGCTTTGACATCACCATCCCGCTACCAAAAGGGGAGCACCACCAAACCGTAAGCGAAGAAAAAATCTATAAAAAACTTAAAGAAGTCGCCACATTCAAGTAAGGAGGAATCTCCATGATCAACTTTAAATTTCCGGATGTCGGAGAAGGCATCCACGAAGGACAAATTCTAAAATGGAACTTTGACATCGGGGACGAAGTCGAAGAGGGCGAAACCCTCTGCGTCGTCGAAACCGACAAAGTCAACGCCGAAATGCCCGCCCCAGAAGACGGTATCCTCAAGAAAAAAGGTGCCGAAGTAGGTGAAACGATCCATGTCGGTGACGTCTTAGCCGTCATTGACGATGGTGAAGGGGGAGAAGCCGCAGAGGAACCAGAAGCCGCGTCTTCAGACACCGAAGAGGAGGATGACGACGAGGATGAAAACGTCCCTGAAGAGAAGAAAAGTGACGAAAACGCATCCGTCGTAGGCTCCATCGAATCCTCAGACGAAGTATTGCCCGCAAGCGATGAGCATACTGCGCAGAAATCCACGAAAAAATCAAGTGGAAAAGCGCTCGCAACCCCGGTTGCACGCAAACTCGCCAAGGATCTTGGCGTGGATATCAACACGCTTGAAGGTTCAGGCCCGGCAGGCCGCGTGATGAAAGAAGACATACGCGCCGCCGCAGGTGAATCAGGCAATACGCAGCCTCAAGCGCAAAAACAACCTTCAGGCGCTACCATGGAAAGACCATCCATGCCTCAGATTCCTGAAGAAGGTACGCGACGCGAAAAAATCTCCAAGCTCAGAAAAAGCGCCGTAAAAGCGATGGATACATCGAACCAGGTCATCCCAGCAACCACCATCATGGATGAAATCGATGTCAGCGATCTGGCGAAATTCCGCCGCGAACAAAAAGATCTCGCGAAGGATCAGGACGCAAAACTCACCTTCCTGCCCCTTATCATCAAAGCGGTCATTCTGACGCTCAAGGACTATCCAATCTTCAATTCAAGCTTCGACCATGAAAGTGATGAAATCGTCTACAAGGACTTCATCAACATGGGCATCGCCGTGGATACTCCGGATGGACTGATCGTCCCCAACATCAAAGATGCGGATAAGAAATCCATCTTCGAACTTTCCCGCGAAGTCGATAGACTCGCCAAGGCTGCAAGAGAACGCACCATTCAGCTCTCTGAATTAAGAAACACCACATTCTCAGTCACCAACTACGGTGCGTTTGGGTCCAAACTCGGAACCCCTGTCATCAATCACCCCGAAGTCGCCATCCTGGGCATGGGTGCGATTGAGAAAAAACCGGTTGTGAGAAACGATGAAATCGTAGCCCGCGAAATCTTCCCGGTATCCCTTACCATTGACCACAGAATCATTGACGGTGGCGATGGCGGAAGATTTTTGGTACAATTGAAGAAGTACTTGCAAAACCCAATGCTATTGCTACTCAGCTAGGAGGAGACTCACTTTGAAAAAACACGATCTAGTCATTATCGGTACCGGCCCAGGCGGCTACGTTGCCGCCATCAAGGCCGCCCAAAAAGGCCTTGACACCGCAGTCGTTGAAAAAGAATCCATCGGTGGCGTGTGTCTGAACTGGGGTTGCATCCCTACAAAGGCCATGCTTCAAAGCGCCAAATTATACAAAAACATTCTGGACGCCAAAACATTCGGCATCACCGTTGACAAGAAATCCGTTGAACCGGATCTCTCAAAAATGGTGAAAAGAAAAGACAAAATCGTCAAGAAACTCACAGGCGGTGTAGGCTTCCTCTTCAAGAAAAACGGCGTAACCGTTTATAACGGAGAAGGCGTCGTCAAGGACAAGAACACCGTAAAAGTCGGAGACGACACCATTGAAGCCAAAAACATCATCATCGCAACAGGCGCCCATCCGTTCGTCCCACCCATCGACGGCCTTGAAAAAGGCATCGAAGACGGCTTTGTCCATACATCCAAGACACTTCTGAATGTCACGGACATGCCTGAAAAACTCACCGTCATCGGTGGTGGCGTCATCGGCATGGAGTTCGCAACCGTCTATGCTTCCTTGGGTGTAGATGTCACCGTGCTTGAGAAAATGGACGACATCCTGATCGGTGTCGACAGTGAAATCAAGGACGCCTACAAGAAAACGCTCAAAAAAGCAAAAATCAAAGTCAAGACAGGTGTGGACGTAGAGAAAGTCGAGAAGACTTCAATTACTTACAAAGACGGGGAAGAATCCATCAAACTCGACCACACGGCTGTCCTTCTTTCAACCGGCATGAGACCGAACATGAACGGTTTAGATGCCCTTGACCTTGAAACGGAGAAAGGCTTCATCAAAACCGATGAATCCCTTAAAACAAACATCGAAGGCGTCTACGCCATCGGAGATGTCAACGGCAAGCACATGCTCGCGCATGTCGCAAGCAAAGAAGGCATCGTCGCCGTAGAAACCATTCTCGGTGAAACGAAAAAAGTCGACTACTCCAAAGTCCCTTCAGGCATCTACACCTTCCCTGAAATGGCGCAAGTTGGCCTCACTGAAGACGAAGCCAAGAACCAAGGCATCGACTACAAAGTTTCCACCTTCCCACTAAGTGCCAACGGAAAAGCCCTCGCTGAAGGACAATCTGTTGGTATGGTCAAGATGATTGCGAACAAGACATACAATGAAATCATCGGCGTTCACATACTGAGTGACCACGCCACTGAAATGATCAGTGAAAGTGTGCTCGGCATGACTCTTGAATCCCGCGCTGAAGACATTGTTGAAGCAATCCATCCTCATCCAACATTATCAGAGATGCTTCATGAAACAGCCCATGGCATCGTTGACAAACCTATTCATATTTAAATTAGACACCTGCATTTTTGCAGGTGTTTTTTCTTGGCATTTAAAAAGCTGGATTTAGCCTTTGATTAAGTAAAACGCTTACTGAAAACGCTTGACTTTATAATTCTATTTATTATAATGAAGTGATAGGCAATCTATGAAAACACTTGGGATTGCTTGAGGAATATTATTGTTAATGATGGGAACAATGCATCGTAAGATGCAAAAAATATAAACATATTCCAAAGGAGGGAATAAGGTGTCCTAGACACCGACATTTATGAAAAAATTTACTAAATTATTCATGCTTGCAGTTGTTTCAGTCTTTGCGCTCACGCTTGCTGCTTGTGGCGCGGAAACAGAAGACGTAGAGTTTCAAACAACTGACACTCATCTTCAATGGCGTTTAAGCGAAGATGATGACTGGCAAGATCTCGTGGAACTAGACGAAATCAGAGGCGAACAAGGCCCAGAAGGCCCAGAAGGACCAACTGGTCCAGCTGGTGAAGATGGAGAAGACGGTGCACAAGGCCCAGCTGGTGAAGATGGAGAAGACGGCGCACAAGGCCCGGCTGGTGAAGATGGAACCGATGGTGTAGATGGAGACAGCGCATATGACATCTACGTTGAGAACTTCCCTGGCTACACTGATGACAGTGAACAGTGGGTTCGCGATCTTGCAAATGGAAATCTTCCACTGACCATTGAAATCAACTATATGGATGGATACAGCGAAACACACCATGTCATGATGGGTGAAGAAATCGACATGCTTCCTACAGACTCAACATGGTATTCAGATGAATCACTTGATACTGAATTCACTGCAACCTATGCCATGGACGACTACACCCTTTATACAGGTGACTCGAAATACATCGCTTTGGCTGAAGAACGCATGTATGATGACGGTACACAGTTCAACACAGACGGTGTTCCAAATGAATATCTTCAATATGCTGCACATGTAGAATGGTATGAAGAGGGCGATGTTGAGATTACTTTTGAAAATCTCGATGAAGAAGAAGTACTCTATACCGATTCAACTGCTGATGCCGCAGCCTCTACAGCCTGGCACCAGGTACAGTATGCCAGTGGTGATCCACTGACTGCCCTTCCTGTAGATACTGAAGTACGCATGACTGCAGCGTTCACAACCGCGGAAGGCGACACATTCCATTACGTTAGTGAATTCACAATTACCGAAACCATGAATACACTCGCGCTAGAACTCATGGACATCGCCACCGTTCAAAATGCGAGTGAAGGCGATATCGTGGCTACCAAAGGTGTCATTACCAATATCACTGCATCTGATCAATATACGATTGAGGATGCTTCCGGTGCTATTTACGTATATGACTACCAAAGCACCTTCATTGGTGATTTGAATCTTGAAATCGGTGACGAAATCTTCGTTTATGGAGATCGTGATTCCGATATCAATGGTAAAATCAAAACGATTGACTACCTTGAAAATGTAGTAGTTCTCAACGAAGGTGTCACACTACCAGCCTCCGTTGATCTAACTCAAATTGAAGAAGACATGAATCCATACGTTGCCCACAGAATCAATCTTGACGAACTCGTGGTTACACATGACGTAGATGGTTCAGGTTCATTCAATGTAACCTTGATGGATCCTTACACTATGCGTGAAATCGATATGCGCTACAACGACTTTATCGCTGATCAAACCATCGTTGATTACCTTAACGCTCTTACCGAAGGCGACGTAGTTGCCCTAAGTGATATGACTGTAAGTGCATGGTATAGCGGTGAACAACTGCTTATCACAGATTTGACTCAAATCAGTGATTCAACACTCACTGCAACCGCCATTAATACTTACACTGAAATGTATCTTGATCTTCCTGAAGAAACAACTACGGATATTACACTTCCTAGCACTTTCACTCTTGCAGGCACTGCTTATACTGTAAGCTGGACATCATCAGATGCTACAGTCATTGACCAAGCAACAGGTGAAGTAACCCGTCCTGCACCTGGAGAAGCCGATGCTACAGTCACCATGACAGCGACAGTGGTTGATGGTAATACATATGATGAGAACTTTACTTATGATGTTACTGTATTGGCTGAACCGGATCTATCAGGAACTACTTATACAGAAACTTTCACAAATTATCCTGAAACTGGATCCTCTTACAATGATGGTACATTTACTGGTGACAATGGGTATACTTGGACTTACACGGATGCACGCGGTGACCAGGACTTAGGCTCTGGACACGCGCTTACATTCAGCAGTGACACTGCCGTCGCAGCATTAGAAGTCACCATTGATGGCGGTATTTCACACTTCACTGTTGATTACACCAACGCATTCTCAACACCTGCCGGACTTGAACTCTTCATAAACGGCACATCAGTTGGGACTGCAACTGAAGTCGATGGTACTACTGGTACATTCGAAGTAACAGGGCTTGAAATCGAAGGCACGTTTACTTTGAAACTCGTTCCTACCAATGGTCAGACTATCATTGACAACCTGTCTTGGACTGACTACACTGCCCCTGAAACATTCGTAGAAACATTTGACAACTATCCTGAAACTGGTTCTTCATATCAAGACGGAACCTTTACAGGCGTAGATGGCGTTCAATGGAGCTATACGGATGCACGCGGGGATCAGGATCTAGGATCAGGTCATGCGTTGACATTCAGCAACGATACCAATGCAGCTTCACTATCAGCAACCATCGATGGTGGTATTGACTCATTCAGTGTTGAATACACCAATGCGTTCTCAACACCAGCCGGACTTGAACTCTTTATCAATGGCACCTCAGTTGGAACCGCAACTGAAGTGGATGGAACTACAGGAACCTTTGATCTTTCTGCACTTGAGATTTCTGGATCATTCACCCTTGAATTGGTTCCAACCAATGGACAAACAATTATCGACAACCTAACTTGGACTCAATTTTTAGGATAATTGTTTTCACTTGTCCTTGCGTCAACTGAATCATAAAAAAACTGCGGCTCAACCGAGTCGCAGTTTTTATGTGATCTAAATGGATTATTAATTGAAAAGACAGTGAATGACGTCATCTTCAGAGATGTTGAAAAAGTATTCGTCAACTGGGTGGTTTTCAAGTACATTCCGAATACTTATCTCTTCAAACCGTGTCCCGGTAAGGGCTTCTTCAAGTTCTGAGATATCTCGGGCTCCAAGAAAGTCTCCATAGATTTTAACGTCTTTGATGTTGCCTTCAGTGACATTGAGCTGGAATTCAAGTTTCCCGCCTTCATAGCGTCCCGCTTTTTCAAGGGAATAATCCGGAGATTCACCGTAGTTCCAACTCCAGTTGTTATAACGCGTTTCCATTAGTTCATGAATCTTGTCGAGGTCTTCATCACTGAGATGATAGACTTTATCTTCAACTTTCTCAGTTTCTAGCAAATGCTTCAATAGTGTCAGTTTAAACTCGACCATGGAAATGTCCTCGTTCAAAAAAGGTTTGATGTTCGTTACACGTGAGCGTGTGGACTTGATCCCTTTGGACTTGATCTTATCAGGTTTAACATTGAGAACGTCCGCAATGATGGAAAGATCCGCATCAAAAAGGATTGTCCCGTGGTGAAGCATTTTGTTCTTATGGAAACTCTGCGCGTTTCCGCTTATTTTCTTTCCGTCTACGACGATGTCGTTACGGCCATGAAATTCTGCGTTGACACCTAAATCATTCAACGCTTCAATCACGGGCTCTGTGAATTTCTTGTAGTTGTTCAGATTGTCTTTGAGTTTGGTAACGAACGAGAAATTCAGATTGCCAAGATCATGGTATACGGCGCCTCCACCGGTAATCCTTCTTACAACGTTTACGTCGTGTTCCTTGACGTAGGGGCTGTTGATTTCCTCTATGGTATTTTGATTGCGTCCGATGATGACACTGTTTGCGTTTTGCCAAAGCAGTACGAAGTCTTCATCTTCACCTAAGTATTTTAAAACATATTCTTCCAAAGCCAGATTGAATCGTGGGTCTTTTGAATCATTCAGTATGGTTTTCATACATTCAGCTCCTCTCTATTAAAAGTGTATAGTAAAAAGGCTTTAAGTTCAAACAAATTACCCTATAAAGGCCAAAACCCAAAACCTTCGTGTAAGCTCTTTTAAATGTATAGAAACATGTTAAAATGAACCATAGGAGTTAGGAGTGATAGAGTGAATAGACATTGTTTGATCGTTGTGGACATGCAAAATGACTTTATTGATGGCGCGCTAGGTTTTGAGGGCGCTAAAAAAGTCATCCCAGTCATTAAAGAAAAAATCGAACATGCCCGTAAAGTTGGTCATTCGATCTACTTCACCATGGATACCCATGATGAGACTTATCTTGATAAAGAAGAAGGCATTCACCTTCCTGTCAAACACTGTATCGAGGGAACGAAGGGTCATGAACTGACCCCTGAGATCGGGGCGCTTAAAAAAGAAGAAGACAAAGTCTTTGTAAAGCACACGTTTCCTTCGCTAGATCTTGGCAACACGCTTGCAAAAGAAGGGTTTGATTCAGTGGAACTCGTTGGTCTCGTATCAAACATATGCGTCATCTCAAACGCGGTCATCGCAAAGGCAGCCTTGCCAGACGCACATATAACAGTAGACGCTGAAGCAACCGCCGGACCTGATAAGACACTCAATGAGAAGGCTCTGGATATCCTTGAAAATCTACACATTCAAATAAAACACAGGAGATAATATATGAACCCACAAAATGAAACCATGCTCATAGACTTTTACGAATTCACCATGGCCCACGGATACTTTGAAAAAGGCTACAAGGACAAAATAGTATACTTTGATTTGTTTTTCAGAAAAGTGCCTGACAAGGGTGGGTATGCCATCATGGCAGGCCTTGAATCCATCGTGCACTATCTTGAGAACCTTTCATTCTCTGAAGAGGACATTGAATACCTGAGAAAACGAAACGTATTTAGTGAAGCGTTCTTGGACTTTTTAAAGCGTTTCAGTTTTACAGGTGACATGTACAGTGTCAAAGAAGGCACCGTCATTTTTCCTGGAGAACCGATTATCACCATCAGGGCGAACGCCGTTGAAGCACAACTGATCGAAACCTATTTGCTTCTTGCGATCAACCACCAATCACTCATCGCTACCAAAGCTGCGAGAATAAAAGACGCAGCCGGTGATAGAACCATCATTGAAATGGGCGCACGACGCGCTCATGGATCAAGCAGTGCGAATCTCGGCTCGCGTGCGGCCTACATTGGTGGCGCGGATGCAACGTCCAACACACTCGCGGATAGACTTTATGAAATCCCTGCCGGGGGGACCATGGCGCATTCATGGATTCAGATGTTTGAAAATGAATATGAAGCGTTCAAAGCCTACGCTGAACTCTATCCTACCATGACAACGTTTTTGGTCGATACCTACGACACGCTCGAATCAGGCGTCCCCAACGCCATAAAGATCATCAAAGAGGTCCTTAAACCAAGAGGCGTGAACACCTACGCCATTCGCGTGGATTCTGGCGATCTTACCTACCTTTCCAAGCGCGCCCGCAAGATGCTTGATGAAGCAGGCCTCCCTGAATGCAAAATCGTTGCGAGCAACGCCCTTGATGAATATCTGATCAGGGCACTCATAAGCCAGGGGGCACCGATTGATACCTTTGGGGTTGGAGAAAGGCTCATCACCTCCAAAAGCGATCCCGTATTTGGAGGTGTATACAAACTTGTCGCAGTTGAAAACGATGGTGTCATTGAGCCTAAAATCAAACTGTCCGACAACCCTGAAAAAATCACAAATCCCCATTTCAAAAAGCTCTATCGCATCTATGACAAGCAAACCGGCTCCGCCTACGCGGATCTCATTACCGAGCACGATGAAGTTCAGGACGACTCAAAACCACTCACCCTCTTTGATCCAACCCATACGTGGCAGAAAATCACATTTACCAACTACCGTACTAAAAACATTTTAATCCCAATTTTCAGGGATGGAAAAAGGGTGTATGATCTTCCTGGAATCAAGGAAGTAAGGGCCCATGCACAAAGCGAAATCGCAAGCCTGTGGGAAGAAGTCAAACGGTTTGACAACCCGCATGAATACTATGTTGATCTCTCAAGCAAACTCTGGGATACCAAGCACGCACTTATAAAAAAACACAGAAATTCCAAGTAACACCTGCCCACCAAAACGGTGGGCTTTTTCATGAGCGTATTAATTTATAAACATTGCAAATATGTTAACATGAAGGTAGTAAAAAGGAGGAATGAACATGCCAGTAACATTTGGAGGAAACCCCGTCACCCTTAAAGGTGACACACTGAAAGTAGGCGACACCGCTCCGGATTTCAAAGCGCTCGACAGAGATATGAATGAACGTACGTTGAGTGATTTTGAAGGGGACAAGTACACCGTCATTTCAGTCGTCCCATCCATTGACACAAGCGTGTGTGATTTTCAGACCAAACACTTCAACAAGACACTCAATGAAATCGAGGGCGTCAAAGTTCTGACCATTTCAAACGACCTGCCTTTCGCACAGAAACGCTGGTGTGCCAATGAAGGCCTTGAAAACATCATAACTCTGAGTGACCACAGAGATCTCGATTTTGCACTCAAGTATGGAACCCTCATGGAAGAATTAAGACTTCAGGCACGCGCCGTATTCGTTCTTGATAAGGATCGCAGGATCATCCATGTGGAATATGTGGATGAAGGAACCAACCACCCGGATTACGACGCGGTTGTGAATCTTCTCAAGTAGCTATTGAAAAAGCCCTTTTTTCGGGGGCTTTTTTTTATGGCTTTTATGATAGAATGGGTTGAGGAAGTGATACCATGGATAAAGATACCAGAAATATTGTAGCAAACCGACTTAGAACCCTGAGATTGCAAAACGGCTTGTCGCAAAAAGTCGTAGCACAGCAACTGAGTGTGGATACCTCCACCATCTCTTATTATGAAAACGGTAAAAGAAGTGTTCCCGCCGATATCCTTAAACGCATTACGAGAATATATGGGACGACCGTTGATGAAATTCTTGGAGATGTTCGATACGAAGCCAAAGAAGAGTGGATGACCGTTGAAAAGACTCCCCTGCCGGCCTTCATTAAAGATTACAGATTGAATATTGCGTTAATGGGCTCGTTTGTGCTTTTGTTCATGGGCGTTATGTTTGTTGAAAGCGCACTGTTAGCTTTAGCAGGTATTATAATGATTCTACATGGCGTTTTTTGGATAAATCATGTGTTTTTTGTGCTTCCCAAAGAGGCGAAGTACTATGCATACAGCAAAGACAGCGTACCAAGATTTTCCTATGAGGAAAATTTGGAATACAAGCGTAACGATCTTAAAAGTCTGTTGTTTTTGTCGGTGTTTGGGTTCATGGGCCTTTTTCTCATATCAGGCCTGATGCTCGTTTCTGGAGAACAAGGAGTGCTCAGTGCTACCGACGAAGCCATTGTCGTGTACCTCTTTTTAGTGAATACCGGATTTCTCTTTTATACGATCACAAAGATTGTCAGGGGCACCTTGCTGGTGAATGAGTTCAAGGAACATGAAAAAGACAGACGCATGGATACGCTCAAGTTTGGAATTTTCAAGTTGTTTATATTTCTGTTCTATTTGCTTGCAATGCTCAACCTTCATTATTTAAACGTTGTTAAAGCGTCTATTTCTTTTTCACCGGTCTTTTACTTTGCATTGATTCAAGTTGTCTTTATAAGCCTTTATCTCATTCCCACAATCATTCTTGCCAAGTTCAGACATTACAAACTCTACAAATAACCTGTTGACAAACTGTCAACTTTCATGACAATCGTCACATCCGCCTTCTCAAGCGCTCATTGCCGTGCTACTCTTTGTGTGAAGGGGGCGGATGACTTGATAAAAAAAACATCAAAACAAACAACCACGCAAACGAGTAGGCAAACGGTATACAGGGAAGGGAATCATATATAGCAGCAATCATGGGAACCTACGTTTGCTTGCGATACCGTTTGTGCTTATGGTTGTAGTGTATGTTTTCAAACAGTTCAGTCTTCTGTTTTCAGATATGTCAGCCATAACGATGGCTGGCTGGATCGTCATCGGCCTCCTTATTTTTTCTATCTTTTGTCTTTTTGCAGTCCGCACGAGAATATTTCTGAGATATTTGGACAGAAAAGCAAGTTATGAGACATCGCAGTTTTATAGGGATACGGCGCTTCCCTACCGAAAGGTACTCAGCGAAAAAGGAAGACTTTTTGAATATGAAGTCTCCCATGCTCTAGAGAAGGAATTTCCTTCTTCACCACAGATTTTGGATCTCACTATCAGAAAGAAAGACAGCATCAATGAATACGCACAAATTGACTGCATCTTTATTCATGACTCTGGAATTTACGTCTTGGAACTCAAGGATTACAACGGCTATGTATATGGCAACAAGGCCCATCGGTTTTGGAATGTCGGGTATGAAACAAATGGCAAAAAAGCTATCTATGAATTTCAAAATCCGATTATGCAAAATATTGCGCACATCAATAATCTCATTGATATCGTAGAGGCAAGATATCTGAATATTGTCATATTTTCAAAAAACATCTACATAGACAGCAACCTGAGTGAAATCCACACGCTAAAGTCCCTGATTGATCTCATTCGCTCAAGAGAACCAATGTATACAAAGGATGTTTTAAAAGATATTCTAGCCAGAATTGAGAGCAGCAGAATCAAAGGAAAAAATGATGACCATATACGCCGAATTCAGTTTAACCAAGCTAAATATACGTAAATCAAAGAGGCTATCAAGGTCTCTTTTTTCTATAACTTTTAGCACTCTAACGCTTTGCTTGACAAAACGTCAATAAAACACTAAAATCTATCATGAATGGAGGGATACAATGGCTAAAACAAAAGAGTTTCAAACACAATCAAAAAAACTACTCGATCTTATGATCAATGCCATTTACACACACAACGAAATATTCTTAAGAGAACTAATCTCAAACGCGAGTGATGCCATCGACAAAAGGCATTTCCTATCACTTACAGAGGACGAAGTCCCAGGCAGTGACGCGTATGAAATCTTCCTCGATCCCGATAAGGAAAAAAGAACACTCACCATCAAGGACAACGGAATCGGGATGAGTGAAGAAGAACTCGTAAGTCAGCTCGGTACCATCGCAGAAAGCGGATCCAAGGAATTCATCAAAAAACTTGAGAAAAAAGACGTAGACATCATAGGACAATTTGGTGTCGGCTTTTATAGTGCCTTTATGGTTTCTAAAGAAGTTGTTGTAGATACACGCTCGCCTTACAGTAATACAGGACTCAGATGGACGTCTACAGGAGAAGATACCTACACCATCGAAGAAATCGAAAAGGAAGACATTGGTACCACCATCACGCTTAAACTAAGAGAAGATGACGAGGAAAGCGAACTCGATTTCTCAACGTATCTCGAAGAAGATACAATTAAAAGACTCATCAAGAAGTATAGCGACTACATCCGCTATCCAATCAAGATGACAGTGACCAAAGAGCAAGTTAAAGAAGATGGAGAAGAAGATGAAAAGGAAACCATCAAGGAAGTAGAAACCCTGAACTCACTGACGCCGCTATGGAAAAAACCGAAAAACGAAATCACAGACGAAGCTTTGAATGAATTCTACATGCGCCAGTTCAATGAATACAAAGAACCGCTTCATGTCATTCACAGCAAAGTCGAGGGTAAACTCACCTATACCACCCTGCTTTTCATTCCGAAGAAGCCACCGTATGACTTCTTCACCGAAAAATTCGAGAAAGGCCTGCAGCTTTACAGCAAAGGCGTTTTCATCGAAGGCAAGAACAAGGCACTTGTCCCTGATCACTTCAAATTCATCAAAGGACTTGTGGATTCAGCGGATCTCTCACTGAACATTTCTCGTGAAATGCTTCAGCATAACCGCCAGCTCAACCAGATCGCAGCGAACCTTGAGAAGAAAATCAAGAAAGAACTTGAAAAACTTTTAAGAAATGACCGCGACAAATATATTGAATTCTACGACGCCTACAAGACCATCCTCAAATACGGCGTCTACGACAACTTCGGTGCCAAGAAGGATCTCCTCAAGGACCTTCTCATGTTCAAGACCAACAAGAGTGATGAATACATCACACTCAAGGAATATCTTGAAAGAAAACCGGAAGACCAGAAGAACATCTACTATGCAAGCGGGAAATCAAAATCCGCCATCATGAACCTTCCGCAAATGGACGCCATCAAGGAAAAGGACAGAGAAGTCCTTCTCTTCACTGAAGAAGTGGATGAATTCATGGTCCAGATTCTGAACAACTACGACGAAGTCCCATTCAAGTCCATCCAGCAAGGAGATGACGATCTCGTTGATGAGGACAAGAAAAAAGACCTTGAAGACCAGGAGAAAAGCCACAAGAAACTCCTCAAACGTCTCAAAAAGGCTCTTGATGGAAAAGTCAAGGACGTCAAGCTCACAGGACGCCTCAAAGAAAGCCCAGTCTGCCTCGTTAGCGGAGAAGGCCTGTCACTTGAAATGGAAAAAGTCCTTGCACAAATGCCGGATGCACAAGGTATGAAGGCCGAAAGAATTCTTGAGATCAACCCGGATCACGAACTCTTCAAAGCCCTTGAAAACGTATATGAAAAAGATGCCAAGAAAGTCGATGATTATGCAAGCCTCCTTTACCACCAAGCACTCATGATCGAAGGCTACCCCATTGAAGATCCGAAAGAAGTCACCAACCTCATGACCAAACTCATGGTGGATGCGACTCGTAAATAGTACACCAAAGACGCTCGATTTGAGCGTCTTTTTTTTAAACTGAAGATGTGTTTGTTCGTACACAACACATCCTATAAACCCCGGGTTGAGTGCTTTCAACAAGAAATAAGTGGACAAATAGCATCTGGTCTATTTATAATTAAGACATCAAAGAATTGGAGGCAATTTATGGACGCAGTCAATACTGGACGATTTTTACAAAGTCTCAGAAAAGAACAGAACCTGACTCAAAAGGATATTTCAAAATTGTGCGGAGTATCCGTACAGGCCGTTTCAAAGTGGGAGAAGGGTGACAACATGCCCGACATCGAATATTTGAACCGGTTATCCATTCTCTACCGCGTAAGCATCAACGAGCTCATTGACGGAGAAAGAAACAACACTTCAGATGACACTGAAAAGAAGAAGATGATTTGGAGTCTGACAATCTCAGCGTTTGTGTTCATCGCGTATTTACTCCCTTTTTTCTCAGGCAGCTTTACGTTCAATGCTGCGGAAATGGCTCAGTTTGAAGGGATGCCAGGATGGAGTGACTCTCTTGTGCCCAATGAATTTGGCAACATTACCATCGATTACACCCTGAAAGGTTATGACTTTCTCTTTAACAGCGGGGACTATTCCAACTTCTATTTGCCGATGGCGTGGATTGTAGCGGGTATACTCATCACACACCTCGTCATTAAAATCTATACATTGAGCGGATTCATGAAAAAGACGAAAGGATTGACCCTTTATCTGATTGGGTCTTCATTCATCGCACTTATCATCAGTATCGGACTCATCATCAATGAAGGGTTTCATACAGGGCCTCAATTCATCATCATTCTGGGGGTTCTACTCAGTCTTATGCTTATGTATGATGAAAAAGCATTCGATGATTTCAAAAAGTCGCTAAGAAGAAATAGGGAAGAGTCCTTTGAACCCTTCAATTCCAAATCATACAATGGAACCATGATTAAAGTAGCACAGATAGCGATCGGGCTCGCATTCCTTTTCAATATCCTTATTTCATGTTTTGCAGTCTATCTTTTTATTTTTGAAGGCGAGTCATTCATGATTACAATCGTGCTCAGCATTTTCGTGTTTTTGATTCCAGCATTAATTCAGCTGTTTGCGATAAGGAATATCGGAAATAGAGATACGCCCATTCATTTGATGATTGCCACCGTTGCTTCCTCGGTTTTCCTGCTTTCGGTTTTTTCTACCACGGAAGCGACATTCTCACATTTGTTTGAAGGACTTATCTTGGGCATACATGGCGTGATTGTCGCAATCCTTTTGACACTCACGGTGCTTGCTTACAAAAAGGATTCACAAAATCCAAAGACTTCTGCCTGATTTAACTGCAAAACCCTCTATATTTTAGGGGGTTTTTCATTTGGGGAAGAAAGGGTTCGTGCTATAATGACCTAGAAAGGGTGAGACCTGTGAAAACAGCGTATATCAATGCAATAATGCTCAACAAAAAACAGGCGTTTATCGTCGAAAACGGACGCTTTACCCATGTAGGAACCAAAAGAAAAATACTAAGTGAAGCAATCGATGAAATCATCGACTTGAAAGACCGGGCGGTACTGCCCGGGTTTAACGATGCGCACATGCATGTGCTAGGACTTGGTAAAATGATGAACATGATCGATGTGAGTGAAGAACCATCCATTGATTCAATGATAGATTCCTTGAAAGCCTCAAACAAAAATCCCATCATCGGACGTGGCTACAAGGAAACGCAGTTTGAAGAAAATAGAGAACCTACAAAAGCGGACCTCGACAAAGTTTCAAAGGATGTTCCCGTTATCCTTTACAGATTCTGTTCGCACGTCGTCATTGCGAACTCGAAAGCGATAGATTTGGCTTATGAAAAAAGAGGCCAATATCCTTCGAATAAAACACACTATGATCTTGAAAAGGGGAAATTCACCGAGTCTTCACGGTCGTTTCTCATGGTGCTTGAGCCCCAAGATGACACCGCCCTTAGAGAAATGATTCTGAAGGGCCAGGACCACCTCTTAAAACATGGCATCACGTCTGTAGGAAGTGACGATTTCGGAGTCGTGAGCGTCAACTACGAACGCGTTTTGAACGTCTTCAAAACACTTGCCAGGGAAGACAAACTAAAACTCCGCATCCTAGAACAAGTCAACATACCAGATGAAAAAGACTTTGATGATTTTTTGACCAAGGGCTATCCCCACAAGGCGTTTGGTCGTTATACCATCGGACCCGTCAAGCTACTTACGGATGGGTCGCTTGGTGCACGAACGGCGGCCATGAGAGCACCCTACTCCGACACGGAAAAAGAAACTGGGTTCATGGTCTTTGACAGGGAAGCCATTCAAAAGCGCATTGAAAAGGCGCGTAAACATAAGATGGACTATGCGATGCACGCCATCGGTGATAAAGCCATCGAAACCCTGGTGGAAATAAGCGAAACCTTGAAAGAGACGAACCGAAGGGACGCCATCATCCATGCGCAACTCGCGGATGAAGACCTGATTGAACGCATGAGCGCAATCGGTCTAGGCGCCCAGGTCCAGCCAGCCTTCACCGCATCAGACGCCCCAATTATTAAAGAGAGGCTTGGGGGTAGAAGTGACCACGTCTATCTTTTCAACACGATGATTGAAAGAGGCGTACCGGTCGCTTTTAGTACCGATGCGCCGATAGAACACGTAAATCCGTTTCACACTCTTTTCAGCGCCCTTAAAAGAACCACAGTCAAAGAGGACTATCCGCCCCATCTTCCCAACGAAGGGGTACCTCTACGTGCCGGCATAAAGGCGTATTCGGCGATGGGCGCCTATTTCGCCAGGATGGAAGATGAACTGGGTGATATCAAAAAAGGCCATCTGGCGGATTTCATCGTGGTTGAGAACCTCGATTTCAAGGATCCTTCGACACTTAAGAACGCACGAGTGGTAGAAACCTATATAGAAGGCGAAAAGGTCCATGATGCCGGTGATTTTTCATGAATCCTTTCAAAAGACCGATAAGGACCGATATCCGATTTGATACGGCAATCCTTTATTGTCTGGTGCTCGCGTCTACCCTTCTTACGCTTGGAATAGGCACGCTCAGTGCATTGAGCGCAGCCTACAAGGCGCTTTTCAGACGCCTTAAAACCGGTGGAGATGAAACAGACCGTGTGAATACATTCATACGTGACATGAAAAAGACATTGCCTGAAAGCGTCATTGTCTTTATCGTAATCGTACTTATGACATTTGGCGCGGTTTATCTGCTTAGATTAAACGACACATCATACAGAGTGATCGGGCTTATTGTAATCCTTGAGAGTCTCATAGTCTTATTCTATGGAGCTGCAGGTCTTGCGCTTTTCAACTACAAGCGTGTGGTAT
>JASMTQ010000033.1:0-32598 GCA_041694275.1 Caryophanales bacterium
GTCTTTGACATCACTGGCATGGTGCCACATGCTGATAAGTGCGTAGTTGATAGGAATGAGGGTAAAGGAAATCAGCGTGATGACAAAAGAATAAAGGGCATATATGATGGTGAGCGTGAGACCAAGCGCAATCGTCTGACCGCGAATCAGCGAGATCAAAAAGCCCACCAATGCGACCAGAAGGAAATAAATAATGAATAACACCAGGTTCAATACCAGATTGAGTACTAAAAATTCCAGAAGCATTCTTAAGCGTTTTTTCTTCATGATGCGCCGCTTGAGGTTCCAAGACCCCTTCAAGGTCTTCTTGTGAAGCGTGAAAACACTCGGAAGCATCATCGTTTCAAAAAACGCTATGAACCCTACGAGCAATGTCGCATAGAACATGAAGCGCCACTGTCTCACTTCCTCAATGGCTTCAACGATATGACTCGGAATGGAAATGGTGGAGAGAACCCCTACGAACTGCATCAGTTCCACAAAAAGGAAGAAAAGACCAGCAGGAATAATTATCAGGACGTTTCTGCTTAAAAAAACATCTCTGATACGTTCAACACCAAGCCTTAGAAGTGGAAAAACCCCAATGGTCATGTTGGCTCTTGAAAACCGGTAAAGCACCGAAAGTATGATAATCTCCATGGCAATGTAAAGCCCCAGCACGACACCAATCAGAACGATTATCAGTCCGGTTGTGGGCGTTGTGATGTAGGCCATGATACGCGCATTCGTGATGTAGGTGAACCCGGCAAGTGAAATCGACCAGCTCATGAGGAGTGAAACGAGCGGAAAAATGAGCAGAATCCCCAGGACTCTGTACAGGCCTTCAAATATCAAAAGCGTCTTGATGTTGCGAAATAGGATGGTTTTGAAAATATTCAGTCTTTCTTTCATTGTATTCACCCAATTCATTCACTTAAATTGTAACATGCACGCACGTGGATGCAAAAAAAGACGCAAAGTCTGCGTCTTCCTGTTTATTCGTTTTCTACAGTAAATCCAAAGGGCTGCGTGAGTGTCTTCGCTTCATCAGGACCATCCTGATCAACGATCAGACGGGCTCTGACGTAGTTGCCTTCAAATGAGCCATAACTGAACGTTTCGCCTTCACCGACCACGACCGATTCAAAGAAGTCTCCGGTTGTGCCGTGGAACCATTCAATCTTGTCGTAGCCTTCACCTTCGATGGTGATGGTTTTATTTTCCTTATCAACATCGATGGTTGAAATGGTGGGTGCGTCATCCATCACGTTGCTCGTATTCGATGTGAAGAAATGGCCGTTCTTCAGTGCGTTTTTAAGGCCTTCTTCACTGAAAGGTTCATCCATAAGCTGGGTGGTGTAGGACATATGAATACCATGAGAAAGATCATCACCATGGTAATCATCATTACCAAGGCCCCAAACAGGGCGTTCAGGCATGGTCTCAGTGAGTATTGCATCCCAGAGTCTTCTATCATGCGGGTATCTGTCATCCCGGTTGAAGACTTCGATGCCTATCAGGGATTCAAGTGGATGGTCATTGAATAGATCGGTCCACCAGTTCATGTGATACATATCCCCTTCACTGTAATCGCCGAAAAATTCTCCACCGGACTTCCATTCTCTGCCCGGGTGGGCGATGAACATGAGGGACTCTTCAATTGCGTCAAGCTCATCAAGGGTGTTGTGAAAAGCCTGAGGGTCCTGCTTAAGCGATTCAGGCTGCTGGTACTTGTAATCGGTGAAAAGCGAAACGGTATCGGGAAACCAGCCTGTCCTTGTTACGGTAAGTTCGTTGCCGAGGACATCAAGCATCCCAAGGTCTTCAGGATTTCGGTCCTCCCAGTTTTCATTGACTTCACTGAAGGCCCATGGATAGGTGACTTCATCATGGTCCGTGATCGCAAGAATATCATACTCGAGATCATCGTAAAGGTCGACCACGTCATGCGGTAGACCGTTGCCATCCGAATAGACGGTGTGGGTGTGCAAATTGGTTAGCGCGCGACCCGTGGTTTCAAAATCTATGGATTCATATGGGTTGAGAACCAGTTTCGTATTCACCCCGCTGCAAGCATTGAGTGTGACTGTAAAAAGCATGATACTTATAAGCATGAAGATTTTTTTCATGAATTAGCCTCCATATAATAAAAATGGTCGGGACGACAAGATTTGAACTTGCGACCTCTTGCACCCCATGCAAGCGCTCTACCAAGCTAAGCTACGTCCCGACTTATTGTAACAATATATAATAACAGTTTAATAGTGCCTTTTCAAGTAAAAATGTGAGGAAAAAGGGGCATGCGCCCCTTTAATCACACTTTTCCAAGACTGGCCATGTATACGACGAACTGATGTTCGCCATCCAGACCGAGAATGCCGTTGAGACGGTCATCATCGTAGGCCGCGATGGCGCAGACACCAGAACCAATGTCTTCAGCGACGAGATAAAGATTCTGTGCAACGTGTCCCGCGTCCAAGAAGAGATAGCGGTATCCGCGTTCACTGTAGCGGTATGTCATGCGGTACGCATCGGCGACCCACATGAATACAGCGGCCGCTTCTTCTACTTGCGGTTGTTTGAGTGCGGCACGCCTTATTTTCTGGTTGATATCCGGTGCGGCTTCAAGTTTTTGAAGCTTGTGTTCAAGAGCGAGGTACCTGTAAAGCCCGCGTTTGAGGCCGTCGACATTGTTAATGAGAAGAATGGTTTCAAACGCATGGCGGGCACCGGCTGAAGGGACGGTGCGGAATGTCGCCTTGTCTCTTACGTTGCGTTTGACGCCCTGGGTCATATAAAGCGCATAGGTGAGTTCATCCAGCGTGATAGGCTTGTTTTCATACATTCTTTTTGTCTTGCGGCCTTCCAGGGCATCACGAAGACTCACGTTTTCGGTTTTGATCTGTCTGATGGATTTAAGTTTTATGATGGGCCCGTCCGTTTCCACGTACGGGACTTCGAGTGCGGGTTGTTCCTTGCCTTTTTTCTGATCGGACATGGGTTGGGTTTCGTGTTTCGTGGCGTTTAGAAAATCAAGTCCGGTAATCTTTTTTGGCATAATCGTTTCCTTCTTTCTGGTTATTGTCAATAAAGGGTGTATTCTATATCGCAGATATCCTGATAGAACTCTTTTTCATGGGATACGAGAATCAGGGTTCCCTTGTAATCAAGCAATGCTGATTTAAGTGCCGATTTGGCATTGGCATCAAGGTGGTTCGTCGGCTCATCGAGGATGAGAACATTGCCTTTCTTGTGATAAAGCATCGCAAGACGCACTTTTGTTTTTTCTCCACCAGAGAGCGTTGAAATTCTTCTGGTGGCCATGGTGTAGTCTATGCCGTGATGACCAAGTAAAGAGAGAATTTCCTTTTTTGTGAAATCAGGATAGGTTGCATGCACGATTTCAAATGAGGTGCCATCCCCTTTGAGATGGCTTTCCTGTTCAAAGTAAGCGATGTTCGCCGTATCAATCCATTCGTAGTGGCCACCGATTTTTTCGATTTCACCCATGACGGTTTTGATGAATGTCGATTTACCGATGCCGTTTTCCCCTGTGATGACCACTTTCTCACCCCGTCTTATGATAAAGGAAAGAGGATCGGTTAGCGGTCCTTCATAACCAATCTCGAGGTCTTGAACCTCAAGCACGTCGCGGCCTGTGGGACGCGAGAATGGAAAGGCGAACGAGTACGTGGGGTCGTCTTCCGGCCTTTGAATCTTCTTGATTTTTTTGAGCATCTTTCTTCGGCTTTTGGCACGTTTGGACGTTGAAGCTCTTGTGATGTTTTTCTGAATGAAGTCCTCGGTTTTCTTGATGAACTTCTTTTGGGATTCATAGGCTTTTTCATGCTGAACGTGTCTCAGTTCCCTTTCAGTGAGGTAGAAGCTGTAATCGCCTTTGTAGCGTTCTATGCCACCGTATTCGAGTGCGAATACGGTTCTGGCGATTTTTTTCAGGAACTCCTCGTCATGGGAAACCACCAAAAAGGCTTTGTCATACTGATTTAAAAAAGCACTCAGCCACTCGATGTGTTCGACATCGAGAAAGTTTGTAGGCTCATCAAGCAAAAGCACGTCCGCTTCTTCCAGAAGAAGTTTCGCAAGGATGGCTTTCGCGCGCATGCCTCCTGACAAGGTGCCCAGAGGACTCTTCAGGAAAATCTCAGAAAGACCAAGTCCCCCAATCATCTTTCCGATTCTCGACTTGATGGCATAGAAGTCCTTTTCCATCAGGGTTTCACCGATATCACTGGCCCGATGAAGCAGTTTGGTCTGTCTATCCGGGTCGCTTTCCATCCCTACTTCTTCATAGAGGGATTCCATCTTCTTTTCAAGTTCGAAAAGGTCTTCAAAAACGCCGTGTAGATACGTTTCAAGTGTCAGATCATCATCCAGTGTCGCGTACTGATCAAGGTAACCCACCTGCTTGTTGTTTTGCCACTCAACCTCGCCCGTATCTGGAATCAGTCGCTTGGCAAGGAGTTTCATGAAGGTTGACTTCCCTGTACCGTTGGGGCCTACCAGGACGGCATGCTCCTTTTCAAAAAGTCGCATGTTCACCCCTTCTAAAAGGGTGCCCTCCCCATGATCGAATTTAAGGTCTTTGACCGTTAAAAGACTCACTTTGATTCTTGCCTGTTTTTGGTATTCGTTTTAACAATCAACGGTGTCGCTTCACTTTCAACCATTCCGTTTTTGATGGTGACTTCACTGCCGTCAATCGCATTGACATACTTGCCATCAAGCAGAGGAACACTAATTTTTAGGCGGTCTTTTGAAACATTGAATACACCCAGTGCGTAAGCATCATCAAGCGTGTAAGATCCGATGAGCGCATTGCCTTCTTTTGCCTTTTCAATGGTATAGCTGCCATCGGTGAAAAGAGGCCCACGCACGGTTTGTGACAAGGTTTTGATCATTTTGGAAATGTCTTTTGGCCCTTGTCTTTGCGTGTCCTTCTCAAACAGATTGGGATGATGGTCACTGAGGGTTTCACCACCTGCAAAGATCATGGTCGATCCTTTTGAGAAAAAGGAAAATGCATGCCAGTTGAGAAGAAGGGACTGATTATTGTCAACCATCGTCGCAAAACGTCCGAAATCATGGTTTTCAAGATTTCTCATTTTGATATAGTTCTTCGGATAGATTTCTTCTTGAAGATTGAGCCAGTCGACATACGGCTGAAGCGACCCGTCGTTTTTGAGATAATGTTCAAGGGAAGGCTGGGTATCATAATCGTAGGCCATATCAAAGACACGATAAATCTCCCCTTCACTGAGGCCTTCGAACCCTTCGTTTCTAAAGGCTCTCAAAAAGCCGCCATGAACGGATTCAGAGACCCATATGGTGTCTGGATCGATTTTTTTGACCGCTTCTTTCGCTTCACTCAGAAAATCAAGGGGAAGGAAGCTCGCAACATCGAAACGGTATCCATCCACACCCATTTTCGTATAAATTTCAAGGGTATTGATAAGATAATCTCTGAGAGGACGGTTGTCTTTGTAATCAAAATCGACGATGTCCCACCAGTCTCCTACACGGTTCGTGTACGCGCCATCTTCTTTATAGAACCATTCGGGATGCGCGTTAAAAAGCACTGAATCATAGGACGTGTGGTTGAATACGATATCCATCATGATCTTCATCCCGTGTTCATGGGTCTTTTCAATCAATGTCTTGAAATCGTCAATCGTGCCGAGATTTTCATTGATATCTCTGTAGTCCTTTATGGAATAAGGGCTTCCGTAAGCCCCTTTCCTCTGTTTTTCTCCGATTGGATGCACCGGAAGCAGATAAAGAACGTCAACACCTAAATCAGCGATTCGTTCAAGGTCTTCAACAAGCGCTTTGAAAGTCCCTTCCTCGGTATGGTTTCTAACAAAAACCTGATAGATGAAAAGGTCTCTTTGTTTCGTTGGTGTATGAATACTCATGATTATTAACTCCTTGTATAAAACTTTTACCTTTCCTTGAAAGGTTTACCGCGTCTATTATAGCACAAATCCACGTGTTTTAAAGGTTTAACCCGCCCCAAGAAAAAAACTTCGGGTCCCTGACCCGAAGCCTTGTTACTTATGAAGTTCGTGCCGCATTTCCTGTTTGAGGGTACCAGCGTCCTTGTTGCAAGTTGATACGATTGGACACGCAGTGCATGCACTGCTGCAGACGGCTCCGTTCTTATGATCCTTGTAGAGTTTTCTTATGATGAGCGAAAACATGATACCAAGAATGGCGATTACGATAATATTACCCAATTTTGGCTAGCCCCTTTCCTCTTTTTGAAAGACTGTTCAGATAAAGGAAGACGATGATTGATACGACTGCGATGATGAGTGCTGCCATGCTTCCAATGCCAAATGATCCAGTCACGACCAGGGTCCCTATCTGATAGATCACAAGCCCTGTTAAAAAGCCTATGAAAAGCTGAAGGAAAATCGCAAATACCGTCCAGGCTTTGCTTTCGAATTCTGTCTTCATTGCACCAATTGCGGCAAAACACGGTGGTGTGAAAAGATTGAAAGCGAGGTAGGCGACGGCTGAGACGCTTGTCATGCTTCCAACGGTCATCAGGGTTTCGCGTGTGTTTTCGATATTGTCAACCGCAAAATCTTCACTGATGGTGAAAGAGAAGATGACAGCGAGTGCACCAACCACTTCCTCTTTTGCGACAAATCCTAGTATCGCGGCGGCGGCGAGTCCCCATGATGCGACACCAATCGGTGTCAGCAAAAAGGCGATCGGCGTAGCGATGACTTTGAGCATGGAAGCTTCAGGGCTGGCGACCTGCGTGAGTGAAAAGTCAAAGTTCACAAAGAACCAGACAATCACGTTCATAAGCAAAATGATGGTTCCCGCCTTGACGACGAAGGCTTTGGCTCTTTGAAGCATTACGAAAAACGCTTTTTTGGGACTTGGAACCTGGTAATCAGGAAGCTCGACCATCAGGAAGCTATCCTCTTCCGCTTTTTGAAATGGATTGACCAGACGTTTGATGATGAGTCCGGTAATAAAAATAATGAGGATGGCGACAAGGTAGGTCAGTGCGGTCATAAAGGCACTGCCTGTGAAAAATACACCAAGCAAAAGCGCGATGACAGGCAGTTTCGCCCCACAGGGAATAAACGGTGTGAGTAGAATCGTCATGCGTCTTTGACGCGTGTTTTTGATGGTTCTTGCGGCCATGATCGCAGGGATGCTGCAGGCGGTACCCACATACATCGGAATGATGGATTTCCCAGCAAGACCGATTTTTTTGAAATACCTGTCCATAAGGAGTGCTACACGGGACATGTAGCCACTGTCTTCAAGCAAATGGAGCATGAAAAACAGAACCATGATTAACGGCAAAAAGCCAATGACGGCTGTGAATCCTCCGATAATCCCTTCGATAACGAGTCCCTGTAAAACAGCTCCTGAGCCAATTGAATCAAGTCCTTGTTCAATCCACTGAGCAACCATTCCAAACGCGACTTCTATGTAATCGCGTACAAGCGGGCCTACCCATACCTGGGATATTGTGAATACCAGCCACATGATGAGCATGAAAATCAGCAGTCCAATATATTTATGTGCAAACAACCTGTCAAGTTTGTCTGTAAATCTAGTGGCACCCGGACGATGGCTTGTCGTGGTGGCCTTTTCTACGAGGTCTTTTACCTCTTTTCTTTCTTCTTGTTCCACGGGGTGTGTTCTCTCCTTTTTCAAGGGCGGTCATCACAAGGTTTTTGAGGCCCTTTTTTCTGTCGGCTTTCGTGAAGATAACGGCGCATTCAAGATGCTCCGATAGGATTTCAGTATCTATGGTGGTTTTCCTGCGTTCCACGATATCTGACTTGTTGAGCGCCACGACGAGGGGAATACCAAGTTTTTTCAGTTCCGTCGTAAGATATAGACTGCGCTCCAAATGCGACGCATCAACAATGTTGATAATGATATCGATGTTTTCCCGGTGAATGAAATCGGAAGCCTGCTGTTCGTCTTTGGTATAGGCTTCAAGACTGTAGACACCTGGAAGATCCACAATGAGGACGTCTTCATAGGTGGTATTGAATCGTCTTTTGAGATAGGCTTCCTTTTTCTCAACGGTTACACCCGACCAGTTTCCAACCCTTTCGAGTTTTCCGGTAAGGGCGTTGAATACAGTGGTTTTTCCACTGTTTGGGTTGCCTGCAAGGGCTATTTTGATCATAGGGGTTTCACCCTGATCTTGCTTGCCAGGTCTCCTGCCATGCCGTAACGACCGTCTTTGATATTCACGACGAAGTTTCCGGCAAGTTTTGAGATAAGCGTAATTTCTTCACCTTCACTGAGCCCAAGGTTAGAAAAAAAACGATTGGTCTCTGAAGAGCCCAAAAGTTCGATCACTATGTATGTCTGGCCTTCCTGACCATTTGCTAGTTTCATAAGCATCCCACCAAAGAAATATTTACTGTGCTTAATTGTAATGAACTTACATAAGCACTTTAACATAAAGGACCTTCAAAGTAAAAGAAAAACATAATTTTTATAATTAGTATTACAATCTAGTTTGAAATCCTTAATTAGACAGCAAAAGGCTTGGTTGTGCGGTAACATAATATGTTATGACTTCTTATTTGTAATGGTTACACTTGTTTCGGACATATCTTTTAGCATGAAAAAAAGCCCTGGAAAATAAGGGCTTTACTTATGGATTTTTGAACACTATTTATCTTGTCATTCCACCTCAAGAGACTTCATGAGGGCATCCAGAGACATCGGTATGGCATAGTAAAATCCCTGGGCAAAGCCTCCACCACCATTCAAATCCTTGAGGATTTGACAGCTTTTCTCGTCTTCGACCCCTTCGGAGATGACTTCATAGCCTAGCTCGTGGGCAAGGTTGATGGTGCTTTTGACGATGCGCATCATTGAATCGTCTTTGGCTAGCTGTTGAATAAAATATCTGTCAATTTTAATCGAGTGTATGGGGAAACGACTGAGGTAGGCCAGTGAAGAATACCCTGCGCCAAAGTCGTCAATCGCAATTCTAAGTCCCTTATCGACGAACCGTTCCAGAATTTCACGGCTTTTGACGGGATCGACCATCAATGCCGATTCCGTTATTTCAAAAATGATTTTTTCAGGATTGGCGTGCACTTTGTCGATGAGGTCCGCGGTTCTTTCATAGAAGTCTGGATCATAAAGGTTTTTAGCAGATATGTTGATGGAAATATCAAGATTCGCGCCATTGTTTTCAAGGCGGGCTGACGCCTTGAGTGCGTTCTCGACGACCCAGTAGGTAAGTGGATGGATGAGTTTTGTTTTTTCAATGAGGGGAATAAAATCACTAGGAGATATGAAACCGAATTTTGGATGTTTCCACCTTAAGAGTGCTTCAACCGCGATAGGCTTTTCAGTCTTCATGTCCACCTGGGGTTGAAAGTAAAGCGAAAGATCTTTATTGTAAAATGATTCGCTGAACTGGGAGATAAGGTTGTATTCCTTGATTTTTCGATCCAGTTCCCTGTCGGTCACTGCATAGGGCAGATTGTTTTTCTGTGCTTGCCTGGCAAGCGAATCGGAGATGCGATAGCTTTCCAATGTTCCGCATGCATTTGAATCCTTTATGACACTAAGACCCAAAGAAAGGTCGAGATAAACAGGATGTTCACCATGAAACTGACTGCTGGTGACGAGTTCCACCAATGCTTCGGCGTCGTCTTCGAGCGCGTCATGTTCCTTCACGATCCAAAGCTTGTGGGTATCGCCTTGGACAACTGCCTGAATGTTCAAACTTGAATCCTTGATTTCGCTATAAAGGTTGAAAAGAATCTTGTTGTAAACATCGGTACCAAGTGCGTCAATAATATCCTGGTGATTCGAGATCAAAACGGTGGCGATGGTTTTCGGGCCTTTGGTGAGTTTTTTGCAAAGGGCTCTTATGGCATTGGTATTTGGGATTTTCGTTTCCGCATTGTATAAAAGCATGCGGCGAATGGTTTCGCCTCTTTTCTTAATGTGGTCTACACCGTGTCCTGACAAGCCTCCGGTTCCCGTGAAAATAACGAGACGAAAAATCCAGTTTAAAAGAGGCTGGTTTTCATTGGTTATGGTGGATATGGGCATCAGCGGACCCAGTATGATTCCTGCGATGATCCCAACAAGTATTCCGCCTTTCAACCCGAAAATTATACCCGCAAGAAGGATTGGGATATACATGGAATGCGAATAGACATACTTGATGCCACCGGTCGCATAAACAAACCAGTAGACAAGTGGAAGCATTAAAGCAATTACTGATCCGTAGATCAGTTTTTGTTTTAAAGTCAAGGTTTTAGTGGCCCATTTGGATAGCGTCTCGTCTTGCATGGTTTGCCCCCGGACGACTTGATCATTGGGTGGCTGTCTGGTGTTTATTTACAGCCCTTAAAACATTGTCAACGACCTGGTCAATGTATTTGGGTTTCTTGTTTCTTGGAAAGCGAACACTGCCTGCTTGCACGATCTTTGAATCTGGAACGCCTGAAAGGCTGGCCATTTTCTTGATGGCTCTGTTTCCGCCAAACCACCGGTGAAGGGCGCCCGTGGAAAAAAGTATGAGTTTATCACAGTGAAGCGGTCTCGCCTGATAGAGGTATTCAGTCATAACCAAGGAAAGTGTAAATCCCCATACCGGAGCACCTAGAACAAGGATGTCATAGCCTTTTGAAGAGGGAATTTCACTCAGCTTGGGAAGGTTTTCCCTCCATGGTTTCGTGCTTTTTGCTACCACCATTTCAAGATCAGCGGCGTGACCATCTTCTTTCAAGGCCTTTTCAATGGCTCTGGCAATGCCTTGTGTATGCCCGGTTTCAGAGTGTATTATCAAACCAATTTTCATATGCTCGCTCCTTTAAAATTAAAACCCTTACATTATCATTATAGGTCAAAATGAATCTTAATCAAATCATTTTGACTTAAACGCATAAGAAAAGGCATGGTTTCTCACCATACCTCATTCAATTTTTTAGATGTTCAATTCACTTTTGATGGCTTCAACCAGCGTATCAATATCTTCTTTCGCGATTCCGTGATGCGTGACCATCCGCATGAAATCCCCTTTATAGTCACCAAGAAGAATCTCTTTTTCTTCAAGTGGTTTTTTAAGCAGATTCAAGTTGTATGCACTTTTCACAAACACCATGTTGATGTCGCGAGCGTCCATGTTCACTTCAAAGCCTTCCAAGGTGTTGAGTTGATTGGCGAGGTACGTCGCATTGTCGTGGTCGATGTGAAGGCGTTTGGACATCTCTTTTAGAGAAATAAGCCCTGCGGCAGCCAAAATACCGGCCTGGCGCATGCCTCCCCCAAGCATCTTGCGATACCTCCTTGCGCGATCGATAAATGCCTTGTCTCCTGCAAGGATGCTTCCAACTGGTGAGGCAAGGCCTTTAGATAGACAGAACATGACTGAATCGACTTGTTTTGTCAAGGCGGTTACAGGCACATCCAGTGCAGTCGCCGCATTGAAAAGCCGCGCTCCATCAAGATGAACGGGAATGGCGTGATCATCCGCTAGTTTTTTAACACCTTCCATATAATCAAGTGGCAGTACAACACCTGAGCCATGGGCGTTTTCAAGGCAAATGAGCGAGGTATTAGGGAAATGAATGTCTTCTTCTCTGATCGCCTCTTTTATCGCTTCAATCGGCATGGCCCCTCTGGTTTCTTCAATGGTGTGAAAGTTGACTGAGGAAAGCACGGCCGCCGCACCAACTTCATAGGTTTTGATGTGACTGTGAGCCCCTAGAATGACTTCGTCGCCTTTTCTGGTATGACTCATAAGTGCAATCTGGTTGCCCATTGTGCCACTTGGTACAAACAGAGCCGCTTCTTTTCCTACCATGGAGGCCGCCGTTTTTTCAAGTTCATTGATGGTGGGGTCATCCCCGTAAACGTCGTCGCCTACATGCGCTTCACTCATGGCTTTACGCATGGCTTTAGTTGGTTTTGTTACTGTGTCACTTCTTAAATCGATCATACATCTTCCTCCAGTATTCTTCATTATTGTCCTTTGTAATCAAAAATCTGTCTTCACTTAGAATCGTTGAAATCAAGACATCCAAGTCAAACGTTTCATGGTTGCCCGTATGAAGAAAATACCTTTCATCAGGGGTTTCCTCTTCAAATTCCCGCTTTAAAATCAGGCTTCTTTTTTTCATTTGATGTTCAGGTGGCCTTAGAAGGTCGCGGTTTTTAAGCACATCGTCTTTCGCCCATAACAAGACGTAATTGATGAGCACGTCGTATTCATTCAAAGCTTCCTTTATCCATGTGAGTCTTGAAGGAAAGGTGACGTAGTCTATCACCACATCGCCTACTTTGAGAAAATTCTTTGTAAGCGCAATGATATTGTCCCAAAGCAAATCAAGTTCCTTTTCACTTTTCCAGGGACGTTCCCGCCCACCCACATGCATGTCCATCACGGTGTCTCCACTAATGTAGGCACTCTCTTCGATATTACTTGCAAGACCGCTTGCCACCGTTGATTTTCCAATCCCCGCGGGCCCTGAAATGATATAAACCGTTCTTCTCATAGGATTCCTCGTTTCTTTGACTTAACATAATGGTACCGCAAATATTGAAAAATGCCAAACCCTGTTTGTGACAAGTCTCCTCTTTCGTGTTAAGATTGTTTTAAATGATTTAGGAGTGATGCATATGAATCCCGTGAAAACCGTTAAAAATGATTTCACCATTCGCTTTGCGACAAGAAAAGACGTACCACTGATCATGCATTTCATCGACGGCATCGCCAAATATGAAAACATGGAAGACGAAGTTATCGCAACAGAAGCGTCTCTTGAGACGTCTTTGTTTGACAAAAACCAGGCCGAAGTGCTTATTGGTGAAGAAAATGGAGCCCCTGTAGGGTTCGCACTTTTCTTTGAAAGCTATTCAACATTCAAAAGCCGCGCAAATATTTTCCTCGAAGACATCTTCATTGAAGAAGCACATCGGAACAAAGGGTATGGACGCCTGCTTCTATCCTACCTTGGTGAGATTGCCTTGAAACGCGAGGCCAAACGGCTTGAATGGCTTTGTCTTGACTGGAACACGCCATCCATTGAATTTTACAAGAAGATGGGGGCAAAACCTCTTGATGAATGGATGATATTCCGAGTGAGTGGCGATGAGCTTGAAACTCTCTCAACTCTCTACAAAAAATAAGCAAAAAGACAGTGCATCACGTCTCGTGATGAACACTGTCTTTTTTTTATGGCTTATGGGTTATGTTCTTGAAAATCGACCTTTGAGACCGCTTGAACCATCTCTGAAAAGCTTGAGAATCGCAACCAGTATCACGGTAAATTCCAGGCGTCCGAGGAACATGCCAAGTGTGATAACCCAGGTAGTGAGCGTACTCATCGTAGAACTCACGATGTTCACAGAGAGTCCCACGGTTCCGAGTGTTGAAGCATATTCAAAAAGACTCGCAGACAAAGCGTGGCCCTGAGTGGTTAGAATGAAAGACCCGAAAAAAAGCGTTGCCATATAAAGTACGATGTAATTATACTGTTCGTTCATATCGTCCTTGTGGACAAGCTGTTTTCCTGATGTAGTGGTGATTTCATTTTCCGTAATGAGGTTCTTTGGCTGAAAGACCTTTTTCAAGTTGTAGACTATGTTTTTTCTAAGCAGATTGATTCTGGTCATTTTGACGCCACCACTGGTGGATCCACTTTGTCCGCCCACAATCATAATTAGCACAAAGATGAATATAAGGGACCCACTGAAAAGTGTATAGTCACTAATGGCGTACCCTGTTGTGGTGATGGCGGAAACGGACTCGAATATGCCGTGTCTCAGTGAAGTGGACATGGATGGATAAATGCCTCCAACCAAAAGTATGGTCACGATGATGGATAGCGCAATGAGCCAGACAAGCATGAATTTGTTCTCAGTGACTGCGATGAACTGTTTGAATTTACCGGACATAAGCAGAATATAAGCTGAGAAGTTGATGCTCCCTAGAATCATGAGAATGATGGTGACGACTTCTATCGGGATGCTGTCGTATGCCCCTATGCTTGCGCTTTTGACAGAGAATCCCCCTGTCGAGATTGCGGACATGGAATGGTTGATGCTGTCGAAGAAAGGCATGCCCACGATGACATAAAGAAGCGTACCCGCCAAGAAATAGGTAATGTAGATAATAAAAAGCGTCTGAGCGGTTTTCTTGATATTGGGAAGTACCTTGTCATGGCCTTCGCTTTCATAAAGCGTCGAAACGCTTCTGATACCGATAATCGAAGATACCATCAACGCTACCAGCCCAAACCCGCCGAAAAACTGAATGAGAGATCTGAAAAACAGGAGACTTCTATCAAGTACGGTCACATCCAATTGGGACAGACCCGTGGTCGTCCATCCGCTCATACTTTCAAAAAAGGCTTTGGAAAAAGACGTATCACCGAGCATCATGAAGGGAATGGTACTGACAATAGCGGTAAAGAGCCAGGCTATGAAGACTGTCAAAGCCCCTTGTTGATAGGTGAGCACGTTCGGATGATTATTTTTGAAAATCATATAAAGACCAAGTCCAACGCTTTCCATGATAAGTACCATGGATAAGAAAGCCATGTAGGAAACCCCCGGTTCTCTATCTACAACAACGTATATCAAGGGAAGCAGGAAAGCAGCCCCGACGAACATCAGGATTATCCCGAGTACACGCAAGGTTTCTCTGTATTCTTGTTTAAGTGATTTCATGACCCTGCACACTTTTCATGATTTTCGACTTCATTTTAGGTTTCGCCACGATAATCAGTCTGTCTTCGACCTCGAGCCTGGTTTCCATATCAAAAATAATGGACTCATCGGGTTTGACAATGCATGTGATGATACTTTCTTCGGGCATTTTAAGGTCTTTGGCTGGAGAACCTATAAACGACGAATCCGAATTGACTGGAACTTCCATCATGGTGATGTCTCTTTTAGGAAGTGGTGAAACTATGGAGGCATCTTTGAAATTGATGGCATTGACAATATTGCTGGCGAGCAGTTTGGGAACATCCAAGATTCTTCTGACGCCGTTTTCTTCAAACATAGCAATATTTTCAGGATTGTTTACTGAAGACATCAAATAAGGTATTTCAAAATATCGCTTCAAAAGCATGGACAATGCAAAATTGTCCTTATCTGAATTCAAAAGGGCTATTGAAAGATCTATATCCCTTAGTTTGGCGTCATTTAGGACCGTGAGGTCCAATGGAGTGCCATGAATGATGGTAACGTCCCTATGATTTTTTCTAAGTGTTCTGCATGCTTGCAGATCTGAATTGACAACGATGAGTTCATGTTTGAAACTTCTGAGTTCATCCACGAGATAATCAAGTCTAGTGTGACCGCCACTAATGAGTATTTTCATCGTCTTCACCTTCACTTTCGACGAATTGCATAAAGGATTGTTTTTCAATGCCTGTTGGACTTACGTAATCAATACCGGTGTTTTCAAGGGTGTGGGCTAAATTGTCATCCTCAAGATGAATGACGACTCTTTCAATGTTGAAATAGGTTTTCGCCATGTGGGCGATGAAGATGTTTTTCGCATCGTCACTGGACAATACAAAAATGATATCCGCACGCTTGGCGTCTGCAGAGTCAAGAACCGTATATTCCAACGGATCGCCTACCAGAGTGTTTCCAAGATAAGAAGACGGCAGACTTTTCAAATAGTCTTTGTCGTTATCAATCAATGTGACGTATTCGTTGATGGTGCTCAGTGTAGTTGCAAGTTCACTGACCATTTTGCTGTTGCCAATGACGATGGCGTGTTTGAATTTCTTTTTGTTTTCTGCAAACATGGTGTTACCTCCTTTGGATGTTCAATGTTATTCGTCAATCATTTTATAGCCTACGCCGACTTCTGTCAGAATAAGGTCGGGGTTGCTTGGATCGTCTTCTATTTTTCTTCTTAAGGATGTCATGTAGACCCTTAAGGACTGAGTGTCTCTGTATTGAGGCCCCCATATTTCTTTTACAATGCGTGAATGAAGCACCACTTTTCCGGCATTTTTGGCAAGCAACAGCAAAAGATTGAATTCAATGGGCGTCAATTTGATGTGCATATCCCCTTTGTAGACTTCGTGTTTTTCCTTGTCGATTCTCACATCTTTGATGATGATGACTTCTTCATCTTTTTCTTCTTTTTTCATGCGCCTTATGGCAACGCGGATTCGTGCCATGAGTTCACGCATGTTGAAAGGTTTCGTGACGTAGTCATCCGCCCCCATATCAAGCGCGGTGACCTTGTCGAAATCCTTACCGCGTGCAGAGAGCACGATGATTGGGATGTTTGACTTTTCCCTGACGTGTTCTATCAGTTCAAGGCCATCTCCATCGGGAAGGCCGAGATCGAGAATGATCAAATCAACCTCGGACGATTCGTATAGCTGTATCGCCGTCTTCAGGTCCTTGGCTTTTGAAATGGTGTAGGTTTCATTCATGGAAATGTCTATGAATCTTTGAATTGAACGGTCATCTTCAACCACGAGAATGTGTTCACTCATCGCTTTTGTCCTCCTTCAAGGGAATGTTGAACAGGAATCGGTTACCCTCTTCTGTTCGCTCATACCAAATGGTGCCGTCATGCAGTTCGATAATGGCCTTGCAGATGGACAGTCCGAGGCCTATGCCTCTGGAGCCATCATGTTTCGATGTATAGAAAACCTTGAAAATGTGTTCTACATCTTTCGCATCAATCGGTTGACCCTGGTCGGTTACACTGAATTCAACGGTTTCACCCTTTTTTCTGGCGGTCAGTACAATTTTCGTATTATCATTGGAATTCTTTACCGAATTTTCTATGAGGTTGATGAATACCTGGACAATGAGATTGATATCCACAGCAACTACCAGCATTTCTTCAGGAAGGTTCACTTTGATTTTTCTCTTTCCAATAATGCCTTTCACACGTTTAACAGGCTCGGTCAGGATGTCATCGATACTTTCATAATCCTTTTGAAGGTAGATTCTACCTTCCTGGATTTTAGTCAGATTGAGTATGTTTTCAATAAGACGCATAAGCCACTGAGTCTCATCATAGATATCTTCAAGCAAGGCGTACTTTTTTGTTTCATTCAGATGTTTCGTATTCATGACCGTTTCAATACCCCCGCTAATCGTGGTTAGGGGCGTTCTAAGATCGTGAGATATGCTTCTTAGGATGTCTGAGCGGATTTTCTCGGTATGTGCTTTGAGGTCGGATGCCTGTTTTTCCTTCAAAATAGCCTTTGAATATTCTTTTTGGGCCTTGAGTTTAACCGTCAGGGTTGAGGTGATAAACGCAATGGCAAGCATAATCAAGAAAGTAAGAGGGTATTGCGGATCATATATGGAAAAGGTGAACCGCGGCTCGGTGAAGAAAAAATTAAAAAGCAAAACCACCATGAATGGCGTAATCACTGAATACGTATAGCTTTGCGTATAAATCGCGATTAGCAATACGGCCAATAGATAAATCATGGTAAGATTCGCTTCGTGTGCTCCAAAATAATATAGGAACAGATTGATGAACGTGGCGATGCCTATAAACGCAAGGAACACCGCAAAATGCCTGTAGTTGAATCGCTTCATAAAAGCCTCCTGACTCGCTCTTTTAGGAATTACGCAAATTATACACCATCCGGGTGTAAATATACCGCTAAAATGGTGTTAAAATTCTGTTAAGATTAGTTATAGAACGCGAGTATTTTCTTATGATAGAGGAATTGTACCTCAAACCCATCAAACATACAATGAAAAAGCCACAGTTTGTCTTATTGCAAACTGTGGCTTTTTCATGGATCAAACGACTTTTGAGCGTCGGATGAGCAGATAGATAAAATATGGGGCGCCTATTAGTGAGACGATGATGCCTGTAGGCATACCGTTTGGCTCAATGAGGTTGCGTGCGAGTAGGTCCGCAATCAAAAGGAGCGTCCCACCAAGAAGTGAGGTAAGCGGAAGAAATATCTCATTTCTTTTTCCTACCAGTCTTTTAGCGATATGGGGGGCGATGAGTCCAAGAAACGCGATGCTTCCCGCTACACTTACAGCCAGGGCCGCAAAAAGCGTGGCAAGACTGAGCATGAAACAATGAGTCTTCTCCATATCCACTCCCAGGCCTATTGAGGTGTCCTTTCCAAGCTGAAGAACATTAAGTGTTTTGTGGTTGTAATAAAGAATAAGCGATAGAATGATGATAAGCGGCACGATAGCGTAGACAAACGGCCAGTCACCGCCCCATATGTTTCCTGCAAGCCAGTTTGCGATAAACTCGACTTCCGTTCTCTCAGCCGAACTGATCAAAATAATCATGAATCCTGATAGGGCCATGGAAAAGCCTATCCCAATCAAAATCATTTTCATGGGATCAAGCCCGAGTCCCCGTGTTCTTGAAAGGAGGAATATTGCTAGTGATGTCATAAATGCACCCATAAAAGCGGCAAACGGCAAAATAAACGCAAAATCTTTCGCAGAATGGGAGAACATGAGGAAAAACACCGTGACCCCGAGGCCCGCACCCGCGTTGATGCCGATTATGCCGGGGTCGGCCAGATCATTGTGCGTAATGCTTTGAAGAATTGAACCTGAAAGCGCCAAGGCGGCGCCAGCAAATATGACGATGAGCATTCTTGGAAGACGAAGTTTTGTGATTACGAAAATATCAGTCATACTGCCTTTGCCTGTGAGCACATGCAAAAGATTATTTAAACTGATCGAATAACTGCCAAACATGAGGTAAAGCACAATGGCCAAAACAAGGACTAAAGCGATAACTCCATATAGGTTTTTGGTTTTGTTCATCATAGCGCACCGCCTTTTTGTCTTCTTACGATGATTAGAAAAAACGGCAGTCCAATAATGGAGACTATCGCCACAAGCGGAATTTCATACGGGCGGTTGAGCGTTCTTGAAAGCAAATCCGCAATCATCATGAATAGTCCGCCGACCAGGATCGAAACCGGAATGATGCGTTTGTAGTCATACCCTACAAGCAGTCTTACGAGATGGGGAATCATAAGCCCCACGAACGCCATATTGCCAGCCAGACTCACCGCAAGCCCGGTGAGCACCGCAATGAGGACCATTAAAACGAGCTTGGTTCTACCAACTTTCTGACCAAGTGCAATCGCCAGGTTCTCATCAAGGCTCAGCAGGGTGATTTCCTTGGAAAAGACCATGCCTATCCCAAGAGCCACAAGAAGAATCGGCATAATGAGTGCAATCTGCTGCCAGGTTATGGCGCTTAGGCCACCCGAAGTCCACATATTAACGTTTTTGGTGATATTGAAAAGAAGTCCGATGCCCTGAGAAAGTGCGAGTAGAAACATGGTGACACTTGATCCGACCAGCAGCAAGGTGAAGGTGGATAGTTTTTCTCTGCTGAAAAGAGAAAACCCGATTACAAGCACAATACCACCAAGCGCCCCGACAAAAGACAGAAACGTAAGCCAGACAAAACTTATACTGGCACTTATGACGTACCCCACCGTCAACATCAAAGACGCACCCGCGGTGATGCCAAGAAGGCCGGGATCCGCCAAAGGATTCTTGGTCATCCCCTGGATCATGGATCCGGATATCCCAAGCGCCGCACCGACCAATATTGCTCCGATGACTCTTGGAAGTCTTATTTCCAAAAGCGTGAGCGTCCCGCTCTTTTTTGTGTCACTAAACAGATCAGTGATGACCTCCCAAAGAGAAATCGTGGCCGCTCCGTTATCAAGAGAAAGCCAAAGCGCAAAAAGAAAGGCTATGAAAATCATAGCCAGTCTCTTTTTGAAATGGGAAATGGTGTTCATAGCCTGTCACCTCACTTTACTCGTTTAAGAAGAATTGTTTGAATGTTTCAAGCTGCCATTCAAGGGTTAGGGGATCGTTGTATGAAAAGGCAGTGCCATCGACTTCAAGAATACGGTCGTTTTGATACGCATCCGTGTTCTGATAGCCTGATGTGTCTTCAAAAGCGGTTTCCGCATCAAGGTGTTTGCTTAGGACGACGAAGTCCCCCATATACTCGGGAAGCACTTCTGATGAAAGCGCGAAATAGCCAGGTTCAAGCGCGTCTTCTTCCACTTTCTCAGGCATGGTTAGATTCATCTCCTGATAAAGAATTTCCGTCCCGCGTCCCCAGTTGTCGCCATACACATAGAGTTCCTTGCCATAGCTTTCTATGACACTTACGCTGATTGTCTCACCATACTCGGCCTTGATGGCTTCACCGGTAGCTTCAGCCTCTTCCTGAAAGTCCGATACCCAGGCCTTAGCCTCTTCGCGGTCTCCAAGAAGGGTTGCGATTTCAACGTATTGTTCCAAGTAGGAAAGAGATCCATACGTGAAGACCACTGTCGGCGCAATCTCTTTGATCTGATCAAGATTCGCAATGCCCGGCGCCGCTATGATGAGATCCGGCTCGAGTGCGAGGATGCCTTCCACATTGTCTTCTGAAACTTCACTTGCCTCAGAAAGATGTGTTTCATAGGTTTTATTCAAAAAGTCCCAGCTTGTCGCACCGACTACGTTGCCTCCGGCATGAAGCGCATGCCCGGTTAAAAACGATGAGAGCGAGACAATTCTCTCTGGCGATTCATAGACTTCTACTGGACCTTCTTCTGATTCATAGGTCACTGTTGACCTTTCTTCTTCTGTTTCTTCACTGCTGCAAGCAGCAAGTGTCAAAACAATGGTAAATGCTAGGATGCTATATAATATTTTTTTCATAATAGAGTATTCTCCTCTTTGGTTTTGCGGTAGTTGTAAATGATGGGACGCGATGTTTTCGCGTCGTGCATGATATCCACGTCAACTTGAAACACTTCACGGATGACATCCTCGGTAATGACTTCATCAGTCGTGCCACTGTACTTGATAAGACCATCCTTGAGCGCAATGATATGGTCCGCGTAAAAGGCGGCCTGATTGATGTCGTGTAGCACCATGACTATTGTCTTATGATTGTCACGGTTTAAGGTTTGCAGCAGATGAAGGATTTCAAGCTGATGAGAAATATCCAAATAGGTTGTCGGCTCGTCCAAAAAGATGATGTCGGTATCCTGAGCCAGTGCCATTGCGATGAACGCTCTTTGCTTCTGTCCACCTGAAAGCGAATCGATGACGGCATCTTGCATATCAAGAATGCCTGTGGCATCGAGCGCCCATTCTATAATTTTTCTGTCTTCTTCAGTCGGGCCGGATAGCTTTTTCTGGTATGGGTAGCGTCCATAGGAAACCAGTTCATAGACACTCAGTCCACTTATTTGATCATGGCTTTGCGGCAAGAAGGCAATTTGCCTTGCAATCTCTTTGGTCGGCATGTCCTTGAGCGCCTTGCCATCCAGAATAACTTTGCCGTTTCTGGGTTTCAATACCCTAACGATGCTTTTTAGGAGTGTGGATTTGCCACATCCGTTCGGACCGATGATGGTAGTGATTTTATTTGTCATGATTTTTGTATTCAGATTTTCTATAATGTTTCCTTTGTCATAACCTACATCCAATTCTTTGATTTGAAGCATTCTATCACCTGCGCAGGGTCATTTTTGTCGACAGGTGGGATTATAGCAAGTCAACTTGAAACCATCAAGCATAAACACAATTTTTATAAATAGACTTGTAGGAACGCCTGAAATTCGTCACAAATTGTAATTGTACCTATTACAAATAAGAAATGACACCAATAATCGTCATACAGATTCTGGTGTCATTTCTTAATATAATCTCTTTTTCAATCTAAACGGATACCAAGGTCTCAGACATGTTTTGGAAGTACCAGATTCAAAAATATGCCTGTGCTTGCCGCAAGGGCCATCCCTGATATACTGGTGATTTCATTGATTTTAATCATTGCGCCCCCGAGTCCGATGACCAAAATCACTGAGATAATGATCAAATTTCTCGTATCACTGAGATCGGTTTCTCCTTTGAAAAGGATTTTTATGCCGTTAACAGCAATCACTCCGTAAAGAATCAATGTAATGCCTCCGATGATGCCTGATGGAATACTTAGTATGAACGCCTGTACGTGGCCAGAAAAACCAAGGAGTATGGCGATGAATGCCGCTACCATGATCACAGCGACACTCGCAACTTTGTTCATGGCGATGATCCCGGTATTTTCTCCATAGGATGTATTGGCGGGGCCTCCAATCATTGCGCTTGCAAACGTGGCGACACCATCTCCCATAAGTGTTCTTTTAAGTCCCGGTTCCTTTATGTAGTCCTTGTTCGTAACTTCTCCAAGGACTTTATGGTCCCCGATGTGTTCTGCGATGGTCACAAAGGCCAGGGGTAAAAACATCGGTACCATCGATATGTCGAAGGCGTAAGTTCCAATGAATGTAAAAGAAGGGATCTTGAACACTCTTACGCCTTCAAACGCTTCACCGAGATTCACAGACCCTATTACGACTGCGAAAATGTAGCCTATGATGATCGCGAGCATGAAAGGAATGATTTTAATGAATCCTTTGCCCTTGAGCGCAATAAGCGCCGCGGCCAGGAATGTGACGAGCCCTACTAATAGCCCTCCGTCCGTTGATTCACTCATGCCAAGTGAATCTATAGCGACACTCGCAAGGTTGAGCCCGATTACCATGATGACCGGTCCGATTACAACCGGGGGAAGCAGCTGATTCAGCCACTTGCTGCCGGTGAACTTGAGTACTGTTGAGACAATCATGTAAACCAGCCCTACACCCATAAGCGCCGTGAACACACTGCCTTCGCCGCCTTCTTGAAGCGCAAACGCAATCGCCGCAATATAGGCAAACGATGACCCAAGATAAATGGGCACCTTCCGTTTGGTAATGAATATGTAAAGCAGGGTTCCAACACCGCTTGCAACGAGTGCTACGCCCGTATCAAGACCTGTAAGCAAAGGAACCAGTATAGTAGCCGAGAACATGCCGAATACGTGTTGCAAACTGAGTAAAAGCCATTGCCAGTAAGTCTTTGGCCTTTCGTGTACGTCTAAAACCAATGTGTTTTCCTTGTTCAAAATAATCGCCCCTTTTATAGTTTAAAAAAATACCCCGGGTCCACAGGACCGGGGGTATTCAATTATGCGTAGAAACCGTTGAAGATGAAATAAACAATGAAGAATGCCATGAGGAAGAGCATGACAGGTGAGACTTCTTTTCTTCTTCCGCTTGCGAACATGACAATCGGATAGAACACGAACCCTACGGCGATGCCTTCGGCAATCGAATAGGTGAACATCATGAACGAAATGGTCAAGAATGCGCTGATGAGGAGTGGCTTGTCATCAAAATCAAGGTGTTTCAGTTGAGCCACCATGAGCGCCCCCACCATGACTAGCGCCATGGATGTCACCGGTGCATAATCAATGCCGGTTGCAGGATCGAAAATGGCTGTGAAAATCCCAATCAATGGGTAGATAAGCAGTGAAAGTAAAAACAAAACCCCTACAGTCAGTGTGGTGATGCCCGTACGTCCGCCTTGTTCTATTCCGGTGGTGCTTTCAATGTAGGACGTGACCGTTGATGTTCCTAAAAGAGATCCCGCTACCGTACCGGCCGAGTCTGCGAAAAGTGCTTTGTTTCCACCTTCAAGCTCACCTTCTTCATTCATGAGACCCGCTTCGTTTCCTACCGCAATCAATGTGCCTGCGGTATCAAAGAAATCGACAAAGAGAAATGTGAAGATGATGAATACAGCCTCTGGAGCACTGAAGAGTTCTCTAAACCCGCTGAATGCAGCAAGGAACGTTTCGCCTGCGCCTTCAAAGATGCCTTGTTGGTTTTCCGCGAGGGCCGGCATATGATCAATGCCAATCGCGTTAAGGATAACGCCAATGACCGCGGTTACCGCAATGGATATAATTAGTGAGAATTTGTTGCCTCTAGCATAAAGCACCACAACCAAAATGAGACCGAACACCCCTAGCAAGACCGCAGGGTGTCCAAGATCTCCAAGCCTTACGTACGTGGCTGGGTCGGATACGATGACGCCCATGTTGGTAAGACCCAGGAATGTGATAAAAAATCCAATCCCCGCTCCAACAGCGTATTTGAGTCCTTTTGGTATTGCATCAATGATCATTTTTCTGAGTCCGCTCACTGAAAGCAATAAAAAAAGCACCCCGCTCAGGAACACCGCAGCCAGTGCTGCTTGCCAACTGAGTCCGTAGATGCCTACGACCGTATAAGCGAAAAATGCGTTGATACCCATGCCTGGTGCAAGTGCGACAGGATAGTTTGCGAACCATCCCATGATGATGGCGGCGATGACCGATGCCATGACGGTTGCAAAAAAGACACCGGCAACCGGCATGCCGGTGATTCCAAGAATCGTCGAGTTGACTGGAAGAATGTAGGCCATCGCAAGGAATGTGGTAAGCCCTGCAAGCACCTCGGTTTTCATTGTGGAGCCGCGTTCTCTTACTTTGAAGTACGTGATGATTTTTTCCATTAAAAAAGCCTCCCGTATTTTTTTGAGTCAGTAAAGCACTCATCATAAACAGGGTGGCATCTCTTTTGTCCATACATAGACATGACAATATATATGAATAACGTAGTTTCGGCATTTGAGGTGCCAAAGTAGAGACAATCAGACCCTATTTCTGATCATATACGTTACTAACCATTAACAGTATACTGAAAATTCAAATTAATTCAAGAGGGAGAAAACACTTACACATGAATTTTTTCGTTTCAAAACAAGAACCTTTGATCAAGGCTTTCGTTTAGCGCTTCCTTGCCCTCAGGCTAAACGTCAGGGGGATCATGCCTTCAAGTTTCTTATGATAATAAAGCTTCTCACTATCTTCTTTCGTGCCACCCATGCCTTTGGCGCAACGGTCGTGTTCATGCATATACTCGATAAAAAGACCGCTATCGGACATGGCGTTGACAAGATCGCTCACCTTGTACATCCAGAAATGGTTTTTCGCCTTTTTGAGCTCGGATGCGTATCCACCGATGAATTCATCGACCTCCGCTTCTTTCTCAAAATAGGGATAGTGAATATCAGCGATATCTTTACCAAGTTTTTCTTCGCTAAAGGTCAAATAGAAAGGGTGGGCGTCATGCGCATAAAAATACCCGTCATCCTTTAAAAAGTGTGCGATCGTTTTTCCCCATACCTTCAAATCGGGCAGCCAGCCGATGGCGCCATCGGAAGTGAATACAATGTCGTACTTCCCTTTGTGGGTACCCATAAGGGTCATAATATCTGATTCAATGAACTCGACATATTTTATCCCAAGCTCACTTGCGAGTTTTCTTGCATAGTGGATGTTATCAGGGACAAGATCAACCCCTGTGACATTTGCGCCCATTTTGGCAAGCACAATGGAATCAGCACCCGTATTGCACTGAAGATGCAAAACAGTCTTTCCCTGTATGTCTCCAAGTTCCCGTTTGATGATTGGGTTGAATACGTAGGTATCTGTTTCAAATTGATGTTTGAAGTGTTTGTAGTGGTCAAAAGACAAAGTCCCCCATGCCTTCAAGTTGTCTTCTATTTCTTTCATTGTAAGGTCCTCCTGGCGCTTGGCCAAACTAAATAGGTCATACAATTAGGATTATACCCTAAATAAGCGCATAAAAAAAGCCATTCCCCAGGGAACGGCATCATTTATAAATGGTGCGAATGGGGAGACTTGAACTCCCACGGACTAATGTCCACATGGCCCTCAACCATGCGCGTCTACCAATTCCGCCACACTCGCAGATAATGGTGGAGACTGGCGGATTCGAACCACCGACCCCTTGCACGTCAAGCAAGTGCTCTCCCACTGAGCTAAGCCTCCCAGCCACGAAGTAGATTATACCACCATTAAGCGAATTTAGTCAAGGGTTGTGAGTGAAAAATGCATTTTTTTATCCCTTGAACGAAGTGGTCGCCTTCTTATTGCGAAGCATCGTTGGAAGGCACCTTCGATTTGATGGTTGTGACTGTATCTCTATAAAGTTTTACGAAAACCACGAATACGACTAAAAATTCAAGACGGCCTAAAAACATGCCAAGCGTCATCGACCAGTAAGCGATGCCTGATAAGGCCGCATTCGTTACACCGATTGAAAGACCGACGGTCCCAAGGGCTGAGGCGTATTCGAAGAAACTCTCAGTTACACTGAAGCCCTGGGTGGCGAGGATAATCGTACCAATGATGAGGATCGTGATATAGACACTCACGTAGTTGTAGATATGCACCATGTCCTGACGGTGAATGTTCTTTTCACCTGAAGGGGTGGTTACGACGTTGTCCGTAACCTGTCTTTCCGCCTGGAACGAGCGCATGATCGTATGTTTGAACGTTTTGACCATGAGATGGACACGGGTGACTTTGAGTCCACCTGTGGTGGAACCTGACTGCCCGCCTATGGTCATGAGCATGATTGAAAGCAAAATAAACGCCGCGGGAAGAACCGTATAGGAATCGACTATCGAGTAGCCCGTACCAGTAAGTGCGGTGACAGTTTCAAACAGACCTATTCTAAAGGCTGTGCCGAATGCGTACGTACCACCCTGGGTAAGTAAAAAGACACCCGCAGAGATGACGATTAGAATAAGGGCAAGATAAAACCGGTGTTCATTGATGCTGAAAAGCACCTTGTATCGTTTTCTAAGCAATAATATGTAGGTTGCGAAGTTGAGACTTCCAAGCACCATGAGAACGATGGTGACGCCTTCTATTGGGACTGAGTCGTAATGACCGATGGAATCAGGTTGCACTGAGAACCCTCCGGTTGCAAGGGCGCTCATTGAATGATTGATGGCATCAAACGCAGGCATCCCAGCCACAATATAGGCAAGTGCGCCAACGAGCATGATCCCGACATAGAAACTAAAAAGCGTCTGCGCGGTTTTCTTGATGTTTGGCAGCACCTGGTCATGGCCTTCGGTTTCATAAAGCGTGCTCATGGTACCAACGCCGACAATCGAAGTGATCATGAGCGCAACGATTCCAAAACCGCCAAAGAACTGCATGAGACTTCTGAAAATGAGAAGGCTGTTTGGAGTGTTCACTACATCTACGACGCTAAGACCGGTCGTAGTCCACCCACTCACCGTTTCAAACGCGGCTTGTGTGACATTGAAATCAAGAATAATGATAAACGGCAGGGTGCTTGCAAACACCATGATAATCCATGTAAAGACGACACTGACGGCGCCCTGAAGGTATGATAGTCGGCTTGCGTCCGTGTCGTGAAAGATTCTATAGGTAGGGAGTGCCAAAGCTTCAAGAACCAAAAATGGGACGAGAAATCCAAGCGTGGTTGAAAAACGCTCTCCATAAAGTACCGAGACTACGGCAGGAAGTAGGAAAACGAAGGCGACAACACTGGCAATAAGGCCAGTCACCGCGAATATTTCGCGGTATTCCTGTCTCAGGGTTTTCATGCGCCGCTAATGGCCTTGATGACTTTGTTTTTGGTTTTCTTGAGGGTGGTGACGATGACGCGGTCCTTGTGTTCCAAAATGGTTTTTGGTTTGGCAATGGTGGCTTTTCCGTCTCTAAGGATCGCGGTGATGACGGCTTCACCCGGTAATTTTATGGATTCAATCGGTCTTGATATGACTGGGGATTTCTCCGTTACCTCGATATCAAGAATAAGCAGGTTTTCATCTTCAAGCGGCATGAACATTTTAAGCGACTGCACAAAGGCGTGCTGTTCAATGATGCCGGCAATGACTTTTGCGCTGTTGATGGTTTCTGTGACACCGAGTTCCTTGAACACGTTTACGTTGTGCGGCGTGTTGACGATTGAAACGACGCGATCAATCGTAAATACATTCTTAAGCAAAAGCCCTATTACAAGGTTTTCAGTATCCTGGTTGCATAGCGTGATGCCGAGATCAAAATTGTATACACCGGCATCTTCAAGCGTATCGGGCACGGTTGCGTCTCCATGAATGATGGCGACGTTTTTGAATTCTCTTGAAAGCACCTTGCAAAAATCCTTGTCCTTGTTGATGACTACGACTTTGTGTTTGGTCGTATTGAGTGATTGAAGGAGATAGCGGGTCTTTTTTCGTCCGCCACTAATCAGTATTTTCATCGCTGGTTTCCTCCTTCTGGTCTTCAAGTGATTTTAAGAATGCATTCACTGAAAGTTCAGGTGGACAGATGGACTTGATGTCCATGTTTTTTAGTGCCTGCTGCTTGTCTTGTTCGTAGAGTCTGCAAAAGACTCTGGGTACACCATGGATTTCGCGCGCAATGGCACTGATAAAGAGGTTGATGTTGTCATCGTTGGTCGCTGCGACTACGATGTCGCTGTTTGCGATGTCCGCTTCTTTGAGCGTATTGATATTCGTCCCGTCTCCGAGAAGCGTATTGCCTCCATAAGCCGGTGAAAGCTTTTGAAAAGACAGTTCGTCCATATCCACGATGGTGACGTTTTTATTTTGCTGGCTCATGATGTAGGCAAGTGCGGCGCCCATGCGCCCACAGCCGACAATCAGGACGTTTTTGTATTTGTTTCCGATTCCGTTTGCCATCATTTACACTCCTTTACCCTTGTAATTAGCATGGTTATCAATGACTTTGGTATTGTACACCAAAGATTGGCTTAGTGCAACCCTTAAAACGTAATATTGAGCAATATATTTCAAGGTGTTCAATCGCTGGTGTCTAATCATACCATATTTTTTAGTTTATAAAAAGTTTGAGTGTCACCGCCCAGTATAAACAATGGTAGTTTAACATAAATGCATGCATTAAAAAACCCTTTTAAAAAGGGTTTATAACACTCTTAGATCACAATGCAGTGTTTTATCGAGATGCCCGCACATAGGCAGCATACCATCAGGAAGCACGTCTGTGAGTACGTGGCGAATGCCTCGCTTTTTAAGGGACAAAAGAATGGCGTGCATAAAATCCTTGTCAAAAAAGGTTTCACTTTTTTCTACCGTGTAATCGTGGATTATGACTGTTGATGCATTCCTTGAGATATCAAACGTGATTCTTGTAAGCTGATCCTTCGTTTCAGCGACAAGGTAGTAATTACCAAGTGCGATGGTAATGGATTTTTTGTTCATAGTCACCCTCCTTGAGTCAGATATATTATATCGCGAGGGTTAATGGAGGGCAACCCATATACACCTGGCCCCAAAGTATCCGTGTGTTCTATGTGTGCGGCCATTTCAAAAAAAAGAGCCCTTTAGGGCTCTACAGACTGTTGACAAAGTACCTTCCTTAGTTGGAGGGTGCTTTTTTCATTTGGAGAGTTTTCCTGTGGAAAACTTTCCTAAATAATGGCTGTACAAAGCCCTTTTCTGCCTTGAAAAATGGTATAATATAGGCAAGAAAAGGATGTGGTTTATATGATGAAAAAACAAAGCAAACAAAGCGATTATATCATGATGACGATGGATGACATTGTCCCCGACGATCACCTACTGCGTCTCATTGAGAAGCACATGGACTTTGACTTCATCTATGAAACCACGGCGCCGCTTTATTCGGACATCGGCCGCAACAGTGTCGATCCGGTAAACATCTTCAAGATAGAACTCATCAATATCCTTTATGGGTATAACAGTATAAGAAAGACGACAGAAGCGATTAAAACAGACGTGGCCTACCGGTGGTTTTTAAACATCCCGTTCACTGAAAAAACGCCGCATTTCTCTACCTTGAGCCAGGTCTACAAGCGCAAGTTCGAAGAGAACGCCGTCTATGAAGGGATATTCCTAGAAATCATGAACCGTTTGAGGGATAAGAAACTCCTCAATACAACCAATATCTATATTGATGGAACGCATATCAAAGCCAATGCGAATAAACACAATTTTGAGACCATCGAAGTGGATAAGCCCGCCAATGCGTTTGAAGATGAAATCTTCAAGCGCATCAACGAGACCAGAGAGAATGACGGAATGAAACCCTTCACGCCAAAACGAGAAACAAAAACCATCAAGCAATCAACCGTCGATCCGGACTGTGGCTACTATGTCAAGAACAAGCGAGACAAACAGATGGCGTACGTCGCCCAGGTGGTGTGTGATGAGAATGGCTACGCCCTTGATTGTGAAGTCGTGCCGGGCAACGTTCATGATTCGCAATCCGCAAGGCCCATCCTGGACAGGGTCCTGAAAACCTTTGACGTAGCCGCCGTCGCGGCGGACGCCGGCTACAAGAACGGTCCGCTCAGTGAATTCGTCTTATCCCATCACGCACTCTTCTTCACAGCCTACACAAGACCGAAAGGCAAGAAGGGATACTTTAGAAAAAATGACTTCGTGTATGATGAATATTATAAGCAAATCATCTGTCCCAATAATAAACTTCTTCACTATAAACGCACCAACAGAGATGGCTACAAGATCTTCCAGGCGGATAAGAAAGATTGCGCAAAGTGTCCGATTAGGAAACAGTGCATTGAAGATAAAAAAGAACGCAAAGAGATGACCTTGTCGGTCTTCCATGATGTGCTTGAATACGTGGAGGATTTAAGACATAGCGATTATGGTAAAGAGACATATGAGAAACGCAAAGAAAAGATTGAAAGGCTCTTCGCAGACGCCAAAGAGAAATACGGCATGCGGTATACAAGATTAAAAGGGAAAAACAGAGTAAGAAACCACATCTTACTCACTTTGGCGTGCATGAACATCAAGAAAATGGCACTCCACCTCGAAAGAAACGAACAAGACGGGCCGGTTTTTCCAACTTAATCAGTTTTTTCACCGTAATTTTATACAAAAAGCCACGATTCCAATAAAGGTCAGAATCGTGGCTTTCGTTTTAGTGGTGCTTGTCAACAGTCTGTGTTTTTATAAATAAAAACGCTTCATGCCAATAACATTCCAATTAAGGAATATAATAAATATTATTTTTGCATAGAGAAAAACGCTGCTCAGACACATAAAAATACCTTATACTATAATTGTGAACACATTATGACTACCAGGTAGGTGATGACAATTGGCTTCAAAGTACAGAAGTTACAAACGAAACCATACCTATAATCACGAAAGTGACGTTGAAAAGGGTAAAATCAAAAAAGAGACAATGAATGTTGGTAAGCATCGTAAAAAGCAGAAAAAACTTTTGCGGGAAATCGTGTCTTGTGATGAACTTGATGACGAGACGCTTGAAACGTATGAAGCCTGCCTTCATTCAGAAAAAAAGGAATCTGGCAACGCCAAAGTTCACAAGGCACGCTTGAAGTATTTAAACGGTAACAACGAAATAGACTGATTATCCCTCATGTGAGCATTTACATGGCCGTGTTCCACAAAGAAATGTAAAAAAGCTTGGTAAAACAGCAATTCGTGGTATACTGTTCACAGTAAGAAACCAATGCGTTTGCACCTCCCACGTTGGAACAATGGCCCAGTCATTAAACCCATAAAGCGATGCGCACTTTCACGCATCGTTTTTTTATGGAAAAGATAACTATACCAAGTAGGAAGTTGGAACTATCATGCAAAAAATCATCAACGTCGGTGTCATCGCCCATGTCGATGCTGGAAAGTCCACCCTTGTGGATGCACTTCTTCAGCAAAGCGGCATATTCTCAGAACACGAAACCCTCGTGGAACAGGTCATGGACAGCAATGATCTGGAAAGAGAACGCGGGATCACCATTTATTCAAAAAACTGTGCCATTGAACACAACGGCACAAAAATCAACATCGTCGATACTCCGGGCCATGCGGACTTCTCAAGTGAAGTCGAACGCATCATGCGGACTGTGGACAGTGTCATCTTGCTTGTCGATTCGAGTGAAGGGCCAATGCCACAAACACGTGTCGTACTTGAAAAGTCTCTTGAAAAAGGGCTCAAGCCGATTCTTTTCATCAACAAAATCGATAAAAAAGACGCGAGAAGCGAAGAAGTCGTAAACATGAGTTTCGACCTATTCGACGAACTCGGAGCGACCGATGAACAACTCGATTTTCCAATTGTGTATGGCATTGCCAAAGACGGTATTGCGACTACGGATCTTGACGTTGAAAGCAAGGACCTCACCCCGCTTTTCGATTTGATTCTAGATCACGTAAAGCCGTATCCGAACCTTGATCACAAGCCTCTTCAGTTTCAGATATCGTCTCTCGATTATGACGATTATCAGGGACGCATGGGGATGGGAAGGATTCTTCAGGGATCTCTTAAAAAAGGCATGACCGTCACCCAGATCAAACGAGACGGGTCTCTTTCCACTGAGCGCATTGCAAAAGTCTATGTAAACGCAGGCCTTAAACGCGTGGAAGTCGAAGAAGCCCACGCAGGCGACATGGTCGTCTTTACAGGTATTTCTTCCATTTCAATCGGTGAAACCATCACCGATCCAAAACACGTCAAGGCGCTTCCCGCGATGACGATTGAACAACCTACCCTTACGATGCACTTCCTTGTCAACGATTCACCGTTTTCAGGTAGAAGCGGAAAGTTCTTAACGAGCCGCCAAATCAGAGACCGTCTGATGAAGGAACTCGAGACCAATGTCGGCCTTAGAGTCGAACCGCTCAAGGACAAAGAGGGCTACAAAGTAAGCGGCCGCGGTGAACTTCACCTCTCCATTCTTCTTGAAAAAATGCGTCGTGAAGGCTATGAGCTCGCCGTCAGCAAACCCGAAGTGCTTTTACGTGAAAGCGAAGGCGTCATCCATGAACCGTTCGAAAGGGTCATGATTACGCTCAAAGACGAATACGCAGGCA
>JASMTQ010000034.1:0-2588 GCA_041694275.1 Caryophanales bacterium
TGAAAAGCAAACACATCACGGACGCCGAGCGCAACCGTCTCAAGATGGCGCTTCACCATGATGAAGATCTTCCTGTCGCCCTCAAAGGTGTCTTTGAAGGGTCCATCAAGACCGATGTCGACAAGATTATCAAGCAGTACTCGAAGACCGCGCTTGTAACCACGGCGATCTCTCAAAACGGAAATCTTGACATGCTCGCCGTCGTCTTCACGAACTTCCGCATGATCAAGGCGATCGTTGAGAGAAGCGGCTTCAGACCAGGGTATGTGCGTCTTGCGAAACTCTCAATCAACGTCGCCGTTATCGCGATGGTCGCTGAAGGCCTTGAAGACGTGGACATCAACGAAGCCCTTCCTTCAAGAATCGGTGAAACCGTAAGAGACATTCCCTTCGTACGCAGCATGACGAACTCCGTCTTCCAAGGCATTTCAAACGGCATGCTCACTGCGCGCATCGGCATCGTGACGCGTCGCTATCTCTTCCAGGAAAACCAGCTCAAGAATCCACGGGAAATGCGAAGGGCCGCTTTCAAGGAATCCTTCACACTCATGCCTTCCATTGTCAGTGAAGGCCTGGCCAGTTTCCCCAAAAACGTCATGAGCTTCATGACCAAACCATTCAGAACCAATCCATTCTCCAGGAAAGGAAATGAGACTCCATGAATGAACAGCAGCTAATCATGTATGCCCGCCTCGTACTTCTAAGAGGGGTCGCACTAAAGGAAAACGAAGAACTCGTCATCAACGCACCCATCACCGCTCAGGATTTCGTGAGAAAACTCACAGAAGAAGCCTACAAAACATTTAAAAGCGGGACGGTCCACGTAAACTACCAGGACCCTTATCTTTCCCGCGCCGCGTACCGGTATGCGAGTGAAGACGTCTTGAAAGACGTCCCCGATTACATTCTTCACCGCTTAAAGGAAACCACGAACAGAAAAGCGGCCTTCATCAACGTAGCCACAAGCTTTCCTGACCTCATGCAGGGCGTAGACCAAAAACGGGCGACCATGGCCCGCAAGGCCATGACGCCAAAAACCCGACCCTACCAGGACAAGATCCTTAGGACCCTCAAATGGAGCGTCGTTCCCTACCCTTCATTCGAATGGTCAAAGAAAGTCTACCCCGAATACGACGCGGGTGACGGTCTCATGCAGTTTTTCGAGGATATAATCAGAATCATGCGTCTTGATGAAGAAAATCCTCTTGACGCCTTCACCAAGCATTTAAACCATCTGGAAAAGATAAGAAGAACTTTAAACGACATGCACTTTGAAACCCTCATCTACAAGGGCGGGGGCACCGATTTGACCGTCGAACTGCCAAAGGCCCATAGATGGGTATCGGGTGCACAGAAAAGAGGCAAGGACATCTTCCTGCCCAATATTCCAACAGAAGAACTGTTCACCGTCCCCAAAAAGACCGGTGTCAACAGCACCCTCGTCTCGACCAAGCCGATAAGTGTGAGAGGCACAACCCTGAAGCCTTTCACCGTAACATTCAAGGATGGCAAGGTTGAATCGATAGAAAGTGACGACCGCGCCAATCTTGAAAAAATCATGCAAATCGACGAGGGTGCGAGTTTTCTCGGGGAAGTCGCCCTGGTTGAGGACACCTCGCCTGTGGGAAGAACCAATAGACTGTTCTTTCAGACGCTGCTTGATGAAAACTCGAGTGCGCACTTCGCCTTCGGAAACGCGTACATGAACGCCATCCACAACAAGGAAAAAATCAAGGACATCAAGACACTCAGTGAAACACACGGCATCAACCGAAGTCAGGTACACCTTGATTTCATGGTTGGAAGCGTCAACCTTGAAATCACCGGCGTCAAGCCAGACGGGGAAGAAATCCCCATCATGCGCGATGGCATGTTTACCGATTTCATCCTCAATCCATAAGAAAAAGCCCATAATAAAAGCGAAATGCCAAAAACTCTGGCATTTCGCTTTTTTTACTAGAAACTTGCAAGAATATAGCCGAGTTCGGTGGAAAGAACCACGGAAAAAAATCCGAAAAGAACGGCTGGGATCAAAGCCAGAACGATTTTTAAGAACCGCTCCTTTGTAGAAACCTTCATCCACTGTATGACCATGTAAAGCGGTGTGAACAAGGCCAGAATGTAAAATGCGATATGAATGACCTGGGAGAAAAACGAGAATGTGATGCCGATTGTCATCTCAATGAGGATGTTTGCGGCCATGAGCATACTCACTAGGATGAGAGAAAAGAAAAGGGCCTCTTCGAGTTTGGTGAGTTTCACCCTAGGACTCCATCACATAATGATAAAGAAGTTCAACGGTGGCTTTGACGGCGTTGTAATGCGTGCGTTCCATGCCATGTGAGGCATGGACGCCAGGACCTATCAAGGCGCCTTTGAAGTCGTTACCGCCGCTTCTTGCGGCCGAGACGTCACTGCCATACATCGGATAGATGTCAACGGCGTGGTTGATGTTGTTGGCGACGGCGGTGTGTTTGAAAAGACTTACGAGATCGTAGTCATAAGGGCCGCTTGAATCCTTGGCACAGATGGATACGTCTTCTTCAGTGCACGACAAGTCTTCACCAATGCAGCCCATGTCGACCGCA
>JASMTQ010000035.1:0-6095 GCA_041694275.1 Caryophanales bacterium
GTGTTTTGCCACCCTCAAAAATTTTGCTATGCACGAACAAAATATTCAAATATTCATGTTATTCAGGGAGGAAGTGTCCATGCAATTTATCAAAATCATGTTCTTTCTTATACTGATTGGCTCGGCTGTTTTGGTGATTACTTCAGGAAACGACTATGAAAATGACAAGGAAGCCATCCTTGATGCTATGGAAGAATGCTATACTGATCAATCCAATCAATGCGGGCTTACAATGCTTTTCGAAGAAGATGGCACCGATGATCAGGTGTTGCAGACAATCAAGGATAGACTAAAAAGTGGTGACAGGGATGTCTCAGAGGAGAATATACAAAAAGCATTGGACGTTATCGGGTTTTTAGAAAACCGTACGCCTGAAGAAAGAGAAGCACTGGTAGACGCCATAACCGAGTAGCATTATATTTTGAATCTCTCAAAAACTGAGGACACGCTTAAAATTCAGAAATCAATATTTTCTGAATTTTTTTTAATTCTTTCCAATAAATTTGCCACCTTGCTTGTTTAAAGGGTGAAAGTCGGATATCTCAATCCACTTTCGAGGTTGCTTGATCAACCAACTTGATTTGGTGAAAGCGGAGGTTCCCCTTCCCCTATAAATCCTCCGCTTTCTCAATCATTTGAATTTAATCCAATAATTTAAAGCATTCACTTGTTTAAAAAGTGAAAAAACCTAAAGGAGGCACAAAATCATGAAAAAACTACTCGCATTACTCGGTGTTATTACCCTGGCAAGTACGCTTGCGGCCTGTAACATCGACAACACAGACACTACAGAGGATCTAAAAGAAGGGACGTACCTCGCAGTTGATATCAATCCATCCATTGAGTTCATCGTCAATGAAGACGGTATTGTTGAAAGCTACACCCTCGTTAACGAGGATGCTGAAATTGTCGCTGCTGATCTTGATTTCACAGGCATGACCTATGAAGAAGCACTAGAAACCTACTTGACCGCTGCAGAGGAAACCGGTTATATCGACGCGAACGCGGAAGATAACGCGGTTTACATTACTACTAGCGAAGATGAAACAGATTCAGAAGAACCAACTGAAGAAGAAGGTACTACTGAAGAAGAAGGTACTACTGAAGAACCAACTGAAGAAGACACTACCGATGTTCCGCTTGATGAAGACGGAACTCTTCGTGAAGACGTCAAGGACCTGGTCCGCAATCATTTTGAAGAACGCGGAATCATGGGTGCCGCATTCGACGCTGATCTTGCGGATGAATACGGTGCACTCGCAGAAGAATACGACATCGGTTTAGGCAGAGTCCGTTTGATCTCCCGTGCTGTAACCCTTCAAGAGGATCTCACATTTGAAGAAGCCGTTGAGATGAACATGGGCGAAATCATGAGTATTCTAAGAGATGAACATCGTGAAAGAATGAACGAATTCAGAAACGAAAAACGTGAAGAACGTGAAGCGTTCAAAAACGCGATGAAAGAAGAAATGAGAAATCGTGGCAACGCTTCTGAGGAGTCAGAGGACGCTGTAGAAGGCAGTCCATTTGAAGGTCAGGTGGACTGGGATCAAATAGAAGAACAAGTTCGCAAGAACATTGAAAACAGCCGCGGAAACCACGAAAGCCGCATGGAAGACATCAAAGAAAAAGCCAGAGGGCATATGGGTGGACACGGCCCCTTCTCAGATGACGAGTCAACTGAAGAAGACACCACCCCTGAAGAAGACACAGCACCAGATGAAGAAACAGACGACAGCGATACCACTGCCTTCATAGCATAACCATTTCAAACCTGATTGCCGGGTCACGCTATGCGTGGCCCGGCTTTTACTTATCTATGTTTATATCCACACCCCTAAAGGAAAATATGCTATTCTATTGATAGACAAAGGATGTGAGTACTATGAAATCCATTTTGAGAAAAACCATCTTTTTCATGAGTGTGATTGGAATTGTTTTGACTTTATCAGCCTGTGACATTGATCTTTCGCCCTACACGACGGGCAGTGAAGAAAGCGAAGTTGAAACGGTCGATGTACGTACAGGGACTATGCAAAATGCGTATGTCACCGATGACTTGGATCTTTCAACCATCACGCTCGAAGTGACTTTTGACGATGACTCTGTTGAATATGTGCCTCTTGAAAGCACATATCTTAACGGGGATTCTCTTGATGCACTGGAAAGCGAAGGCACCAAGACACTTGAGGGGACTTACGAAGGAGAATCCTTCAGCTTTGACATTACCCTTGTCACTGATAGCCGTGCGCTTTTACTCCATACCATTCACACGCTCGGTGTTGCGGACACGTCCCTTGAAGAGGATTATGAAACCTGGCTTTCAAGCATTGAAGGCACGTCCGTCACGGATGCTTATTTCAATGAATCGAATGAGCTCGTTTTCACGCTCAGTGATGATACCACCATCAATGTCGGCTCCGTACCCCTGAATGACGCAGGCCTTCCTGAGACTTTGATCGAGTCCGCCCATCTTGAAAACAACCAGACTCTTGTTTTTACCTACACGGATGGAAGCGAGGAAACCATCGATCTCGATTTCGCCATCTACACCATTCAGTTCAAGACGCCAGAGGGGACCGTGTTTGACGTTCAAACCCTTAAAGAAGGCGCACAGATAAACTATCCAGAAGCACCCGATATTGAAGGGTATGCCTTCACGGGCTTTGCGAGTGAACCGACTGAGGCCACTGAAGATACAGTGATTCAGGCGCTTTATGATCCTTTGAGCATTACCCTTACCTTCGATACTCTGAATGGCAACACGTTCACCAGGACCAAAGCCTACGAAAGCCCAATCGACTTTCCTGATCCTTCACGCTCAGGCTTTGAATTCATGGGGTGGTTTGAAGACGCGGATTTCAATACGCCATTCGCATCTTCAACCATGCCAAGTGAAGACATGACGCTTTATGCAAAATGGATTGACCTCTCTACAGGAGAAACCGTGGATGGTTCAACCGATCCAGTTGTCATGCTTGAAACCATTGAAAGCGCCATTGTTGGTGTAAACAACATCAACTCAACAGAAAGCGGCACCGGGTCTGGCGTCGTCTACAAGGATAATGGAGACGGCTCTTATAACATGATTACCAACCATCACGTTATCGAAAACTACGAAACCCTTGAAATCGTCTATGAATACTACAACAACTACTACATCGTACCCGATTCAAACATCACAGTTCTTGGCAGTTACCCTGAAACCGATATTGCGGTGATTACGTTCACACCGACGCACAGTGTAAACACCGTTCCAATCGCCGATTCATATACCGTGAACTCAGGTGAAAGGGTCTACGCACTGGGCAGTCCCCAGGGCCAAAACTACATAGGAAGCATCACAGAAGGCATCGTCGCCTCGCCCATGCGCTATATGAATACCGATGGTACAGACGCGTTCTTCATTCAGCACGACGCTGCCATCTCTCCTGGCAATAGCGGAGGCGCGCTTGTAAACAGTGAAGGCGAACTCATAGGGATGAACACCCTCAAACTTACCGGTGAAAACGTTGAAGGCATGGGCTTTGCGCTCACTTCAAACACCATCTCGCGCATGATAGAAGACATTGAAGATGATGGCGTGGTCACCAGAGCGACACTCGGCGTATCCATGAATGATGCTACGCAGTGCGCAGCCGAGTATGGCGCCTGCATCGATTCAGTCACCCTTGGAAGCACCGCCGATGCGCTCGGCCTTGAATCAGGGGACACGATCACCGCCTATAAAACCGCGTCCATGAGTGGTTTCCGTGAAATCTATAACCAGAACTACCTTTACGAGGCAGTACAGAATACACTCCCAGGCACTGAAATAACCATTGAATACGAAAGAAGCGGAGTAGCTTATACAAGCACTGCCATCATTACCGAATAAGTCATCCCCTTTGAAAGTCAAAAACTTTCAAAGGGGATGTTTTTTATGTTTCCAATAAATCCTGGTCTTCATTTGTTTAAAGGGTGAAAAGGAGGCGTTAAAATGAAAAAGGTATTAATGGTCGCAAGCTTGTTGATTCTAATGCTGACACTAAGCGCATGTTCAAATGAGGAAGAAGGGTCCAACTACCTGGCCCTGGACATCAACCCTTCCATTGAATTCATCGTGGATGATGAAGGAACCGTCGAAAGCTTTTCGCTTTTAAACGAAGATGCGGAAATCGTGGCTGCGGATCTTGACTTTGTCGGCATGGCGTATGAAGACGCCCTCGATCTTTACCTTGAATCCGCTGTTGAAACAGGCTATCTCGATGTAAACAGTGAAGACAACGCCATATTCATCACCGCGGATGGTGAAGATGAAACCTTCAAGGAAAATGTAAACACGCACGTAAAAACCCATCTTGAACAAAGACGCATCGGCGCCGCCCTCATGGAAGGTGGAATCGATGAAACCTACCGTGAACTCGCAGAAGACTATGAAATCGGCGTGGGGCGCGCTCGTCTCATTTCTAGAGCGGCGGAAATCGATGGAAGCTTTACATTCGAAGAAGGCCTTGAAATGGACATGAGCGACATCATGGAAATCCTCGTCCTTGAACACAAGGACAGTGTGCAGGCGTTCAGACAAAACAGGCAGCAAACCCATGAAGCAATGAAAACCGCGCTTCAAAACGAATTCAGTGAAGAGGTTGAAACGCACAGAGAAGCCGTGCAAAACAAAAATGGACCGCAAGTCGATATCGATGCCATTACCGAAAATTTCACTGAAAACAGGCAACAAAGACTTTCAGACTACGAATCAAGACGCGACCAGATGAAAGACCAGCTTCAAAATCCAATGTCTTGACAGAAAAAAAGCATCGAGGCGTTATCACTCGCCTCGATGCCTTATTTTTTGAACAGGTTGCTTTTTAAAACAAAACTATCAACTGAATGGGTTGATGGATCTTCGGAGTCGAAGGTTTGGAGGAACCGGATCACTTCACTAGTGACTTTGGTCGGCGTGCTCGCACCACTTGTGATAGAGACCTTGTTCATGTCTTTTAGACGGGAGACATCAATGTCTTCTATGCTTTCTATAAGCGACGCGTCAATGCCTGATTGTATGGAGACTTCCACAAGCTTGTTTGAATTGTTGGAATACCTGTCTCCGACCACAAAACAGTGATCGGTGTCCCCAGGCTGTGTTTTCACTGCGAGCTGCCTGGTCTTGGTCGCGTTGCAGATTTCTTCTATCAATGTGAGCGTTGGGTATTTTTCTTTGAGGGCTTCACTGAGCGAATAAATATCGAACATGCTCATCGTGGTCTGGTTTGTGAGTGCGATGTTTTCGTTATCTATATCAAGCGTTTCAATGTCTTTTCTGTTTGTGACGATGTGGACGTTTTCACCAAGTGAGCGCGCCGTTTCACTTTCAGGATGCTCCTTTTTTCCGATGAAGATGACGTCGTAACCCTCATCCAGGTAGGCGTTCATTGTCTGCTGGCTTTTGGTTACGTCCTTGCACGTCGTATCGATGATATCGAGATCTTTTACTTCGGCTTTCTTTCTTACCTGTTCACTGACTCCGTGAGCCGTGAAAACAACCGTGCCTTCACTGATTCTATCAAGCAACTCTAGACGGCTCACCCCTTTTTCATGCAGTGTCTTCACACCGAGGGCGTCAAGGTCTTCAACGATTTTCTTGTTGTGAACGATCATGCCGAGGACATGAATCGGTTTTTTGATGTTTGGATCATGCGCGAGTTTTCTAACGGTATTGATGGCGTAAACCACACCGTGGCAGTACCCTCTTGGCGTTAGTGAAAGAACCTGCATTGGAACACATCCTTTTTGTGTTATGATGGTAATGATTGGCCATTTTAGTGTATAATGGACCCTGAGAAAGAGGCGATACTATGATCAAATTCACCAAATCCTACCTATATGATGCCCTAAAAGGACTCGATTTTCAACAGTTAAGTCCCATTCAGGAAAAAGTCATTCCAAAAGCCCTTGAAAAAAGAGACGTCATCGCAGCCAGTGAGACCGGAACCGGAAAGAGCCATGCGTTCTTGCTTCCGGTTTTCGAGAAACTAAGAGAAAGTGAAAAACACGTTCAAACCGTCATTTTGGCACCTACAAGAGACCTCGCAAGACAGCTTGCCCAGATGGCT